>JAQTOX010000051.1 GCA_028713055.1 Methylococcales bacterium | reverse complement strand
CCTGAATATAAAGTCACCGCCGTGCAAGTCACGAAAGTGAACCAACATTCCGAATGGCAAAAAGGTTATCGAGCTTTCACTGAAAACCAGCTCGATTTGTTGGCGCAAGCCGCACATGGCTAACGACGAATTTTTAGCATCGGTATTAGAATTGGGCTGGTCAAGTTACCAGTCCGTTCCGGTCGAGCGTTGGAAAAATGGTGAATGCTCAACTGTCGATGATTTTGTCGCCGAAGAAGTGCCAGTTGTTTTGATGTATAACGGCGTTTCGCACGTCGTGATGCTTGCAACACCAACAAATTTAGAAGATTTTGCGCTAGGTTTTAGTTTGACAGAAGGCATTATTGCTAATGCGGCTGAATTGGAATCGGTGAAAGTGTATCAACGTTCAAACGGCATCGAAGTTCAGCTAAAAATTCCCGAAGCACGTTTTCAATGTCTTGCTGACAAAGGACGAAATTTAACAGGTCGCACGGGTTGTGGTTTGTGTGGTGCGACGACGTTAAAACAAGCAATTAAACCGCCGCGTTCCGTATCGGGTGATTTGAAAATTACCGCCGCACAATTGACGAGTGCGTTGCAAAATTTGTCTCAGCATCAAAAACTCAATCAATTAACGGGTGCAATTCATGCTGTGGCGTGGGTTGCACCTGAAAATGGGATTGTCGAATTACGCGAAGATGTTGGGCGACATAATGCGCTGGATAAGTTGATTGGTTCACTGCTCAAACGGAATACGGATTTTGGCGCGGGTTTTATGATTACGACCAGTCGCGCGAGTTACGAAATGGTGCAAAAAGCCACCGCCGTGGGCGTAACAATTTTAGCGGCAATTTCAGCCCCGACGGCATTAGCCATTCGATTAGCACAAGAATCTGGTTTAACTTTAATTGGTTTTGCGCGAGATAACTCTTGCGTGATTTACAGTCATTCACAACGATTTGCCGAACTTTAACTACAATTCAACTTTTAGGTATATCAAATGATTAATAAAAAAATTGCAATTTTTATCGGATTATTAGCGTTGCCAATGATAGGTTTTTCAGAATCAACCCAAAATGCTCCTGTGCTAGTCACAACCTATGATTCGAGTAACATACAACCCAATTCTTATGATTTAAAAGGTAGTAACCTTCAAATTAGCTACACTACGACAGGCATAGACGGTAAAGCACATTTCAGCTATAAAAATGCAAAAGATGTTCTTAGTTTTACAGGTAAAGAAATTAGAACTGTGGACACTGAGATAGGCACGTTAGTCAGTGTAACTACATCAATGGCAGTGGATACGGGTTCAACATCATTTTCTGTATTGATACCTAAAGTGAATCTTGATAAAAAGCTAAAATTCGCCATAAAAACACAGGGATTTTTAACGCAACATAAGTTTTCGGTCATTCCAAGTTTTAACACTGGACAACTTGATAACTACAAAACATATTCGCTAACGGGAACAGCAAGATTTGTCGTTTTCTAAGTTTTAGTTTTACAACCTAATGGAATTCTTCAACAACGATTTACAGAGTAAATTTATGAGTTCAAATATCGATACATTGATTAAAATGGCAAACGACATCAGCAATTTTTTTAACGCTGACCCAGATAAAACAATAGCCGCAGAAGGGGTGAGAAATCACATTTCGCGCAACTGGGAATTGCGAATGCGTCAAATGATTGTTGAGCATTTAAACAATCATGGCGGTGAAGGTTTATCAACGTTGGCAAAATCTGCAATTGCTCAAATTACAGTTTAATTTTTCATTTGGGTTTAAATTGAAAAGCAGGCTTTGACCTGCTTTTTTTGTGTTTAAAACTTCGGTACGGCTGCCAATAACTTTTGTGTATACGGATGTTGTGGTTGCATTAACACCTGTGCCACTGCACCTTGCTCTACAATTTTCCCTTTGTACATCACCAGCACATCATCAGCGATTTCTGCCACGACACCTAAATCATGAGTAATAAACAAATAACTCATCCCCTGCTCTTTTTGCAACGTTTTTAACAACTGAATAATTTGTGCTTGTACTGAAACATCTAACGCACTGGTGGGTTCGTCACAAATAATCACTTTAGGTTCAACGGCTAAGGCTCTAGCAATACAAATTCGTTGACGTTGTCCACCTGAAAATTCATGTGGATAACGATACATCGCTTCTTCAGGCAATTCGACTCGCAACAACAAATTCCGTACCCGCGTTTCACGTTCTGTTGCAGACATTTTGGAATGCAAAGCGCGTAAGCCTTCGGCGATAATCTCACCGACTAACATTCTTGGATTCATTGACGAAAACGGATCCTGAAACACAATTTGAATTGCGGCACGTTGTTGGCGTAAAACTTCGCCAGTCAAAGAATGCAACGCGATTCCGTCTAAAAACACTTCACCGCTACTCGAGGGAATTAAATGCAATAATGCTTTACCCAGTGTAGTTTTACCACATCCTGATTCACCCACCAACGCCAATGTTTTTCCCTGTTGCAACGAAAAACTTACGCCATCAACTGCCCGCACATAATCCACTACACGCTTTAAAATTCCTTTACGAATGGGATAGTGGCAGTGAAAATTTTGAACTGTTAATAGTGCTGGTTTAACGGTGATTTCTTTATTTTCACAACTTCGCATCGACGGCAATGCCGCAACTAATTTTTGCGAGTAAGGATGTTGGGGATTTTGAAATAGATTTTTTGCATCACCCGTTTCAACAATTTTGCCGTTTTGCATTACCGCGACACGTTGAGCAATATTCGCCACCAACGCCAAATCATGGCTAATCAACCACAACGCCATCCCTGTTTGTGCTTGAATGTTTTTGAGGAGTTCTAAAATTTGTGCTTGAATTGTGACATCTAATGCGGTGGTCGGTTCGTCAGCAATCAACAAATCAGGTTTTCCAGCAAGTGCAAGTGCAATCATCACGCGCTGACGTTGTCCACCAGAAAGTTGATGCGGATAATCTTTAACACGTTGCACCGCGTTGGGTAATTCGACTTGCTGCAAAAGTTCAACGACGCGCTGTTTAAGTTCTATTTTTGAAAGTTCAAAATGTAATGTCAGCACTTCGGCAATTTGCTGACCAATCGTCATCACTGGATTTAGTGATGCAATTGGGTCTTGAAAAATAATTGAGAGCCGTCTTCCGCGAATTTTGCACCAATTTTTTTCAGAAAGTTGCGATAAATTTTCGCTTTGCAAACGCATCAAATCGCTTTGAACATTAGCGTTATAAGGCAATAAATTTAACGCTGCCAAAGCGGTCATCGATTTCCCTGAACCTGATTCGCCAACTAATGCAAAAGTTTCTCCGGCATGAATTTCAAAACTAATGTTATCGACGACAAGTGTGTCACCAAATCGGATGCTTAAATTTTCGATCGCAAACAAACTCATTTAAAAACCGTGTTTACAAACCCCGCAATGTGTTCAATTTCTTCAACACATAAACTATGTTCCATAACGTAATCGTGCCACTGAATCGAATAGCCCATTGTTTTTAAACCATCAAATGCAGCTTTACCCATTTCAATTGCCACAACTGAATCAATAATACCGTGTGCCATAAAAATTGGAGTGTGATTGTTTGCTTCAGAACGTTGCGTTTTCAAACTGTCCAATGTCGGTAAATACGCCGATAATGCAATAATTCCAGCCAATGGTTGATTAAAACGCAATCCAGTATGCAACGCTAAAACACCGCCTTGTGAAAATCCAACTAACAAAATATTTTTTGATGGAATACCACTGTTAATTTCTTTTTGAATGAGTTGGTCAATGAGTTTTGCTGAACGTTCAATACCGGCAAAATCAACTTCTCGATTTAATTCATTCATGCTCAAAATGTCGTACCACGCACGCATTTCAGCTCCGTGGTTAATAGTAATTTTTTGAATGGGTGCATGCG
The DNA here is from genome assembly GCA_028713055.1 of Methylococcales bacterium. Classification (GTDB taxonomy): domain Bacteria; phylum Pseudomonadota; class Gammaproteobacteria; order Methylococcales; family Methylomonadaceae; genus UBA10906. Next base: position 13,624 of record JAQTOX010000051.1, on the reverse strand, counting down.
GAAAAATAAAGTGAACACTTGTCGAATCAATCAAATGTAATTCTGGCACAATGTTTTCAAAATCATGTCCGTCTGCCCCTAAACCGTGCAGCCAAATCACAGAGTATTTATGTGAAGAAGTCGCTGGAATCTCAACGGTTTCAAGCGCGAGAGCGTTTTGCTGTGTCATAACAAACCCCAAAATCAATGTAAGAAAAAATTTTTTTGTGATATGTCGCATTTTTCAGTAATCACCTTGTGAAAATAATGCGTCATAATTTTGTGCGGCACGCTCAGAATCAGCCGTTACCAATCCCCCAATTACCGCCAGTAAATCTGCGCCAGCGTTTAATAACGACGCACCATTTTCAGGCAAAATCCCACCAATCGCTACAATCGGCAATGCTAAAACTCTTTTCGCAGCAGTTAATGTGCCGATTTCGGCGGGTGCAGCAAATGGTTTTGAATTTGAAGTGAAAAATCGTCCAAATGCTACATAATTTGCCCCCTGTTTTTCGGCTTCAATCGCGCGTTCCAATAAGTTATAACACGACACGCCAATAATCGCCGATTCGCCCAAGCGTTTTCGTGCATTCAAAACCGAACCGTCATTTTTTCCTAAATGTACTCCGTCTGCCTCAATCCTTTCGGCAAGTTCTACATTATCGTTAATGATCAACGGTACATTGTAACTATGGCAAAGTTTGAGTAAATTTTTTGCTAAATTTGATACATCATTTAAACTTTTCTCCCGATACTGCACCACACACGCCCCACCTTTCAAAACAGCCTCCGTAAATTTCAAAATTTCAGCCGCCGTTTTTCCGTCAGGTGTAATCGCATAAAGCCCACGTTTTGGCATCAACATTTACTCATCTCTCCAAAAAAAACGATTCGGGTTTAATTGCCCTGCCCCAGTCTTGTACGCTGATCGCAAACTGTTCCACGTGTATTCTTGAGCATCACTAATTGCTTGTAAAGGCGGAACGCCATGTGCAAACAATGCGGCAATACTCGCTGCTAACGTACAACCAGACCCATGATAACTCGATGGTAATCTTGACCAAGTGTAATTGTCGCGATGATTATGATGAAACAAATAATTTGTAACACTTTCAGTCGCTTCATCCGCGCCTGTCACCAAAATATATTCACAGCCATATTCCAATAAACGTTCACCGCACACATTAACATTCTCTACACCTGTTAAACGCCGTGCCTCTTGGCAATTTGGTGTTAAAACGGTCGTTAAAGGCAACAACAGTTTTTGCATCGAATCAATCAAATCGTCATTTGCTAAATCCGTTCCACCTCCTGCCGCTAAAATTGGATCTAAAATCACTGGAATCAACGGATGACGACGAACAATGTCATAAATTACTTGCACCGTATCGATATGACCAATTAGCCCAATTTTAAACGCATGGACGGGCAAGTCATGTAACAACATTTTAGCTTGCCGAATAATATTGTCAGGATTTTGCGGCACGATTTCTGCTGCATTTCGAGTATCTTGCTCTGTTAAACAAGTGATAATGCTCGCAGCGTGACAATAATGGCTACTAATTACTTCTATATCAGCCTGAATCCCTGCACCACCGCACGGGTCATGACCAGAAAATGAAACGACAACAGGACGCTGGTTGTTCATAAAAACCTTAAGCTGTTTAACTACAAAAAATACGTATAACCAACAATCATTGGATACTACTTCGATGCTATTTTAATAACACAGCGTGATAGAATCACCCTTGTCTAATGTGTGTTTTTAAAGCCAAATTTTAACCGTTAACTGAAAATTAAAATATGTCTACGAACCAAGAATACGTTTTAACCGACACCGATTTAATTGTTTCTAAAACCGATTTGAAAGGAGTTATCACTTTCATTAACGATGATTTTATTCGCATCGGTGGTTATTCAAAAAAAGAACTCATTGGTGCGCCACATAACATTTTACGTCATCCCGATATGCCAAAAGCGGCGTTTGCAGATTTGTGGAAAACGCTGAAAATGGGCAATTCATGGACAGGCATTGTCAAAAATCAGACAAAAGACGGTGGTTTTTATTGGGTTCGCGCCAATATCATGCCACTACATGAAAATGGGAGAACCGTTGGTTATTTATCCGTTAGAAATAAACCATCCGCCAATGAAATTTCCAGTGCGGCAAAGTTATATCGTGAAATGCTTGCCGGACGTAGCAACATCAAACTTGATGCGGGCGAAGTGCTTACGCCAAATTTAATCTTTGCTGTTCATCGAACATTCACCAATATTTCTATCAAAACGAAACTGATTGCATTAGTTTCTACGTCATTATTATCAATTGCGATTATTGGTGGCTATGGTGCTTATGGTTTAGGCATTATTAAGTCTGCAAACGAGGCTAATATTAGTGATTTAGATGAACATGTAAAAGGCATAAATTTATCTCGCACTGTGCAACTCGATTTCAAAACAGAAATTCAAGAATTTAAAAACATCCTACTACGCGGTCAAGATCCAATTGCATTGGCTAAATACTCTCAATCGTTTGAAGAACAAGGCGAAAAAGTTAATAAAAATCTGCAAGTATTAAGCTCTTTGGTGGCGGGTATACCTGAAAAAGAAATTGTTACTTTGCCTGAAGTTGCGCTTAAAAACCATGCCGAGTTAATGACAAAATACCACAATGCTCTTAAATCATATCAGCCCGATAATATCGCCAGCATTATGACAGCTGATGCGCTAGTGAGAGGACTGGATAGAACGTTTATCGAGGATATTGAAAAATTAATTGTGTTTAATCAAGTTGAACTTGAGAAACATATTGACGAAGGAAAAGCCATTTCAGTCAATGTGACGGGACAATTCATGAGATCAGTGATTTTAATTGGCATCGCTATGGCATCTTTATTACTTGCCTGGTCAATAGCCACGTTAATCAGTATTCTTAAACCCATTGCACTTAGTACGAAATTGATTGAACAGGCGACAAATGGTGAGAGAATTAACATCGAGGAATTCTCTAAAAATGAACTTGGTCGTATGATTCAAGCTCTCAAAATGATGAGTATCAAATTTGGTTTCGAAGCAGCAGAAGATAAGCGTCGCGCTAATGAAACGTTGCGTATCAAAATGGCATTGGACGAAGTAACGATGCCAGTCACATTATCGAATACACAACGTGAATTGGTTTATTTTAATAAAGCGGGTTTGAAATTGTGGAACGATATGGCAGACGAGTTATCCCGTCGATTCAAGGATTACACTGCCGAAAGTATGATAGGTAAACATATCAGTGATTATTTGGAAACTGATGAAGACTGCGTTGTATTTCGTGAAACATTTAAAGGTTCTAAAACCGTAGATTTAAATTTAGGTGGTAAAAAAATTCAAGCTACATTAGTGTCAATTTATGACGAACGCGGGATTTATATCGGTCGTGCGACGCAGTGGAATGACCGCACAATTGAATTGGCGTTAGAAAAACAAATTTCACAAATTGTTGCCGATGCGACAACAGGTAATTTTCATGGGCGTATAAAAGCTACAAATGCCGAAGGATTTTTCAAGCAATTGGCAGAAGGTTTGAATTTATTACTTGGAACGTGTGAAAAAAGTTATGGCGATATTGCCGAGATTTTTGATGCACTGTCACGTGGCGATTTGTCGCGCACGATTTCAAACCAATATACGGGCGAATTTGAGAACATTAAAAATAACGCCATCAATACTGTTTATAAACTGACTGATATTGTTGAACAAATTAAACGTATCACCCACAGTGTTAATGACAGCTCGAAAGAAATTGCGGTAAGTAGTGGCAATTTAGCGGATCGAACCAATCAACAAGCCTCTGCAATTGAATTAACAGCCGCAAGTATGCACGAATTGACCTCGACTGTTGAAGCAAATACCGAAAATGCGAATAACGCAAATGACTTTGTCATTGGCGCGTCGGATATAGCAACGCGAGGTGTGAACGTGATTGGTCGTGTAGTTAACACAATGGAAGATATTCGAGAATCGTCACGTAAGGTCGTGGATATAATTTCGGTGATTGACGGCATTTCGTTCCAAACCAATATTTTAGCGTTGAATGCGGCAGTTGAAGCGGCGCGCGCTGGTGAACAAGGGCGCGGTTTTGCGGTGGTCGCAACGGAGGTACGGAGTTTGGCACAACGAGCCGCCGCAGCGGCTGGTGAAATTAAAACCTTGATTAACGATTCAGTTGAAAAAATAGAAGACGGTAGCAAATTAGTAATCGATGCGGGTCACACGATGGAAGATATTGTCGAATCGATTCGTACCGTAACAAAAATGATTGGGCAAATAAATGTGGCATCGAATGAGCAGAGTATGGGTATTGGACAAGCAAATCGCTCCATTTTGGAAATGGAAGAGATGACACAACAAAATGCAATTTTGGTTGAACAGTCGGCAGCAACGTCAAAAAATTTGAAAAATCAAGCCGCTGACCTTTCGAATGCTGTTGATTATTTCAGAATTGGTTAATTATCATGCAGGCTATGATTCTAGCAGCAGGACGCGGTGAACGGATGCGTCCATTGACAAATTCCACACCCAAACCACTATTACAGGCAGCAGGAAAATCACTGATTGAACGCACGATTGAACAATTAGTCACAGCGGGGTTCACTGAGTTGGTTATCAATCATGCATATTTAGGCAAGCAAATCGAAACCACATTGGGCGATGGTTCACAATTTGGCGCGACGATTGTTTATTCGTCCGAAGGTGAAAATGGTTTGGAAACAGCGGGGGGAATTATTCATGCCTTGCCTTTGATGAAGGATGCACCGTTTTTAGTTGTCAATGGCGATATTGCTACCGATTTTCCGTTTGCTGAACTTCACAAACAGCCCGTTGATTTGGCCCATTTGGTTTTGGTACCAAATCCAGAACATCATCCAACGGGTGATTTTTTACTTTGTTCTGATGGTCGTCTTAAAGTAACTCCTCCTTTCGATAGCGATAATTTTTACACGTTCAGTGGTATAGGTATTTACTCACCAAAGTTGTTTAGCACCGCGCCAAAAAATAGCACCAAACTCGCGCCGTTATTACGTTCATCTATGTCAGAAATGCGCGTTACGGGACAATTATTCGAGGGATTTTGGATGGATATTGGTACACCAGAACGATTACAAATTCTTGAAAATCGCCTCGCGCCATCGCTCATTTGAATTTATACTTGTCGCCGAAGTTCGGCAGAATTTCAATCTCACAAAACCACCAGAAAATAAAAATAATGAGGATGTACCCATGCAAAAAATAGCATTAGGTTTAGCGACTTTATTATTCGCTACAAGTAGTTATGCGATTGATCACAGTATGCACACAGGCGGAAGTATGGGCGGTGGTGGCAGTTCGACAACGTGTGAAAAAGCCCGTTTTGATAAATTTCAACCCGAACATTTGGCGACGGTTGCTCCTGAATCTGAATTTTCATTCACCGCGTTTAACGTTCAAAAACCAGAACAAATTGAGGTCAATGTAAAATCTCATCCGGTCGCTATTACCACTGAGACTAAAGGTGATTTGTATCGTGTTACGGGTAAATTACCGGCTGAATTAAAAAATACCACCGCTCGAATCAATATTAAAGCGACAACCAAATCCGAAAAGTGTAACGGTGAAGGTGGTTGGCTTGTGACGATTGGCGAGTAACAGATGCTAAGTTATCGTCACGCTTTTCACGCTGGGAATTTTGCCGATGTTTTGAAACACATCGTATTGCTGGAAATACTCGGATATTTAGCACAAAAAGAAAAACCGTTTTGTGTGATTGATACGCATGCAGGTGCTGGAAAATATGCACTGGACAGTGATTTCGCTTTGAAAACGCACGAGTTTGATACGGGTATTACTCAATTATGGCAGCGTGACGATTTACCATCGAGTGTGGCGAATTATGTCAATTTACAAAAACGTTTTAATGCAAATGGACAATTCAAAACGTATGCGGGTTCGCCGCTTTTGATTAAACAATTGCTTCGCACGAAAGATAGATTGCATTTATTTGAGTTGCATTCTACTGAAGTCGGTTTGTTAAAAACGACGATGAAACAAGATAAACGTATTCAAATTGAACATGCTGATGGATTAAAAAATAGTCTCGGTTTATTACCACCAATTGAACGACGTGGCTTAGTGTTAATTGATCCGTCGTATGAAATGAAAAGTGATTATGCGGACGTGGTGAGAACGCTAATTCAAATGCACAAACGTTTTGCAACGGGAACTTACGCACTGTGGTACCCAGTGATTGAGCGTGGACGTAATCAGACGTTAGAAACAGCGTTACAAAAAAGTGGTATTCCAAATATCGCATTGTTTGAATTGGGAATTAACACAGATAATTCAGGACGCGGTATGAATGCAAGTGGCATGATTGTTATCAATCCTCCATGGAACTTAGCGGCAACAATGCAAACGGTGTTGCCTTGGCTAGCAAAAATTTTAGGCGAGAATGGTACTGGGAGTTTTCGTGTTGAAACGTTGGTTGGTGAAAAGTAATCGCTACACTTTCAACTGTTTCAATTGCAATTGAACCACCACCCAAGAACCCACAATACCTAACGCTGACGAAATAAAAATCAGGGCGAGCGTTTCAAAAAATCCCATAAACAGTAAATGAAAACTGCTGTGATAAAGCATGGATAATTTTTCGACAGGCTGCTTCAAAATCAACATCATAATCGTAACAATAAACCACGCGCTAATTCCCGAAAAAAAGCCAATCCAAAAACCGCTATATAAAAATGGACGTTGAACAAAGCTATTCGTCGCACCCACTAATTTCGCAATGACAATTTCGTCTTTGCGATTATGTAATTCGAGACGAATCGTGTTTCCAGTGATAAATAACACCGCCAAACTCAATAAAACGCCAAGTAACGCCACGGATACTTGCGCGACTTGAATCATGAGTTGTAACCGTTTTACCCATTGCATATCGAGTTGAGCAAAATCAACTTCACCTGCTTGTTTAAAATTTTCAACTAATGTTTCGATATTTTGCCCTTCTTCGAGCGAATTTTTCGGAATGACTTGCAATACAATCGGCAATGGATTTTTTTCTAACGCCCGAACCGCCTCTCCAAAACCACTAAAATCTTCAAATTCTTTCAGTGCCTGTTCTTTGGTAATAACTTTCACAGTTTGAACGCTGGGATCTAATTTAATACCATTTGCCAATCGATTTGCACTCGCCAATGAAACATCATCACGCAAAAACAACGAAATTTGATTGCTACTTTCTAAATCGGACGTTAATTGCTGGACATTTTCGACCAGTAAATAAAATCCACATGCTAACGAAATCGAAATTGACAGCACGATAATGGTCAAAACTGCATTCAGACGCGAAGCAACTAAACGTCCCAAACTCGAAAATAAAGCGTGAGCATGCAAATCTCGATACGCCCGCAGTTTATCCGAAAAATCACCACCGATGTGTGACGTTTGTTTCGTATTTTGTTTCGCTTCGATAACGCGATTATTGTTTTTATATTTTGGCGTGTACTTAGATTCATGACTCATGATTCACCACCCGCAACCAATTGACCATGATCAAGTTTTAACACTCGATGATTCAGTTGTGAAATAAGTGAAATATCGTGTGAGGCAATTAAAACGGTTACACCAATTTGTTTGAATTGTTCAAATAAGTGCATGATTTCTGCTGATAGTTCGGGATCTAAGTTTCCTGTAGGTTCGTCAGCTAAAATCATTAACGGTTTATTTACAACAGCGCGTGCAATCCCAACCCGTTGCTGTTCACCACCTGATAATGTGAGTGGATATTTTTTTTCTTTACCAAGTAAACCAACCTTATCCAACGCCGCTCGCACCCGCCGCGAAATTTCGTTATAGCTATAACCCATAATAATCAACGGTAATGCCACGTTATCAAATACTGTGCGGTCGTTTAGCAATTTATAATCCTGAAAAATCAAGCCCATTTTGCGGCGAATAAACGGAATTTGGTTAGACTTCACACGGCTTAATTTGTAATCGCTAAAGGTGATTTGCCCACGATTCCCCCGCTCCATCATCGCAATCAGTTTGAACAACGTACTTTTTCCTGCACCCGAATGTCCCGTCAAAAAAGCAATTTCGCTTTTTTCTAAATGAAAACTGACATTTCGCAACACGTCACCGACTTCAGGGTAACGCATACTCACACTGTCGAACTTTAACATGATCGTTTAATCTTTAATAAACAAAGCATTAACGAATTTTTCGGCATCGAAATCTTGTAAATCATCAATGCTTTCACCAATCCCAATAAAACGAATCGGTACACCAAATTGTTTAGCCAATGCGAAAATTACGCCGCCTTTTGCGGTGCCATCTAGTTTTGTCAGCGTCAATCCTGTCAGAGTCACGGCTTCATTGAATAACTTGGTTTGTGAAACCGCATTTTGTCCTGTACCTGCGTCCAAGACTAACAACACTTCATGCGGTGCGGTGTCATCAAGTTTTGCCATAATGCGTTTTACTTTTTTCAACTCATCCATCAAGTTCGATTTCGTTTGCAAACGTCCTGCCGTATCCGCAATCAAAACATCGATACCTTTCGCTTGTGCGGATTGAATAGCGTCGAAAATTACTGAAGCCGAATCTGCACCAGTGTGTTGCGCGACAACGTGAATGTGATTACGTTCGCCCCATGTTTGCAATTGTTCAACGGCCGCCGCTCTAAAAGTATCGCCAGCTGCAAGCATTACGCTATGACCTTGCATTTTTAAACGGTTCGCCAATTTGCCAATCGTCGTAGTTTTACCGGCACCATTCACCCCGACAACTAAAATAACAAACGGTTTGTCTTGTTTTGGAATTGTTAAATTGATGCTACATGGACGTAGAATTTCTAATAATTCTTCTTTCAAGATTGCTTCTAACGCGGCACTATCTTTGAGTTCTGAACGTGTGACTCGTTCGTTTAATTTAGAAATGATCGCGCTCGTCGCTTCAACTCCCACATCCGCCATCAATAAATTCGCTTCGATTTCCCCAAGTAAATCGTCGTTAATCGTTTTTGATAATGACAGTGTTGAAAATACGCCACCTAAACCATTTCGCGTGCGTTGCAGTTGAGATTTTAAACGACCATATAACGAATCCGCAGCAGTTTCGCCAACGGGTAATACCGTTGTTTCGACTTCTGTTTCGGGTAAAGAGGGAAAATCGTATTTGCTATAAAAATGAATCGCAATCAACGGCAACATTAGCAATACCGCCAATGTCGCATGAATAACAGCCATCCACCACGGCAAATTAAATTTAACGGTGAGAATACTCAAACTGATTTGTAAGAATAACAGTCCGCTTAACCACAAACCTGCTTTGCGTAACGTTTTCGACGGTGCAGAAGTCGCCTGAAACGTAATACCACTCAAAATCACGAAACACAATAACGCACCCGCACGATGTAACCACGCAAGTGTAATTTGCGCGTCGTAAGCGACTGTGCCGCTGTAATGATTTTGCAAACCATAAAATAAATTTAGTGCATTTTCATAATTCAATGCAGGCAACCACGTCCCGTTGCATTGTGGAAAACCTCGACACGCTAACGCGGCGTGATTCGCCGTTGTCCAATCACCCAAAAGCACCTGAATAAATAAAACCACCAATGCGACTTGCACAAACAAACGGCTTTGCGGTTGAGATGACAAAATCACTTTTGGATTCAAACGCAAATACAACGCGAACAATAACCAAAAAAAACAATTGATTAACAATAATTCGCCCGTGACCACAATCGGCATGGTTTGTGGGAATGATTTGTACAACGCAGTAAATTCACCAAAATCAATCGGCGATAAACGTATCCATTCGCCGCCAATCAGCATCAATAATGATAATACGATGCCGAATCCTGTTATTTTTCTAAACATTTTTTACTAACCAATTTGTGAAATTTTTAAAAGGTGCATCAAATCACTTTTTGCGTCATACGGATTAAAATTTGGCGCGTATTGCATCATAAAATTGCCAAGCGGATCGACCAGTAACAATGCACCTTCGGGAATCTGTCCATTATAAAGCAGGTTGAGTTTTTCAATGACTGCTACATTCGGTTTTAGGCGCAATAAATCACCATCTTCTTTCCACCAATTCGAGGCGGTGTCTTGTGAAACATTAGAATCCAACACCAAGACCGCTCGGCGAGTTCGGACTAATTCTTTATTCAACATTAAACGTAATTGCCGACTTTTGTGGATTGCATCTAAACACGTTTCACCACAATCAATTTTTGGAATTACATTGACAATCAACCAATGTGCGTCAAGTTCTTTTAAATTATCCTGCGAAAAGGTGTCGAAACCTTTAAAATCAGTGCGTTCTGTGGTGATAATCGGTGTGATTAACTGCCCATGATTGGTTGCTGATGGCGTTAATAATTCAGGATTTTTTGCCAAAAACCACGCGATGCTGAAGGGAATAATCGACATGGCGAAAATTCCGATAATAAGTTGCCTATTTTTACGTTGTTGGGATGTCATTTTTTTTCAAACCTACCTTAATAAAGATTATGGTCAGCACAAATGCTAAACCAAACCATTGTAGCGCGTAGCCTAAATGTTGTTCGGGCTGCATGATTTTCGCTGCCACCCATTCACGTTTAAAACCGTTGGGTGAATTCGTATCTAATTCTAATTGAAAATTGAACAACTCATAACCCGTGTACATTGCTAAAACTTTCGAGTCGATAACGCCAATGACAGCTGGATTTGTTTGGGATAGTTGATTTGCACCATCTAATTTCAAACCAATGCTTGGAAACGTGTTAATTCGTCCGTTTATAGTTGTTTCACTTTCCGCATGAAAATCAACATTTGGCAAAACTGCACGGGGTTCTACTAATGGAATCCAACCACGATTTACCAAAATAGCTTTATTCGAATTTTGCAGTTTAAATGGTGTGAAAACAAAATAACCTGCTTTTCCACCATCAATTTGATTATCGAGTAAAAACTGTTTTGATGTGTCGTAATATCCAACAACGCTTGCCCGTTTGTATCGTAATGCCTTTGCATCGTCAGTTATTTCAATCGTTAATTGCACTGATTCATTGGCTCGCTTGGCTTCGAGATCTAAAAATTGTTGTTTTTCATTGGCACGTTGGACTTGCCACGCCCCTAAACTCAAAAACAACGTAAATAAACCTAAATAAGAAAATACCCACTTCAATTTTATATTCATGTATTGCTCTTAAAGTTGTGTTGTTGTCTCAAAATCATTGAAAATAGGCTTTCTTTTCTCACGACACGAAAATTTATGTTTATTAAAACGCTCATTATCATTGCATTTGTAGCGATTATTGCTAGTTTAGGTTCTGCGTTATTTCATTTAGTAAAACACAAAGATCAAGCCAATTCACAAAAAACGCTCAAAGCGTTAACGTTCCGCATTAGTTTATCAGTGGCGTTGTTTATTTTTGTGGTGATTTTGGTTGCAACAGGAGTAATCGAACCAACAGGAATTGGATCGAGGACTCACGTGCCACAATCTACACCAGGAAATAATTAACCTGTCTGACAAAAAAAAAGCGTGGTCTAAAAATCGACCACGCTTTTTTGGAAGTAAATTTTCGATTTACATCAAATAGACAAAAATAAATAACCCCAACCAAACTACGTCCACGAAATGCCAGTACCATGCTGCCGCTTCAAATGCGAAATGATTTTCTGGTGTGAAATGACCTTTCGCGCTACGGAATAAAACTACGCTCAAAATGATTGCACCGACGCAAACGTGAAAACCGTGAAAACCGGTCAACATGAAGAATGTTGAACCGTAAATACCGGAGCCTAAAGTCAAACCCATTTCAGTGTACGCTTCATGGTATTCAATCGCTTGGCAAAGTACGAACAAAAATCCTAAACCAACGGTTGCTGCTAAACCTTGAATCAATTGTTTACGATTTTTAGCAATCAAACCGTGATGCGCCCAAGTACACGTCACACCACTGGTTAAAAGTAATAATGTATTCAGCAAAGGTAAACCAAACGCGCCCATCGGTTCAAAATGACCACCAACGTTACCAGGACCATTTGTTGGCCACGTCGCGGTAAAGCCCGACCATAATAATTCATGCGTTGCGGCGTTTGAACCTGCACCGCCTAACCAAGGCACAGATAAATTACGGGTGTACCACAACGTGCCAAAGAAAACCGCAAAAAACATGATTTCAGAAAAAATAAACCACATCATGCCCATACGATAAGATACGCCGACACCGTGATTGTACATCCCTGATTCACTTTCAGTCGCCTGTAATGTGAACCAACCGGCAAGCATCACCACGAAAATTGATAGCCCAGCAATCATCAGCGTTGAACCGATGGATGAGCCGTTAAGATAATTTGCAAATCCCGCCAACGTGGTCACTAAACCGGCAGTTGCCAGCACAGGCCATGTCGCTTTATGCGGAATGTAATAAGTAGTATTACTTGTTGACATAAACTTCCCCTTGTTATTTTTTTACAGCTGTTTCAGTGTTATCAAAAAAAGTGTAGGACAACGTGATCGTTTTGTAGTCTTTCGGTAAATTCGGGTTAATTACAAAACGCATTGGCATCGTTTTCTTTTCATGCGGCGCGAAAGTTTGTTCTGAAAAACAAAAACATTCTACTTTCTCAAAATAAGTGCTAGTCAAAGCAGGTGAAAAACTGGGGATTGCTCGCGCAACCATCGTTTTATTCGTTTTATTTTCAGCATAAAAATTCACTGTGTGATATTCGCCTGGATGAACTTGTAATTGCGGCATTTCCGAACTAAAAGCCATTGGTGTATTTTCGTTCAACGAGGTAATAAACTCCACGTTAACGCTGCGATTCACATCGATAGAATAAGCAGTTTCAGGAATAGCTTTAATCGCATCTGGACGATCACGTTCAATCCATTTCCATTCACACAGCACGTCATACAGTGGTACTAACGCATAACCAAAACCAAACATTGCAATGGCAACAATCGCCAATTTGCGTCCTAACTTTTTATTTTTTACTTCAACATCGTCGTTCATCGTGAAATCGCTTGAATGACAGCCATAACGTAAATCGTAGTAGCAATAGCAATTAACACCACTGCCGTTAAGATATTTTTTTGTTTTATCGTCATATTCAATCCAACACGGAGACGCGATAACTCGCGCCTCAGTATTTTGACCTTAATCGTGATCGCAAGGAATCACAGTAGGTGGTGTAGAAAAAGTGTGATAAGGCACAGGTGATGGCAACGTCCATTCTAAACCGTGTTTATGAGCATCTTCCCAAACTTCGTCGCTTACTTTTTCACCAGTGCCGCCTTTAATCGTGTCAATCACAATCCAAAGGAACAACAATTGGCTTGCGCCGAAAATGAAACCACCAATACTTGAAATCATGTTCCAATCCGCAAATTGAATTGCGTAATCAGGAATACGACGTGGCATGCCTGCTAATCCCAAAAAGTGTTGTGGGAAAAACAAAACGTTTACCGAAATCGTAGACAACCAAAAATGCAATTGTCCGATTTTTTCGTTGTACATGTGACCCGTCCATTTAGGCAACCAGTAATAACCTGCTGCCATCAAAATGAAGATAGACGCTGGCACTAAGGTGTAATGGAAATGCGCCACGAT
>JAQTOX010000001.1 GCA_028713055.1 Methylococcales bacterium | reverse complement strand
GAAAGAGCAAGCTCTTTCTCATCGTTCGACTTGCATGTGTTAAGCATACCGCCAGCGTTCAATCTGAGCCATGATCAAACTCTTCAGTTTAAATCATTTTGCAACTATAAAATTAGTTGCCAATTTTGGCTCGACTAGAATTAAACGTATAAATTACTTTTTACGTTAGGTCTTGTGTCGATTATTTAATAATCACTTTCGTGCAACACAAGCACCCACACAAATTATTTTGATTTCGTTTTTAAAGAGCTTTTCGTTTCATCTTAGCTGCGTTGCCGTAGCTGAGTTTTAAAATTATAGCGATTTTTTTTAGTTTGTCAAAAAGTTTTTTAAATTATTTTTATTTATTTTCGAGTTAGCTCCAACGCATCTAATAAAACTTTCTCGTTACTATATGACATGCAAGCATTTTCACTCAAATATCGCCGCCATAATCTTGCACCATATTCACCATGAAATAAGCCTAATATGTGTCGAGTCACACTATTCAAGCGCACTTCTGACGCTAATTTTTTTTGAATATAAGGCAATAATTCGACGATAACCTGCTCTCTTGATTTAATCGCCGCATCATCACCAAACAATAATCTATCCACTTCTGCTAATAAATACGGATTTTGATACACCTCACGCCCTAACATCACACCATCAACGTGCTTCAATAATTCAGTCGATTGCTCTAGCGTAGTGATTCCTCCGTTGATAACGATTTCGAGTTGAGGAAAATATTTTTTCAATTGAAACACAACATCGTAACGCAATGGAGGAACTTCTCGATTTTCTTTCGGGGATAATCCCTTTAACCACGCTTTTCGTGCATGAACAATAAATGTATTGCAACCAGCTTGTGCGACCGTATCAATAAACTGTGTTAATTCTTCATAAGAATCACGATCATCGATTCCAATGCGTGATTTAACGGTTACGGGAATTTTAACGTTGGCCTGCATCGCTGCTACACAATCACCAACCAATTGTGGCTCTGCCATTAAACATGCACCAAAACGTCCGTTTTGCACGCGGTCGCTCGGACACCCGACATTTAAATTAACTTCGTCGTAACCCGTTTCTTCTGCCATTCGCGTACAAATGGCTAAATCACGCGGATTGCTACCACCTAATTGCAACGCGACCGGATGTTCTTCTTGATTGAATTGCAAAAAACGTTGTGTATTCCCGTGAATTAATGCGCCCGTTGTGACCATTTCTGTGTATAAAAGTGCATTTTTAGAAAGTAAGCGATGGAAATAACGGCAATGTTGATCAGTCCAATCTAGCATTGGTGCAACACAAAAGCGGGGTGATAGTTTGTTAGGGTTTATCATGATTCCAAATAGTTCTACAGTGTTTAAAAAAATAGGAAACATCTTAAATTCGAGAAAAATAAAGTTTTCTTACAAACCCCAATCTCCGAAAAAAGACATTCTATCGAGTCAATAGAAACGATTTTGGAAAAAATGTCCACAACTGCAACACTACAAAAAAGTTCTTTAATAGTGAATTACATAAATCCGAGTCATCGTAATAGAAAGCTTTGTTAAGACTTTTGGTATTGGTGCATAAATCTCAAAAATGTGGCAATCTTTGCGACAAAAATAAGTCGTGAAATCTCTACAAATTCGGTACGGCAGATGAAATTGACAGCAACAAGTAAGCCTTAAAAACAGGAAATGCGTGATAGAGGTCGGTTATCGCCGACGTGCTTACCTCCCCTAAACTATGTAGGGTATCACGCGCAATTTGATGAATCGACTTGCTAGAATCGTTTTGGCAATTTTAATTCCAACGGGATTAGTTGGTGGTTATTTAGCAACTGGTTTTTATTTCGTTCCAACGTTATTGCAACGAAATTTACCAACGTGGATTAAAAAAGAAACTGGCTTGGAAGCTAATTTGAGCGAGGCGAAATTCAATCCAATCACGTTTCAATTACAGTTAAAGCAATTTGAAATTCCACAAATGATTCGTTTTGAAGAACTAGCCATTCAAATTAATTTACGAGAATCCATAAAAACAAAAAGTCTCATCTTTGATGACATTACACTCAATAAATTATTTTTTAAACTCGAAAAACAAAAAAATAATACATTAAATATCGCCGCGCTTTTGCCAAAATCAGACGCGCCATTGCCCGAAAAACACATTGATATGTTTCCGCTAACTATTAAAAATTTTGCGGTGATGCAAAGTAATTTTTCATTTAAAGACGAGAAAATTCACGAAGAAATCACTCCGTTAACTTTTACACTCACCAATTTCAGCACAACCAATTCAACGTCTGCAAAATTTGATTTAGTTGCAAATTGGCAAAACGGTGGTGAATTGAAGTTAAACGGCGATTTTCAATTTTCAAAACTAGCTTCAAATGGAAAAATTACGTTTCAAAAAATAGATTTATCACACCTACTTTCATTGATTCCCGAAAACAAAAAAATAAAATTAAACGGTAAAGGCGATTTGTTGGCGAATTATCACGTCGCATTTAACGAAAAAACGCCAACCATCGCTATTGAGAATGGCGTAATTGCGCTGGCAAATTTGAGCTATGACAACAATAAAATAACGGCTGAAAAAATTACACTAAACGATTTGAACTACAACAGTTTGACGCAGGTCATACAATTGAAAAATATCGCTCTAACAAAGTTAAGTTATGACCATAAAATCACGGTGCAAACAATCGACTTTGATAATCTAAGTTACGACGGAATTAAACAACTCATTCAATTGAAAAATATCGCGTTAAACACCCTACGTTTCAATAAAGGGCAAGCGCAATTTGATTTATCGAATCTCATGTTCAGTGAATTGGTATTCAATCTACAAACTGAAAATATCCAAACAGCAAGCATTTCGTTAAAAAATGCTGAACTTCTGGATACAACGCAAAATACGTTGTTATTTAAACTGCCTTCGCTAGATCTGAAAAAATTAGTATTCAATTTAAACAAGAAAACCGTAGCGATTGGTACGATTCAAGCAAAAAATGCTGATTTTAAAGCATGGTTAAATCCAAATGGTGAATTGAATTATCAAACTCTTTTACCCGAAGACACGGCACAAGTTGCCACTGAAAAAGAAACGGGCAACACAAGTAGTGAAGCGTTTTGGGGTATCAAAATTGATAGCGTCGAACTCACAGATTTTGGGGCGATGCTTGAAGATAAAACCTTACCCAAACCGTTATCGATTAGCATTAAACCATTGTCATTAAAACTCACTGAATTAAGCAATACCATTGGTGCAAAACTACCATTTGAATTGAACACTGGTATTAACAACACTGGTTCGTTACATATGAAAGGAAATGCAGGTTTATCACCACTTACCGCTCAATCTGAAATCTTCGTCAACACTATAAATTTAGAAAAATTTCAACCGTATGTTGATGGATTTGCCCATATTGACGTGATTAAAGGTGTGTTTAATTTGGACGGCAAACTTGATGTGGTGCGAGGTGATCAAGGAGAATTAGATGTTAAGTTCGTGGGTAATACGGGCATCGCTCGACTAATTATTCGTGATCAAGTGCAAAATAAAGATTTGGTGAAATGGGACAATTTGACCTTGAAAAATATCGATGCGGATATTTTGGCGCAACGTTACAGCGCGACTTCTCTATTACTTGACAAACCGTATGCTCGAGTAGTGATTGCGAAAGATAAGACATTGAACTTTGCAGATATTCTAGTCAATTCACCACCAAATAAAGATGTAAAACAAACGCATATCAAACAAGCCGTAACCCCCGAATTTCATTTCAAACTCGATAATGTGCGGATTTCAAACGGTTCATCTTCGTTTGCAGATTTATCGATGATTTTGCCATTTTCTGCTGAAATTAAAGGTTTAGAAGGTGGTGCAACTGGAATTTCTTCCGACCATGAATCGACTATTCACATCACGCTTAAGGGAAACGCTTACGACCTCGCGCCAGTTGATATTAAAGGTAAAATCCAACCATTTATCGGGGATTACAAAGCCGCGTTGAATTTCAAAGGAATGCCGTTGCCATTGATTTCGGCGTATATGGCGGAATTTTCTGGTTATAAAGTTGAAAAAGGCAAGATGTCAATTGGTATGAATTACGAAGTCAAAAAAGGTGAATTGACTGCGTCGAATAATTTATTGATTGAACAATTTGAATTAGGCGATCGAATTGAAAATCCACACGCCATTGATGCCCCGTTTGATTTAGCGATTGCGCTGTTAAAAGATATGAATGGGATTATTAAATTAGATGTGCCAATTACGGGTTCATTAAATGATCCACAGTTTGATTTTGGTAACATTATTGGCGATGCGCTGCTGAATGTAGTGACAAAAACTATTACGTCGCCATTTCAAGTGATTGAGAGTTTATTAGGTACAAACGAAGATTTAAGCGCAGTGCAATTCTCACCAGGTTCGTCCGAATTATCTGAATGGCAAAAACCAAAATTAGATGGTTTAGCGAAAGTTTTACGTGAACGTGATGTGTTGAAACTAGAAATTAAAGGAACGTCATTTGAATCACAAGATTGGGAATTCCTGCGTGAGGAAGCGTTGGTTGATCGGTTAAAAACGTTGAAGTCTGAAGAAATAAATCGTAAAGGAGGGCAAAAGATTCTTCCTGAATATGTCGAATTGGACGATTCAGATGCACAGCGTTTATTAGCACAAGAGTTCAAGGCGAAATTCCCGCAATTAGTTAAAACATCGCTTTGGGGTGGTTTTCAATTGGTGAATCCTGAAATGGGAGAATTTTATACGGTTGCTAAAAAAACATTGCTTGGTACATTCCCCGTTGAGCAAAAACGCTTAACGAAATTGGCGGCGGCGCGAGCAAGAGCGATTGCAAAATATATTGTTCAGCAAGGCAGTGTACCGAATGAACGGGTGTTTATTTTAGATACGGCGGTCAATCCACCACGTACCGATAACGATATTGATGCGTTGCTGTATTTGAAAGTGGATTAACAAAAAAGGGGCGTAGAACTTAATCTACGCCCCTTTTTACAAAAAAAATTAAGCCTTATTTACCCGCGCGTTTACGCTCGTTTTCAGTCAATAATTTTTTGCGTAAACGAATCGATTTCGGTGTGACTTCAACCAATTCATCTTCAGCGATAAATTCTAACGCTTGTTCCAACGTCAATTTTTGAATCCGTGCTAAAACTAAACTTTCGTCTGTTCCTGACGCGCGAACATTAGTTAATTGTTTTGGTTTACAAGGATTTACGCATAAATCATTGGTACGTGAATGCAAGCCAACTAACATACCTTCATAAACTTCGTCGCCGTTAACCAATAACAAATCACCGCGTTCTTGCAACGGATGCAGCGAATACGTTACCGCTTTACCTGCGACCATTGAAATCAACACGCCACGCATTCGACTACCGACATCGCCTGATTTCATTGGACCGTAATGATCAAACACGTGATAAAGCAAACCAGAACCTGATGTTGCTGTCATAAATTCTGTTTGGAAACCGATCAAACCGCGTGATGGCATCATGTATTCCAAACGAATTCTACCTTTACCATCTGGAACCATATTGGTTAAATCACCTTTGCGATCGCCCAATTTTTCCATAATCGAACCTTGATGCTCTTCTTCGACTTCGATGGTGACTAATTCGAAAGGTTCACATTTTTTGCCGTCGATTTCTTTCAAAATTACTTCAGGACGTGAAACGCCCATTTCAAAACCTTCACGACGCATATTTTCGATTAACACCGACAAATGCAATTCGCCACGACCTGAAACTTGGAATTTATCCGGGTCAGCGGTGTCTTCAACTTTCAATGCAACGTTATGTTGCAATTCTTTTTCTAAACGATCCCGAATTTGACGGGTAGTAACGTATTTACCTTCACGTCCTGCAAACGGTGAATTATTAACTTGGAACGTCATCGAAACAGTCGGTTCATCGACTGACAACGGAGTCATCATTTCGACTAATTCTGGGCTACAAATCGTATCTGAAATTTCTAACTTTTCGATACCAGCGAACGCAATAATATCGCCTGCACGCGCTTCAGTAACTTCAACACGATCCAAGCCGTGGAAACCATAAACTTGCAACATTCGACCTTTACGCTCAACGCCTTCGCGGTTGACGATAACCAGTTGCTGATTTGCTTTAATTACGCCGCGTTGAATACGACCAATCCCAATAACGCCGGTGTAAGTGTTGTAATCCAAACTACTGACTTGCATTTGGAAAGGACCATCGATATTTACTGGCGGTGGACTTACTTTGTCGATAATTGTTTGGAATAGCGGAGTCATGTCGCCGCCTGAAACTGTTGATTCTAAACCGGCGTAACCGTTAATTGCTGACGCATAAACGATTGGAAAATCTAATTGTTCATCAGTTGCACCTAAACGGTCGAATAAATCAAATGTTTGATCGACAACCCAATCAGGACGTGCGCCTGGACGGTCAACTTTGTTAATAACAACAATTGGTTTCAAACCTAATGCAAAGGCTTTTTGAGTGACGAAACGGGTTTGTGGCATTGGACCATCGACAGCATCCACCAACAATAAAACTGAATCTACCATCGACAAAACACGTTCAACTTCGCCACCGAAATCAGCATGTCCTGGCGTATCAACGATGTTGATGTGGTAGCCGTTCCAATCTAACGCAGTGTTTTTCGCCAAAATGGTAATACCACGTTCTTTTTCGATGTCGTTTGAATCCATCATGCGCTCAGTTACTTTCGTATGCGCCGCGAATGTTCCCGACTGTTGCAATAATTTGTCCACCAGCGTGGTTTTACCATGATCAACGTGGGCAATAATTGCAATGTTTCTTAGTTTTTCAATCACTTTTTGTACTCTTAGTTAAATAAAATTGGGGGTGTCGCTATTTTAATGGAGATAAGTTTCAACTTTGTTGCCAAGGCAAGCCCGAAAAACGCCAACCGTTTAAATGACCGCGTTGTTTATTGTCATCTAACGCGCCTTCAAAACCATCGATAATGTTGATTAAATGCGAATAACCTGATTTTTCAAGTGCCGCCGCCGCTTCTAACGAACGTTGTCCACTGCGACATAACAACAAAATTGGTGTATTTGGATTCGGAACAATTTGACGAACACTTTCAATAAAACGTGAATTTAGCTGCCAATCCGGTGCTTCTTTCCACGCAACATGAATCGCTTGTGGCGGATGACCCACAAATAAATGTTCCATTTTAGTTCGAACGTCAATTAATACGGCACTCGCGTCACTTTGTAAAATATCCCACGCTTGTTGGGGATTGAGATTTTCAATCATGAAAAAAACTCCGAAAGTTAAAATTACCGTTGACCATTATCGCATTCATTGACGATTTTGGCGCGGCTATTGAAAGTTCAACTATTTGAAATGAGTAATTTCTCAAATCTGTTATTACGAATTATCGCTACTCGTTTGCTGACGTTGCGCTTCCAAAAATTCCATAATTGCAAACATCAATTCGCGTGTCCCTTGACCGTTAATCGCGGCAATTTTAAACACGGGAGCCGTCCAATTCAGCGCGTCAATGATTTCTTGGCAATGTACATCGAGTTCTTCATCTAAAACTCTATCGACTTTATTCAACACTAACCAACGTGGTTTGTTTGCTAAGTTTTCATTCCATTTTTCAACTTCAGCGATAATTTTACGCGCTGACACGATGGGTGATTCGCTACTTTCATACGGTTCAATATCAACCAAATGCAATAACAAACCGGTACGATCTAAATGTTTCAAAAACTGCAAACCTAATCCTGCACCTTCAGCAGCACCTTCAATAACACCAGGAATGTCGGCAATTACAAAACTACGTAATTCATCAATGCGAACCACACCTAAATTAGGATAAAGCGTGGTAAATGGATAATCGGCGACTTTTGGTGTAGCGGATGAAACGGCGCGAATTAAACTTGATTTCCCCGCATTTGGCATTCCCAATAACCCCACGTCGGCAATCAATGTCAGTTCTAAATTAAGCAACCGATGTTCACCTGCGCTGCCTTTGCTCGCAATCTGTGGCGCACGATTGATGCTGCTTTTGAAGCGTGTGTTGCCCAAACCGTGAAAGCCCCCTTGTGCAACCAATAAGGTTTCACCTTCGGTGGTCAAATCACCAAGAATTTCGCCTGTTTCAGAATCTGAAACCCGTGTGCCAAGCGGCACGGAAACGTAACAATCGTCACCTTTTCGTCCCGTGCAATTTCGCGCCATGCCATTTTGACCACGCTGGGCGCGATAAACAGACTGATAACGAAAATCGACCAACGTGTTCATGTTTTCGACTCCGATTAAATAAACGCAACCGCCATTACCGCCGTCTCCGCCATCGGGTCCCCCAAGTGGGATAAATTTTTCACGGCGAAAACCAATTGTTCCATTTCCACCATCACCGGCTTCGACACGCACCTGTGCTTCATCAACAAATTTCATACTTTACTCAAATCGAACTTATATAAACGAAAAAAGCCCCAACCAACACAGGCGGAGCTTTTTAAGTCATCCTAGCTTGCCTAAGGCAAGCGAATTGTTTATGCGGCTACAACACTAACAAATTTGCGGTTTTTAGAACCTTGTACTTTGAAAACCACCACGCCATCTGCTGTCGCAAATAAGGTGTGATCTCTACCGATACCAACATTTGTGCCAGCATGGAAATGCGTACCACGTTGACGAACAATAATGCTGCCTGATGTAACTGTTTCGCTACCGAAACGTTTAACACCTAAGCGTTTTGACTGGGAATCACGACCATTGCGGGTACTACCGCCAGCTTTCTTATGAGCCATTTTTAACTCCTATTTTTTAAGCGGAAATGCCAGTAATCTGGATTTCAGTATAGTATTGACGATGTCCCATCGTTTTCATGTGATGTTTACGTCTTCTGAATTTAACGATTTTAATTTTTTTATGTCTACCTTGAGACAACACGGTAGCAGTCACTTTCCCGCCTGCGATGAAAGGCAGACCAACTTTCACATCACCGTTTTCTTCAATCATTAAAACTTTGTCGAATTCGATACTATCGCCTTCACCAAGTTCTAATTTTTCTACTTTTAAGTAAGTACCATTTTCTACGCGGTACTGTTTACCGCCTGTTTCAATTACCGCATACATCGGCGTAAGCTCCATTAAGCATTTAATCTATAAAATATAGTAAGCGTGCGATTATATTTTTATAACGCAGTGGCGTCAATGTTTAGATTGGCGGACGTTACTTTGATGTTAAAGTGTTCGCTTTTACATTTACTTTCTCAATCATTACTAATCATGAAAACACTTTTTCCAGAACTCGAACCGTTTAATCACTTCTTTTTAAAAGCTGACCGCGTGCATTCGATATATGTCGAACAATGCGGAAATCCACAAGGTGTACCGGTTATTTTTTTACACGGCGGACCGTGTTCTGGTTGTAAACCCGATCACCGACGTTTTTTTGATCCTGAGTATTACCACATCATTTTGTTTGATCAACGCGGCTGCGGACGTTCGTTGCCCTTCGGCGAATTAGCACACAATACGTTATCCGATTTGATTTCCGATATGGAACATATTCGACAACATTTGACGTTAGAAAATTGGATTTTATTCGGCGGATCGTGGGGCGTGACGCTAGCGTTGGCTTACGCGCAAAAGCATGTCAAACGTGTTCAAGCGATGATTCTTCGTGGTAGTTTTTTAGCACGCTTACAAGATATGGACTGGTTTTTAGATCAACACGGCGTGGCGTTAATTTATCCCGAAATGTGGAAACATTTGAACGATAGCATTCCTATCGAACATCGCACGGATGATTTAGTTACCGATTTGAGTACGGTTTTATGGGGCGATGATGAATTAGCAATTCGACGTGTGGTGAAAGCGTGGCAAGCGTGGGGCGGACAAGTCGCGTTGGGTCATGTGTATCAGTCGGACGACCGACATCTTACTGAACATGATATTAAACAGGTACAAATGGAAGTACATTATGCAAAACATCACTACTTTTTGGTTGAAAATGAACTGCTGACACATTGTGAAAAACTGCGCCATTTGCCTATCACGATTATTCACGGACGCAATGATTTAGTCTGTCCAATAGAAGCGGCATGGCAACTACACCAAGTATTACCTCAAGCAAATTACATCATCTTGCCAAATTCAGGGCATATTGCTCAAGGTAACGAAATGATTGATGCGCTGGTGAGCGCAACGGAATCGTTGAAAGCGTTTTGAAAAACACGGATTGCGTAATCGGCGCAATCCGTGTGCTGACCTTTTGAATATCACGGAACTAAATAAATTGAGTGGAAAAACTTATCTAACTAATCGCATCATCGCAATGTCTTCTAAATACGTGTAATAACTTGAACCATAGTAAAAATGTACCGCCCAACCAAAAAAAGCATCTGACGCATAAGGCGAAGAAGACCACATTTGATCATTTGGTGTTTCGGGAAACGTGGTTAAATCTATTGCCAAACCCGGCTGTGATGTATCGACTAAACTCGCTAATTCTTTGATATTCGGCAACCGCCACGCTTTGCCCGATAAATTCGCTTCATTCGCCGCACGTTGCAAACTTTCAATCAACATTCCGCCAAATGGATAGCCGCTACATGTTTTACCATTCCACTTCATACCTTCGACACAACGCCGCCACGTTAATCCCGTTTGTGCGTCAAAAACTTCCGCGCCATCTTTTGAAATGACATATTTTTTCGCAATCGATTTTTTTGCTGAATTGACTAAACGAATTGCCGCATTGGTTTTTTTGTCCTGTTCAAAAACGCGCCCATCTTCAAAATAAATTCCCCACATATCATTTTTATTTTTCGCATAAGGTGTTGATGACCAATAAATCCTACTGGTTGAATTCGGGAAAAAATTGCTGTCGATATTGGGATTAGGCAACGGCATACTGTAATTCACGATGCTTTGTAACTCTTGAATTTGTGGCAATCGCCAATTCGTTTCGCCGCATAATTTTTGTGCGTTTATAGTTTTGACAAATTTTTCTGTATCAGAAAATTGATAACTTTCCGCTGAATTCTTAGTTGTTTTAACTTCCCACAATAATCCAGTGATATTGTCTTTGATACACGCCCATTGCGTTGCATCGAGCGGCAAATTTTCACCTGTTGCACTGATTTTATTGAAACTAAAACCCGCGTGACCATCTTTATCGTCATTATCAAAAAAATCGCGTCCAAATTCGGCATCTTGGCGCGGATAAGTGCTAATGCCACAACTCGCCACATTAAACGCTCCATCTGAACAAAACGTAATGCCTGTGTCGTTCAATTGCCCTTGGATTTGTGCTGCCACGTTAATTGTCACAGTGTCGAATGCCGTCGCTTTTTTGTCATCGGTGACTATGAGTTTGAAAATTAACGAGTCTGTTTTTTTTGGACTGATAAAAGTTGGGGCGGCGGTTTTTGGATTTTGTAAAACCACTTTCGTGCCTTTGATTTGTAACCACTGATAGGTTTTAATTTCGCCATCGAAATCCGAACTTTCTGCGCCAGCAAGCGTAACGCTGGCTGAAAAATCTACGTTTTGGTCTGCGTCAGCATTGGAAATCGGTTTTTGATTTGTCGCTTGTGCATTTGTTGTTAAAAATATTGCTGTGATAAAAATCGTTTTCTGTAATTTTGATAAAAAAATCATCTTTTTTCCTTTTTTGAAAATAAAAAAGGGAACGCTTTACAACGTTCCCTTCCCTTAACGTTTGAACGTTACATTTTCATTCCCCCCATACCTCCTGCTGCCGCAACAGGTGCAGTTTTAATCACAAATGTTTCGGGTTTAGGTGGCGCGTGTTCTTTCGCTACGCCTTTGGGTGAACCCGTAAAACTTTTATCCAGCGTGTGGCATAAATCACAACCGATAATTTGACTTTTCGCCACTTTAATCGATTTGCCTGTAGCATCGGTTAACGTACGATCCACAAACGCTTTTGATAAACGAGTTCCTTTGTGATCCGCGCCATGACATGCCGCACATTGATCCTCGCCATCTGGTCCCGCTTTTTTAGCGAAATCATTGTGCCAGCCGCCGTTGAATTTACTGCTTGCATCTTTCGCGGTGTTTTTCGCCGCGCCTTTTGCATCGTAATACCATGACGCATCGCCAACTGGGTGCATACCATGAGGTCCTGCGAGGAAGGCTTTTGGACTACTTGAATCTACAGGTGTTCCGTCACGTACGCCTTGTCCAACACCCAAACCACTCGCGCCACCATCGGTAGCGACTAAGCCTGATTTGAAATCGTCTTTAATGTGACAAACCGAACATTCTGCAATGTTGCCGTCATAACCTTGCAACTGTTTCGACGTTTGGTTGTCGTTAGCATTCGGATCTTGGTTAGGCCAAATCGCGTGCGAACCCCCGTGACAGGTTGAACAATTCAATGCCCCATTCGCGCCAGTTCCATGAACATCCGAACTTTTTCGATATAACGCTTGCGATACCGGAACACCTACATATTTTGTTGCCGAAGGATACGTCGTGACGGTTGGATATTTGCCAGTAACTGGGTCAACAGGTTTCGTTTTATCTTCCGTAACTGTTGGGGGTTGTGTTTTATCGGGCGCAGTAATTGGCTCAAGACGATTTTCTTTGGTCGGCATGACCGCAAAACGTGCATTCATTGGATTACGACTAAAACCCGTTTTATCGCTTGCATCCCAGGCTTGGCGCATAACTCCTGCACTAAACGCATCACCTTTACCATCTTTGCCAAAGTTTCCATCACCCATGTGGCATGAACCACAATTTGGTTCGTCCAACCAAGGTCTACGGAAATTAACAGAATCGCCAGTGTAAGCTCCGCCGCCTGTTAAGTTTGCATCATAACCTTTGTTTGGATAAACGTTACCGACTGCCAACATATCACCGTGACAACTGTCGCATTTCAAACCAGCAGTGTGATGAATATCGCGGTAGCTTTTTTCAGTTGCTCCCGTGTGACATTTATTACAGTTTTCTTCGACGGGTACTTTTTCACCGACTTTCACCATTGGTTCGCCATTTTTATCTGCGGGGAATAAATCTGGTCGCCAGTTGTTTTTGGTTGCGTCATAAGGTTGAACAGTTTTAACAGTCAAATCACCATTTGCATCCGCTGTTAAAGGTACGCCATTATCATCGTCATGTTGAGAATCCCAACCACGTCCGCCTAACATTTTAGGATGTCCACGTTCGTCACGAATCAAATCGCCTTTTTTATGCGCTAAACCGTCTGCGCTCACCGCCGCACTCACGTCCGCTTTATACACTTGCATTTTGCCGTGGAAAGCATGGAAGGCTTTAGAATAATCAGAACGATTTGTTTGGAAAGCACGTGGCACAACGCCCACATCGAATTTAAGCGAACTTTGATGATGTCCAGAACAGAAATACATCGGTTGAGTGCGTGATTTACCTTTATCGTCTGCGTAACCATCTGCAAGTTGGCTCGAATAACTCGCTGGCCATAATTTGCCTGTCGCAGGTGTTGGACCAAAATACACCATATAATCGTGCATAACTAACGTGTTGAATAACGCTGCTTTTTCTTGTTCAACCCACGATGTGCCGCCTTCTTCTTCAGGTGCGCGGAAATTCAAACGCACTTGCAATTTCCAACTCCCGTCAGCTGTTGCGGGTTTTGTTGGACTCGTTTCGGTTGTTGGTTTACCAGTTGCATCCACTTTTACCCAACGTGATTCTTTTACACGGTCAGTCCGTAAATTATTTTGATCACGTGGAATATAGTTTTTGTTTGCGGGATCGTTCATTTCTTTAGCTAAGTTTGTGAACGCAGGATTGTCGTCGACTTTGTCATCGAATTTGTTATGAACCGCAGGTGGCCAAGGTTTGGTTGCATCTGCACCAGGATCAAAACTGCCTGCACCTGTTGCAGCACCTGGCTTGCCATTCGGTGCCAGCAATTCGTCGGTTGAAACCGGTATCCGCCATACATCTTCGTCACCCGCAATTTTGCCTTGTGAATGACATTCACGGCAGCGTGTTTCAGAAGCTGTTGTATAAACCGCATCGGTTTTTGCCACTGTTTTACCCCCCACTTTTGCTTCGACACGCATTAACGGATAAGGGTTTGTACGTCCTTGGTCGTCGATGTCACTAGCAGGAATAAATTGTGCGGCAAAATTTTGTTTTTCAGGACTGTAAGCGAAAGTTTGAGGATCATTTTTCACGTATGGATTTGCCACGCCCGGCATTTGCCGCATTCCTTGTGCTTTATCTGAATTTCCGCGAACACCTTGATCAGGTAACGCTGGCGCAAATGCAGGCATGAAACGGTTTTGTTGGTCGGCGAATGCCATTCCTGTTTCATCAATACCTTGTTCTTTGGCTAAAGGCTGATGAATCCTGTCCCATTGTTCTGATTTACGGATTTTTGCTTGCTGATAATCTTGTCCATCAATAAAAACGTTTTTCAATGGTTTACCGGTCGCAGGATCGATTTTACTGGCTTTCGTATCGTAATTTGTGCCAACCTGATTTTTATCGAACAAATTTTGACTGGTTGAGTTAATCGAATCTTTGCCAGCAGGATCTTTCGCATTCGATGCCGCTGAATAAGCCACACTTACGCTGGTATCATCGAGTAACACAGGTTTATGTTCGACTTTTTGAACGACTTGAGCGTTTAAAGCGTTGTAGTTAATCATCGGATTAAATGGCAAACTAATTTGACTGCCACCTTGCATTCCCATGTCTTCATACGGCAAAACAGCTAAAGCATCTGTGTCATTAGTCACTTTCCCTGCTTTTTCTATCGGCATCGCGCCACCTAAAACTGGCGCGGATTGTTCTTTCACTTTTCCATTAGGATTCGTACCTTTTGGTGGAATTACAGAAACTAACACGTCGTCTAAACATTGATTTTCGCCATCGGTAACTTTCAAGGTCACACGATATTTACCCGCAGCAGTGAATTGATGATTTACAACAGCTTGGGTCGTGTCGGTAGAACCGTCGTTAATTGACCATAAATAATCGCCTTTTATTTTCGATGCTTCAAACGCCACCGAACTTCCAACGGTAATTTCTGTATCACCAATCGGTTTGGTAATCGCACACGCTGGCACAGTCGAACAAGATTTGTCTGCGCCATTCACAGGCAATAAAACTTGCGATACTGAATTATCTTTTGGATTTGAGACTTCAACGCGCACTAAACAAGGCACAGATGTTGTACCCAATAAATTCATAGTAAAGGCGTTTTTCTTGTCGGTGTTGATAGTGTAGAGAATCGTGTTATTCGACGCATCCAACACGGAAACTTTCGCGCCAGCTAAAATGGTCGTTGCAGTTTTACCAGCAACAACAACTTTACCAATTTTTACATCGTATTTTGCTGTTGCCGTAATCGGTGAAACCGCTGCTTGAGCAATCGGAAATACCAATGTAGTCACTATCGGCGCAAGCGCGATTAAACCTAATCGGCGCTTGCGCCGATACGGCGAAATTTGTTTATTAGGCATAAGCCCTCCTAGATTTTAAAAATAATTTTTGTGTAAAAACGCTGCTAGAACCAGCAACTCCATTTAATTCGCAAAAATCGCGCCTTTAAAGTTAACCTTAAAATTCAATTTATTAGACGTAACCTTGTGAAAAATATGCAACAAATTGTGGCATATCGCCCACTTATCTTTGAAGAATAGGCGATATGCCATATTAAAAAATAGGGTCATAAAAAAAGGGAGTCTAAAAATAGACTCACCTCTTTTTAAATCACCAATTTGACGATGGTATTCGTGTTACTTTGTCACTGTTTCTGAAGTAACGCCACACGAGCTACCCGCTGGCGAATTGACACAACTGGTTTTAATGCTATGACAGGTATCGCAACCGATCGGTGTTCCCGCTGGAACGTTAATTACTTTGGCTTTGAAACCCGCTTTTTGTAATCGAGCGAAATCAAAGCTACTAAAATCAAAGGTTCTATCCACGGGTGTTTTTGATAAACGTGTACCCTTATGGTCATTACCATGACAAGCCGCGCATTGATCTTCATCTTTTGCACCTGCTTTTTGGGCATAATTATTATGCCAACCACCATAGGTTTTTCCATCACTCACGTTCACATCATCTGGAGATTGTGAGTCTTTCCACCAATACGGATCATTTACTGGATGTGTATTATGAGGACCACCGAGAATTCCTACAGTTGCATCGCCACTGTATTGACCGCCATCTAAATCAGCTTCATTTTTGAACGAATCCGCGCTGTGGCAAACATTACATTCCAAAATTGTTCCTGTGTGACCTTGCAATTGCAACGCCGTCACGTTGTCATTTGCGTTAGGATCCCGATTTGGCCAAACCGCATGAGCTGCACCATGACACGCCGCGCATGCAACGTTACCGTGTCTATCTTTACCTTGTCTAAACAAAGCAGAATCAACTTTGGTATCAACTTTTTTAGTTTGGAAATCGCCTGTTTTGGTATCGACTCCAGAGTAAAAATCCGTTTCAAACTTCGTCTTATAATTTTCTATCGGCGCGGCAGTAAAACGTTGCGTGTCAGGATTTTCTTTATCTGCAAGGCGTGGCGTTGCTGATAAATCAGTCGTATCAAATGCTTTTGTCATGACACCTGCACTGAAAAAACCGTTCTTTTTATCGTTACCGATATTCGCATTACCAACATGGCAAGAACCACAATCAGGCTCGTCGTACCAAGGCACGCGATAATCATCACGTTCAGTTGAACCTAGTTTTGCTTTGTTATCGAGGTAATTTTTAGGGAAGGCTTGACCTACTGCTAACATATCGCCGTGACAATCAAAACAACTCACGCCAGCGGTGTACATCCGGTCACGATACAACTGTTCACGATGTCCGCTGTGACATTTCAAACAGTTATCTTCCATCGGAAGCTGTTTGCCTTCTTTGTCGAAAACAGGAAATAAACTTTTGTCGCTATTATTCGTGCCTTTCGTTTTCCAATCCCAACGTACAAATTTGCCTGTTTTATCACGGACAATATCGGTTTTTTTGTCGTTGTATTGCAATTCACCATGAAAACGGTGCATTGCAATTGAATAACTAGGGGCATAAGCGGGGTTTTTATTGTCGAAACCTTCTTCATCCCACCACGGCGTTTTGAACGGCGTAAAACTTATTGCGGTGGCATGACAACCATAGCAGGCTCTGGGCGTATCTCTGTTCACTTTACCTTTATCATCCACGTCTTTATCTAACATTTGGTCGAGAAAAGTAATTTTGTCGTAGAACTGGTGAATGCTCGAATAATTCAAGGCAGCAGCGTATTCTTGATCGAATAAACTGTTTTCTTTGCCGTTGGAATCAGCCACGCTAAAAAACTTGGGTTTACTTAAGATTTTGTCAGCAGATGTAGGTTTTTGTTTTTCCGCAAACTTACCGTATGCACTGGAATTGAAGGCTTCTTTTGTGTACGGCGCATCTGGATTTGCAGCTATTTTTCCTTTTGCATGACATTCACGACACTTAAAGTCTTTACTGGTGCTGGTGACAGCATCGGTTTTTGCGACCACTTTTTGTGATCCTTTATCAACCGCTTCAACGCGCCATAAAGGGAAAGGATTTACGCGCCCTTTGTCGTCAATATCGGTGACGGGTAAAAAATTCGCAGCAAATACTTGTTCATCTGCCTGAAATTGTGAAAATGA
Source organism: Methylococcales bacterium (assembly GCA_028713055.1). GTDB lineage: Bacteria > Pseudomonadota > Gammaproteobacteria > Methylococcales > Methylomonadaceae > UBA10906. The sequence goes on along the minus strand of JAQTOX010000001.1, from coordinate 55,446 downwards.
TTGTGCCGTATTTGTTGCATACGATTTGGTTTTACCTGGCATAAATAATCCGTGTTCAAGATTATTTTGATCATCAGGACTTACCTTACCCGTGGCTTTATCTACTTTTGCTTTAAAATAACCTTCGTCAACCGTTGGCAATCCTTGAGATGCACCGCAACCGTATGCAACCCAATAAGCCGTCATTGCCCATGAACAAGCAAAATAATCCTTGGATTTTTCAGCCGCTGTGCGTGCAGGTGGCATTTGCCACATATCAGTTTTCTGAATTTTTGCATCAATCAAATTGGCAGTTAATGGATAATTTTGACTAGTGGTGTTAATCGAATCTTTACCGACAGGATCAACCGGATTTGATGCGGCGGAATAACGTAATTCTACAGCGGTGTCATCTAAAAATACGGGTAAACGGTCTTTTTTAAACGCATACGATTTTAGATTATTTACTAACGGTGACGCTGAACTCCAGCCATTAGACAACAAACGCATATCGCTAGAATTTTGATATGTCCATTCTTCAAACGGCAAAACAACTATGTCATTCTTAGTTCCTGCCAGTTCACTGCCAGTTTTAGGCGCGTTTTTCTGTGAATCTTTAACCATTGCCGATACATCCGGCAACCCTGTTGGCGGTGTTCCGACAACGACTTCAATAATAGATTCGCAACGGCGTTTTTGTGCATCCATTGCGCTGAAATGTACGGTGTAACGCGCATTATCTCGGACAAATTGCACTGTGGTTTTTAAACCGTCAGGGCGTTTATAAACGGCTGGATTAGAATCAGGAATTAACTCGCCCATCACCCCGCCAGAAAAATCCCATTCATATTTCAACGGATTTGCTATTGGGTCTTTTAACGAAGCTTGCGCTGAAAATGAAACGTCTTTGTTCGCAGTAAAAACGACACCCGTTTTTGGCGTAAGAATTTTGCAAGTCGGAGCTTTTACATCAACACCCGCTTGAACCATCGGCGATGCGATTGCCATTACGGCTATCACCGGCGCAAACGCGATTAAACCTAATCTGCGCTTGTGCCGATGTGTCTGAATTTTTCTATCGGGCATAAACCCTCCTTTTTTAAAATTAGTTTTGTGTAAAAACGCTACTAAAAATTAGTAACATTTAGGTTTCTAACAATAACTATGCCCTTGAAAATAGCCTTTTAAATTCAATTTATTACGTCGCATTTTTGGTATTTTTTGCTCTTTACAATTTGTTATTCTGGTATATCGCCTAGTTTTATTTTTCAAGTAAGCGATATGCCGCAATTCGACCACCACCGTCGCCTTTTTAAAATTTAAAATTAGTAATAACATATTTATTTAGTTGGTTTTTTTTGTTATTGGATTAAATCCTGCTCTTACTGTTCAAATTCACTTTTACTTTTATTTTTGGACAAACAGGTTTAATGCACTTCGTCATTCAGCAACTTTTTTTCGCAATTTTATTGTTCGCATTTCCATTTTCAAATGTGTGGGCTGACGATGGCGAAGATTTGTCTGGATATACGCCCACCTATGAAATCGCGCCAATATCAACACCATCGATAACGATGCCTGTGACAATGATGCCGCCAGTCGTTGCCACAACAAATTCAGCAATTGGAAATACCGTCGACTTCCCCACAATCCATCCCGCAATTCCGTTGTTAGATGAAACTGGGCAACACGTTTTGGATTCCCAAAAACCTTATAGCACTCGTACCAGTTGTGGTGGCGGAGCGGGTTGTCATGATATTGATAAAATTAGTCACGCTTATCACTTTGAAATGGGACGCGATGAAAGTGATGATAAATTTGGACTTCGTCGTGGTTTAGCAGCACTGACTTCACCTGCTTATTTCGGTGGTTACAGTTGCCAAAACGGCAATAATCCTTCGTGGTTAAGTAAAAAAATGACGACGAAAGAAGCCGATTTTTTAGACTACGGCGCAGTCGGTTTGATTAAAAATTGTGAAGAATGTCACACTGGCGGGGGGTTTGCTGAAAAAGACCGTGTTGGAAAACGTTACGACTCACAACCTGAAAATGCAGTTTCTTTTTTAGACGGCGATTATTTCGAGTGGAATGGCAAAAAAATTGAACAATGGGATTGGCAAAAAAGCGGGGTAATTGAACCCGACTGTATGGCTTGCCACGCGGATATTTCTAAGTTCAAACGTCCCGTTTCTGAATGGAAAACACAACGCAACGTGCAAATTATCAAAAACGGCTGGTTTCGTTATGCGAATTCGGCAATTTTTGCGTTTTTAGATTTATTGCCTGATAGCGTAGACGGTCAAACGTTAGCCACACTTGAAACACCTGAACATGCTGAACCGGTTTTGAAATGGGATGAAGCCGCTTTTGACGCAAACGGCGATGCACAAATTCCTATGTTGCGTTTTCCAGCCAGCGAAAATTGTATGTTATGTCATTCAACTAGCGAACAACGACGCGGTTTTTACGGTTTTGGCGACGCGGCAAAAGTAGACGCAAATGTTGTAGATACGCGCGACGATGTTCACAAAGGCAAATCGTGGACAGAAAAAGGCACCGTTCGTTCGATTGAAAATTGCGAAGCCTGTCACGCAAAAAATTATTACAAAAAAGCTCTGGATTTAAGTGCGGATCATCAGTTTTTAACGGGATTTTCCGATGAAGATGTGCGTCGCGATTTGAATAATCAGCCTAAACCATTGTCATGTGAGCATTGCCACGGGGTTCAAACTTACGGAAGTCCTGAAAAACCAGCATGGCCGCATTCGGGTTTGGCGACAATTTTAGATGCCCATCGTGAATTGTGGCGGAATAGAGGCGATATGGTGGGTTATGCCGAACGAACACTGGATAGAACGGTGCAAGTGCATTTCAATTCCGTTGCCTGTCAAACGTGCCATATCACAAAATTGGCATATAAATTGGCATATCAAGATAAACCACTCAAACCACGTTTTCGTTATCGACCCTCTGAAGATGGAAAGTCGCGCATTATGCCGTACAATCCTGCGAGCCGTTATTATTGGGTAGACAGTACAAATCAGCGTGTTTTAACGCAAGCCGAACGTTTAGAAGTTACAAACGGAGTGGATAGCGAACCAAAAAGTTATCAAGACGTGAAAGAGCTGAAAAAACGTTTTGATGATTTGCTCAAAGCAAAAGGTTTTCAAAAGCCCAATGCACAAATGATTTGGACTGAAACGAATGAGTATTTAATCAGTCACAACACGCGCCCTATCGCGGATACGATGCCTTGCACCGATTGTCATGAACGCAAACGTAACGGTTCAATCAATTCGGCACTTTCTGACTCGGGAATTTTTGGCAAAAACAATGTTCGTGTGGTCGCAGAATTAAACGATAAAACAGCGTATCCAAAACTGATTAAAGAAGGCGTTGTGAAATTAGCAATGCCATATTTCAAACTCTCAGATGACGGCAAAATTGTCGAAAATATCGATGATGTTTTGTATGAAACAAAACTAAATCCATTTACCTCACAATTGCAAAGCAACAAAATAAATGCCGTTTCGGGCGAATTTCAAGTCATGGCACGAGATGATATTTTGAAGGATTTGGATACCGATGTAAAAACAACACTTGCCGCGCAACTTACTCGAAAAGCCTTTGTTTTTAAGAATAATTTAACAGGCGACAACGTCAAAAATATCTGGCTGGCTGCAAACTACACCAATGCAAATAAAGCTATTTTACCGAATTATCGTTTTGAAATTATCGCTTCAGATTGGATGGATTTTGCGTTCGTTGGAAATAAAAAAGTTAGCACATTATCGCAAGGTGAAGTTTCAAGTTCCGTATTTTATTTTCAATCACGTTGTTTAAACGATGCGCTAATTTGCTCGCTTGGCAAAGAAAAGTTGTTTGTTAAATTACCTTACGACGGTTATGCGACTGCGCCAAATGAAGTGGGATTATTCGCGGTAAATTTAGTTAGCGGCAACATTATTGACCCACCTAAAACCCGCATTCCCGCTGAAATTATCGCTGTTAAATCGAATTACGTTATTTTATCGCTGACGCAATTGCCAGAACGTGCGGTTTTAGTGGATTTGAAAAAATGAAAACATCCGATTTAGTCGCCCAATCATTGCCGTGGCTCACAGGTTCGGGCGTTGCATTGAGTCAGGGATTATTAGCGACGGCTTGCACTGTGCCGAAAATTGGAACGTGTGCAGGTTGCGGAAGTTGCATTATTGCAGTGGCGACGTTCACGGGTTTGGCATTAAAAAAACGCCGTGAACAACGCAAGCAAGGGCTTGAACCGTTTGAAATCCGCACTAAAGATGATTAAAGCACATCCCCCTCGCCCCCCTTCAAAGGGGAGAGATAAGAAAGCCCCCTTTTTGAAGGGGGTTGGGGGATTTGCTTTGCTGTCGGCATTGGCAACAAACACTTTCGCCGCCGACCAAAACGACAGTTGGCGGGGTTCAATACGTACAAAAATGCAGACCGACAATCGCTACGATATGCAAAATGGTGATTACACGGGTGAAGTTTGGGGGCAACTCGTTTATAACAATCCGAATCAAAAGTTGAATGCACAAATTAGCGCAGTAAGTCGTTTAAGTACCGATATTTACCGCGACAAACAACGGCTTTATCAGGCGTATGCCGAAAAGAGTTTTGACTTTTTACCCGTGACATTACGCGGTGGACGGTTTGAAAAAAGCGACAATTTAGGCTTGTATTTAGTTGATGGCGCAACAGCACAATATCAAGTTTCAACGCCGTTGAGTTTTGAGATTTATGGCGGTCGACCGTTGCAAGTTGATCACGTTCAATCGTTACGCGGTAATTTGGTTGGAGGCATTGAAAGCGCGTTAAATCTTTCTCCAAATTTTTCAACCTCATGGTTTAAATTAGAAAAAACTGATTTCCGTTTTGGCATGCAAGTGGTTCAACGTAACGAAACATTTTTACAAAATGTAATTCAACCAATTTCGCCTAAAACAGAAGTGAAAGATGTTGATACTAACGCGGTTGTTGAAGCACCAAAAACCACAAGCAATCCAGAAGACACGTTACTTTCGCCAACATTTAATGAAAGTTTGGTCAATAACAATTTCGACGCGATTGAAACGCCGCAACCGATTGAAGCGACAACTGTTGAAAATCAACCTGCCACAAATGCGAATTTCGACGTATTAGGTATGCCAACGCAAACACTTAGAAAACGCACGTTGACGACATATCGCTATAACGCCGCAACGCATTTAACGGGTAATTTACTCGGTGAAAAAAAGCCGTTTGAAATTTACGTTAAAGGTTCTTACGCCAGTGAAAAAAATCGCCTTGAAAATGTGTTTGTCGATTCATGGTGGGATGTTTTTAAAAATGTGCGGTTGCGAAATTATTACGAAGCCTATCGACCTGTTCAACCTTATGTCACCTTTCGAGATCGTTTTTATTCGGCTTACGCGCTGGGTGAACAACAAATTTGGCGCGGTTCGGTGGAGCATCGTTTTTCCAGTGATTTGCGTTATTCGGCAGGCGTTCAAGTTGCCGATCGCAAAACGGGTTATAACGGTTATGGCGCGAATGCCAGCGTGAGTTACCAATTTAAACCGAATGTCACTTGGCAAGGTACAGTCGATTATTTGGAATTGAACAGTGGCGAATACGCGACGAGTTTTTATGTTTCGCATACCCACGCACTCGATAGTAAAAATCGTTACAGCGTGAATCTAGCGTTTCGCGATGAAAAGAAAAATTTGTATCCCGAAAATTTTGCCACAGGCGTTGAAACAGAATGGCAAACGATGATTAAAAACAATTGGGTTGTGGCGTTGAAAGCCAGTTATATCAACAATTCACAACTCACCAATGAATATCTAGGCTCGATGCAACTCACTTATTATTTCGATTATTTTCAGGCGAAAAAACCATGAGTTACCGAATTATCACAATGTGTTTATTGTTCGTTTTGACGAGTTCAGTGTTTGCGATTGATGCCAAAACTGACAATTCGTGGTGGGAAAAACGAAATCAAAAATCCGACGTTTATTATCCGCACAACGCACATTTAGACGTGATGAAAGAAGAAGGTGATAGTTGTTTGCTTTGTCATACTTACGCAAAAACCGATGTCGTTGATATTAAAAAACTCAAAAATTTAACCGTCATTGCTAACGAATCACTCAAAGCGGTTTGCCATAATTGCCATGTGGATGAACAACGTGCGCCGTGGCGTTGCGACGTTTGTCACACCGATAAAGAGCGCATTCAACCGCCTGACCATAAATTTGATTACAAAAACCATCACAACGAAGCCGCGCGAGGCAATGAAAAATACTGCCAAACGTGTCATTTAGATGTGAACTTTTGTACCGATTGCCATTTGCGCCGTGACACGTCGGGCGCGGGTTATCATCCGTTAGGTTATCGCACGTTGCACGGTTTAGAAGCACGTTTTGATTCGGCACGTTGCGGACGTTGCCACAATGAAAATTATTGCAGTGACTGTCATGCGACACGTTAAACATCTGCCCTTTTTAATTTTCTTGTTTTTCGTGATGCCGATTCACGCCAAAACGATTTCGCAAAATGGTAGTTTGCTTTTAACACCGTCGCATGGAATGGGTAGCGCGTGGGGCAAAGCAAATTGCCAAAGTTGTCACGCGCTACAACGTTTGCATGAAACCGTACCGAAAATAAAAACAATTGTAGATAAAAAGAAATTCGCTACTTGCACAGCTTGTCACGGTGATAACGGTGCGAAAAAAACCGAGCCGCAATGTTTGATTTGTCATAATCCGCAAGATATGCCTTTGAATCCAATGCGAACAGGCAAGCATCGGCATGATTTTGATGCGTCGAAAGATTTGCCAACGACCAGTCGGCAATGCGTTGTTTGTCATGATGCCTCGAATATGAATGGTAAATTTGAGTTAGATATTGATTTGACGATGTTTAGCGACAAACCTAATAAACCAACGGAAACTCCGTTGCCTTACCAAGACCAAAACGAATTCTGTTTGCGTTGCCACAATCGAAATCATCAGCAAACGAACTATCCAATTATTCATGCAGGCAGAAGAAATCAATCGATTGCCGCCGAAGATGATTATTGGAAAATTGATAAACACGGCGTTTCAGAAGGCACGGGCAATGGTTTATATAGTGGTCTGCGCGATGGTTATGCGTACAAAACGATTGTTAATTGTGTCGATTGTCACACCATGCACGGTACAACAGATGCGAATTTACTTATTGATGATTCACGCAATGGCGCGATTTTTCTTGATTCTAAAATGCGTAACAAACCGTATAGCGTGAAATTACTCGAAAACAACACGAATTACAGCCAATTTTGTGCGTTGTGCCACAACATGAAAACGGTTTCTGATGGTGGTGAAATCGACACGGGCAACGGTTTAAGCGGCGTGCATTTTAACAATGGTTCGGATTGCGTGACTTGTCATAATCACGGCGAGCGCGTGCAGAAAGGATTATGAGAGTTTTTAAAGCAAATCCCCCCTGCCCCCCTTTTCAAGGGGAAAAAGAAAAAGCCTCCTTTTTGAAGGGGGTTGGAGGATTTGTTTTATGGTTAATTTGCACAACGCCTTTTGCCGCCGAATCGACCGATTGGCAAACGCAATCGTATAAACAATCGAAACATTTGCCCGATTTGCATCACGCGGTAGATATTAAATTGTTAGACGAAATGCACCCACCTGCTGAATTTGTTTTAAAAGAAGGGCGAAAAATCGGTTGTAAGACGTGCCACGGTTTAGAAAAAATCGCTGAAACGCCTTACGACAAAATTGATAAGAATGCACCTGATTTTTTACGCAAAAACGGTTATAAAAAATTAGAAACATTTTGTGCGAACTGTCACGATGAAAAAGCCCATGAACGCCCAAACATTCATTTGATGCTGAATGATGACAGTACGATTAAAAAAGAAAACTGTTTATTTTGTCACAGTGAAATCAACGAACAGCGCGACAAATTGCGTCCGTTAGTTGAAGCCAGATTGCGTTTACCTGTTGAAAAAGTGTGTTTGGGTTGCCATTTAAAAACGCCGCATTTCAACGCGGTTGAACATACCGATGCGAACCTTAAAACGTTAGAACAATCGAAAAGTTCAGCACGAAATATGAAAGCGCGTTTGCAAAAAATAGAAACCGAGCAAGGTGTTCATTTGCCGCTTTCGGAAAATGATGAAGTGCTTTGTTTAACGTGCCATTCGCCACACGCAAAAGGTGTTTTAGGTGAAAAAAATCCTGCTAGCAAACAAATCGATGGCGATATTAAAAAAGGCGTGGAATATGAAAAACACAGTTGGAGCGAAGTTATTGACGCGGATAAGCTCGACCGTTTAGAAAAATTAGCGACTACTTTGCCGCCATATCAACGCCTGAAAAATGAAGTTTTATTACGCTTGCCAGCAAAAGACGGCACGTTATGTTTGAGTTGTCATGAGTTTGAGAATTAAACGATGAAGAATCCATTTAAAACAACTTTACAACGTTGGCGCGAAGTCCCAAAAGTTCAACGTTTTCGTTACACGACGATTTTTGTTTCTTGCATTGTATTTTTAACGCCGTTGGCGATATTGCCTAAACTCGCAGGCAATAGCGATTTATGTGGGCGTTTGTGTATGCGACGGTTTTATTTATATTTTCCAAATATGTCGCTCGATGATTTTGCTACGCACGTTTCAGCGGCAATGATTGGCGTGATTGCGTTTGGATTGATTTTGCTAACGACATTATTTTTTGGACGGATTTGGTGTAGTTTTTTATGTCCTGTCGGTGGATTTAGCGAGTTGGTCAGCCGTTTATTAAATGACCGATGGAAAATCGAATACCGTTGGTTGCCGCAATTTCAAATTCGCTACAGCTATTTGGGAACATATTTAATTGTTTTACCTGCCATTGGTGTGAGTGCGTGTACATTATGTAATTTTGTGACTGTACCGCGTTTAGTCGAAGCGATGTCAGGCGGCGCGGGTGGTTTAGCGTTTATTTTTTCAGCGGTAGGTTTAGTGAATTTATCGTTGCTTTTATTGCTTGGATTTTTCTCAAGCAAAGGTCGTGCTTATTGCCAATTTATGTGTCCGATTGGCGCAATCGACGGTGTTGTGAACAGTTTTGGCTCACGTTTTCGCAGCACACACCGCATTCGCGTTGCCAAAGAACGTTGTACAGGTTGCAATGTTTGTGCGCGAAATTGTATGTGTGGCGCGATCAAAATGATTGATAAAGTCGCCACTGTCGAACAATCATCGTGCATGGATTGTCACGAATGTGTTGACGTGTGTGATTGGAACGCAATCGAATGGACCACAGCTTCGCGTCACAAAGAACCGAAGCGTGTTAAAAAAGGTACAGAAATTTTCCCCGATCCCGATTGGCAAGTGATTACCTTTAAACCACGTTTTGAACCAAAAGTAACGCCTGTTCAAACTATTTCATGGACAAGAGTCATTAACGCGACGTTGCTGTTGGGGTTTTTAACAATGATAACAATTGCGACGGCTGTGCATTGATGAAGTGTTTTAAATTCTTTTTCTTTGCGTTGCTGCTGATTTTTTGCAATCTAACTTTTGCCGATAAACGCCAACCTGATCCAGATGGTTGTTTTTCGTGTCACGGTTTGCCTGATTTGAAATATGTCGATAAGCAAGGGCAAATTCGTTCGGCTTCGATTTTGAAATCCGATTATTACGGTTCGTTGCATGGTTCTGTTCCGTGCAAAGATTGTCATCGAAAAATCACTGATTATCCGCACGAAGAAAAAGATGGTTTGGTCGATTGTGGCGAAACCTGTCATGTCAAAGAACCTTCCAATGGCAAGGCATTCACACACAAAGATATTGCCAAAGAATTTGAAAGTTCCGCACACGGAAAAGGTTTAAGCAAAGATTTTGCGGCGGGAAATCGAATCAAAGAAGACACCGATTCTGCCTTGCCTTCGTGTCGGCGTTGTCACGATAACGCGCCGTACATTGCCGCATCGCAAATGGACGCATTCAAAAAAGAGTTTTCTCACAATGATGCAGAATGCGGCACTTGTCACGAGGGTGATGTGTGGCGAAATCAATTTAGCGGTCACATTTTGCGCCGTTATATTGGCAATCATTTGAACAAAAATGTTTCAAATAAATTGTGTATCGATTGTCATGGCAATATTGAAAAAATGGCAAAAATTGAACAAGACGATTCCCAAACAAAAGAAAAAAAAGCCGTGAGTTTGGCGTTTATTCATTCGACTGAAAGTTATAACAAAACCTTACACGGACGATTATTAGCTGATGAAAATTTAGTAGGTGCCTCATGCGTTGAATGTCACGCGCCAACTGGTTTACATCATGGCATTAAACGAGATGAAAACGTAGATTCGTCGGTAAATCCCGCACATTTAGCGCAAACTTGTGGACAATCGAACTGCCATAAAGATTATTCAAAAAGCGTGGCTAACAAAGGCTTTTTAAATTCAGAAATGCACGGTGTGCAAACACTTGGGTTAGGTGTCGAAACAAAAGTAAATGAAGTTTTAAAACCCGACTTTGCAACGTTTAAAACATTATCGATTTGGTACAAACTGGCAGCAATTTTAGGTTCATTTGCCATTGTGTTTTTGCTTGGAAATATCGCCTGGAGCATTTTTGGTGATGCTAGCAAATTGAACAAAAACAACAATAATTCAATTTTGGGCGCGGAGAAATTTCAACGCATCATCATCGGTTCAAAACCTAAAAAGAAAGAAGGCTTGTGGGTGAAAATTAAAAAGCGATTCGCCAAAGCCAAAAACGATGAGGATAAATCATGAAAATTTATTTTTTATTATTTTTATTCATCGTTAAATCGGCTTTTGCCGCAGATGTTCCGTTGCACCAACAACAAATCGAAAATGCGTCAGTTACTCAAAAAGCGGTTGAGTTATCAGCAAAATCTGTGCGTGAACACAAAGACATTGAGATTAAAGAAAAATTCGTAATTCCACCGTTTCATAAACAAACGGGTGAACTCGAAACCGCGCCACAAAGTTTTTGCCAAACATGCCATTCTCCGTTACCACATCAAAAGGCATTGAGAACACGCACGTTTAATAATATGCACGTTCGATTTATTGCGTGTGAAACGTGTCATTATGAAAATAAAAAATTTACTTATCAGTGGTTTGATATGGAAAAACAGCAGCCCGTTTTAGGACAGAATTTATTGCGAATTGTCAAAAATATCGATAACGAAAATCAACGTTTGACAAATCCTAAAATCGGGCCATTTTTAAATAATGTACGGATTTTCTTGTTGAAAAGTGATGAGTTTTCAAATCAAATCGAAGAACAATGGAAACACGCGAATGATTCAGAAAAGGTGACGTTGCACGCAAAAATTCACGCGCCGATGAATTGGCAAAAAACCGATCAAATACATCAAGGAACGCCTTGCCAAGAATGCCACAATGATAAAAAATCGAAACTCGATTTGTCCAAATTGGGTGCAACTTCAGAACAAGTTCAAGCGATTACCACGCACATCATTCCACGCTTTTTAGAACATTATAAAAACGATGACCAACGGATTACTATTCGTGAAATGTTACGTTAACCATCGCCTATTTTTAGCGTTCTATTTATTTTTTATCGCCTTGAATGCGTGGGCGGTAGAAATTACAGCACAACGTGTTTTAGAGGCGAATTTGCAAAAACCAGTTGGTGTTGCGGTTTCAGCAGAAAAAATGGTGTTTTTGGATAATTCGGGTTTGCATCTTGGTGAATCGGCAAATCTGATTGATAACCACGGCGCGGCATTAAGTGTTTTTGCTTATAAAAATGGGTGGTGGCTCGCAAATCCGTTAAAACGTGAACTAACGAGCGTTGATAATTTGGGCAAACTCACCAAAAAAATCGATGTTTCGCAAACAGCAGAAAGCAAAAATTTGCCCGAACCTGTCGCGATTGCAGTTTATGAAGATGTAATTTATTGGTCAGATCGCGCCAATCATAGAATTTGTCGTTTTGATTTAGTTAAAAACTCAGCATTACCGTGCTTTGGAAAACGTGGCGAAATGGAGGATGAATTTCAATATCCGTATCAAATGGCGTTTGACCGCGACGGTTATCTTTATGTTGTCGATATTATGAATTCACGCATTCAACAGTTTGATAAAAACGGGCGATTCTTTTCGACGATTGGCAAATTCGGTACAAACAAAACGGCGTTATTTCGTCCAAATGGCATTGCAATCGACCTAAAAAATGATTTGCTGTTTGTGAGTGACAGTTATTTTGGAACGATTAAAGTCTTCAAAAATGGCGAAGCATTGGGAGAATTAACTGATAACAACGGCAAAACAATGGTTTTACAATCACCGACTTCCTTGGCATGGCGCGACAATAAACTTTTTCTTGCTGAAACGTTAGGCAATCAAATTGTCGAATTTTCAATCAATCCACAATTTTCACAACTTGCTAAAAATAATTCTGTTTCAATTGAGCTTTCCCAAAAAAATTGTTTAGCGTGTCATTTATCGTGGGTTAAAGAAACGGCGCAACCCGACAAAAATGGCGTTTTGCCTGATGGTTCATTTTTGATGTGTTATAGCTGTCATAACGGCGCAATTGTGGATTCACGTTTGCGAATCGGCACAAAAGCGCAACATTCAACAATTTATGACGATGAAAAATTAAAAAAAGAACGTTTCGTTGAAAAACGCACCGATAAATTACCAAAGGATTTTCCTCACGGCGAACATAACAACTTGAATTGTGCGAGTTGCCACACGCCACACACTAAATCCCCCCTAGCCCCCCTTTCAAAGGGGGGTGAAATGTTGGAGAACGAAACGCTTTACAAAGAACATGGCAATGCGTGGCTGCGTGTGCCAAATAAAAACGGCGATTTGTGCGAAAAATGTCATGAATCTAAAGGTAAAAATACCCGTGAAAAAGAAGCCAAAAATCGCGGTGTGAATCATCCGTTAGCCATTAAATTAGCCTTGCCGCCGGAAAAAAACGCGCTTGGTTTTGCAACAGAGGCAAAATTACAACAACACGGGTTACCTGATTCGTTACTAAAAAATGGCGGTGTTTTAGGAAATCAAAACGAAATGCTTTGCCAAACGTGTCACCAAATTCACGGCGGTTTTGATAATGGCGCGTTGACTGTTTTGGAAAATGAAAAAGCATCGTTATGTTTGGAATGTCACGAACGGCAGAGTTCCGAAAATGAAAAAGACGCACATAAAAAAGGCGTACATCCGGTCAATATCAAACCCGATCCAAAAAAACATCAGAAACCAATGCAAAAAGATGGCAAAACTGTTGAGTTTGTCAGTTGTCAAACCTGTCACGTTGTTCATGATGGCAAACTTGGTTCAGCGTTGCTTGAGAAAAAATATCTGACTTCTGATGCGCTTTGTGAAACCTGCCACGATAAACAAGCCTCGAAAAATAAAGACGATGCCCGTCACAAAGGTATTCATCCAACAAACGTAAAACCTGATGAACCCATGAAAAAAAACGACAAAGAAGTGAAATTTGTCACCTGTCAAAGTTGCCACAATGTTCATTCGGGCAATCCAGAAACGGCATTGCTCGACAAAGGGATTAAAGACGCGGAATCACTTTGTAAAACGTGCCATCAACGTCAACATGCAAAAGACAAAGACGATGCAGATCAAAAAGGCGTCCATCCTGTGAATGTAAAAATGGACGATGACGTTGAAATTGTCGCTGGTAAAAAAACGCGCGAAATTGGTTGCTTAACGTGTCACTCGGTGCATGAAGGCAAAACCGATACACCCGCATTAGTTGAAAATAATCAAAATGGCGAACTCTGTTCACATTGCCATCAAGGCAAACAAGCGATAGTTGGAAGTGACCACGATTTGCGAATTACGGCGAAAAATAAACCAAATCAATTTAACGAAAAACCTTCGCAAAGTGGCGTTTGTGGCACGTGTCACAGTTTGCACAAAGGCGATAAAAATCCACCGCATTTATTTTCGGTGAAATCGGTTGTAGAAGATTTTGCTGACCGAGAATTGCAACATAGCGAATTGCGTGAAGATAAACTTTGCATTAACTGCCATCAAAAAAATGGCATTGCAGAAAAGAAAATTGTGAGATTTTTTAATCATCCACACAAAGACATGGTTTTACGGTCAGATAAAAAAGTTATGCCGCTGTTAAATGCCAAAGAAAAAATCGACGATTTCGGACAAATCGCTTGTAAAACCTGCCACGAGCCACATTTTTGGAGCGCGAAAATTCGTCAAAACGCGCTGCAATCAAAACCAAAATCGATTTTGTCACTTGGGCAAATTGAGAATGTGGAAGGTTCGCCACTCAATAGTTTTTTACGAACTGAAGGCGTGAAAGGGACATTTTGCATCGATTGTCACGGTATGAATGCGTTGCCAAAATTTAAATACTTTCACGATAAAGAAAAAGTACGTCAAGTTGTGGATTATTTACAGTGACAAAGCCTGAGCCGCGTTTGTTGTTGGCGTTGCCGATTATCTTAATTTCACTTTTAGGTGTGATGTACGGTTACGGTTTGACGTATGACCCGAATAAAAGTCCGTCGCGTTTAATCGGTAAAAAAATTCCTGTGGTGAATTTACCTTCACTAGAAAACACCGACATCATTTTGAATAGCACGGATTTTAAAAAGCCTGCGTTGATAAATGTTTGGGCTTCATGGTGTGCGGCGTGTCGGGCGGAACATGAATTGTTAAAACAACTTTCAGAAGAAGGCGTGACAATTTATGGCGTGGATTATCAAGACGATTTAGAAAATGCCAAAACCTATTTAAAACAACAAGGGAATCCGTTTGACGCAATTATGTTTGATGGTGCAATGGCAAGCGCAATGCCGTTAGATATTCAAAGTTTGCCACAAACGTATCTGGTAGATGGAAACGGTATCATTCGTGCTAGATATATAGGCGCATTAACACCGAATGTGTGGCAAAAAATGCAGCAAAATTTTAATTAACTCAAGGACAACAAGATGACTCTTCCAAAAAAAGCGATTATACCTGCTGCCGCAATGATTGCAGCAGTCCAACCCGTGAACCACGCGCCTAAAATCGTTGCACCCGATGCAATAACCAATGTCGAAATGACTTTAAATTTAAATGGCTCCGATAAACCTGTAACTAAAGCGTTTTCGTTTTTGAAACACACTGATGATGCCGCGCCGTATGTGCCAAATCCTGACACATATACCAACGTTGTTTCAATGAACATTGCTGACCAAAATGGCAATGACCACGTTTTCTCAACGTATTTTGCGAAAACCGCTGTGGCGAATGAATGGAATGCTTATGTTTTCATTGATGGTCGAAATATCGACACCGTGACAAATTTTCCAAGCGTTAATAATGATTCATTGCCTCCTCTTGATTTATCTGCACTATCTAAAATTGATTTACCACCTATCGTAGATACAAATCCACCAACTCTCATAACATTATCATCAACGGATGCTGTTAATTTTTTTCCTATGGCGCCCTTGGTTTATCAAGGAACAGAGCAAGTGTCAGAAACTGTTAATAATGATTCATTGCCACCACTTGATTTGGCGACGTTGTCTCTTGATTTATCCTCGGTGTCTGGCGCAACAGGTCTTTATTTTCCAAATGAATTTTCTGCTGCATCGGGTGCATTGATTTTTCAAGGCTCCGCCCCTGCGGCTGAAGAACGGTCTATGTATTTTTCATTAAGCGGTGGCGTTATATCATCGGTGGTTTTAGGAGAAGGTGAAATCACAGCTAATCCTCTAAAAATTTCTTTTGATGATAAGGGACAACTCGTTAATGTCGATGACGTTGACATGGTAAAAGGATTTAGAACAAAAGCTCCAAGCTCAGAAGAACTCGCAAACTATGCAATTACACACGAACCGATTTCCACCACATATGAACCATTTACAACTGCAAGCGTGTTTTTCGATCATCTCGATTTGTCTGCAATCAATCCAGATTTGAAATCTGTACCGTTAAACATCGGTGTTGATTTTGCAAACTCAACACAATTTGCAACACCATTTACGGTTAATGATTTGAAACAAACGTGGGGACTAACTGGCACTTCTGAAAATGACACCCTTTCGGGTTCAGCGGGAAATGATTGGATTATCGGAGACATGGGGGTAGACAAAATGACGGGCGGAATGGGTGCTGATCAATTTTCTTTTCATAACGTTGAAGAAACAGGTTTGACCGCCAAAACACGCGACATCATCACTGATTTTAAACACAGCGACGGCGATAAAATTGATTTGTATGATATTGATGCAAATAGTGCTGACGTGGACAGTTTTGGATTTCAAATCGACCAAAGTTTTACATTTATTGGCGCAAAAGCCTTCAGTAAAACCGATGCTACAGGTCAACTACGTTTTGATGCAACAACTCACATTCTTTACGGCAGTACCGATGCCGATAATAAACCCGAATTTTCAATTCAATTGAACGGCGTGAACAGTCTGGTTGCGAGTGATTTTGTTTTGTGATTTATCTTTACTAACTTGAGGGTATTATTTAGCTAACGTTGTCATGCAAAAAAACCAACAGATTCGAATCGTATGTAATAATTGAAATCACAAGATGTGGGAGATTTTTGATGAACCACCGCTTTTTATTGCCCTTAAGTATAAATTAGAGACCGAATGAAAAAATTAGTATTGTGCTTACTTCTTCTAAGCCAAAGCGTTCACGCTGAAATTGAAGTTTATCAATTCACTACGTCTGAACTTGAATTGCGTTATCAAACCTTGACCGAGGAATTGCGCTGCTTAGTTTGTCAAAATCAAAACATCGCCGACTCGCACGCCGAACTGGCGCAAGATTTACGACGAAAAGTTTACGAAATGCTGAATCGTGGCGAAAGTAATTCGCAAATTATTGATTACATGACTGAACGTTACGGTGATTTTGTGTTGTATCGCCCACCGTTTAATGCGCGGACTTTGATTTTATGGCTTGCACCAGTTTTGACTTTGTTGCTCGGTGGTTTAGGTTTCTGGTCATTATTAAAACGCCGAAAAACAAATGTTGATGAACAATTATCCGCGAGCGAACGCGCTCGTATTGCTGAACTTTTACACACCACGAGTGATTCAAAATGATTCAATTTGGTATTTTTGTCGCGTTATTTATTGCGATTGCGTTATGTTTTTTGCTGATTCCGTTGTGGTTAAAACCCAAAATTGTGTCGAGTGACGATTCAGAAATAAACATCCGGCTCGCGCAACAAAAACTGCAATCGCTTGAAACGGATTTAGAAAATGGCGTGATTACAGTTGCACAATATGAACCATTAAAAAATGAGTTGATGTTAAATTTGCATCACGATTTACGTTATATTCCCACCAGTTCCACTTCATCAAGTGGACGTTGGATTGCGATTCCATTGGGTGTTTTTGTACCGTTGTTGGCATTGGCAATTTATAGTGTAAAAGGTGATTTTCGGGCATTTGACGATGTTGCAATTAAAGGTGAAATGCCGACAAAAACGGCTGCCGATATTAACGGTATGGTTGAAAAACTCGCGCAAAAAATGGCACAAAATCCAAACGATTCAGAAGGCTGGATTATGTTGGCGCGTTCGTACAAAGTGTTAAAACGTTATCCCGAAGCGGTCGAAGCCTTGCGAAAAGCTCGCGCTTTAACAGGAGAGCAACCTGAAGTTTTATTGCAATTGGCGGACGTGATTGCAATGGAAAAAGGTGGCACATTACTCGGTGAACCGACTGAACTGGTAGCAGAAGCTTTGGAACTCGATGCAAATAACGATATGGCGTTGTGGTTGTACGGATTGGCAAATGCAGAAGATGGAAAATTCAATGAGGCGATTGGGCTTTGGCAAAAATTGCAAACGCATTACAAACCCGAGGATGCCGATTATTTGGAAGTTCAAAAACTAATTGATCAAGCGCGTGAAGCCTTGGGACAACCAGTACCTGTGGCAGAAAAGAAAGCCTCGATAACGAACAAAAGTATTCATTTAGCGATTTCGTTAGACGAAAAATTCAAAGCAGCCACAAATCCAGAAGATTTTGTTTTCATTTATGCACAACCGGCGCAAGGTGGAAAAATGCCGTTAGCCGTCGTGAAAAAACAGGTGAAAGATTTGCCATTAGACGTAACGCTTGATGACAGTATGGCGATGATGCCAAATATGACAATTTCGTCGGTAGCGAGTGTCCAAATCAGCGCAAGAATTAGTCATACTGGCAATGCCATCGCGCAATCCGGTGAACCGATTGGTAAAAAACAGGTTTCAACGTCGGTAGATAATGGTGTGGTGAAGTTGGTGATTGACGAACGTGTTCAGTAAGTTTCATGACTTAGCCAATACTTCACAATAGATTGATACTTATCATCAATTTTTACACGTTTGTGAGCATTAAACGCGGCGAATGTTGACGTTGGGTGAAACTCTATGCAATTGCATTTTAACGCTGGATCATAAGAGTTTTTCCCATGATTAAGCTCTTTCCTCCCATCATCACAATTGCGTAATTTGAATTCATTTCAGCGGTGGTGTACTCAAACATATCATCGACATTTACTGTGCTTCTGTATCCACCAACTCCCAGTGTTGTGGCTTTTCTAAGACTAAGAAATGGCTCTCACCCGTACCAGCATCGTAAATGTATGGATTTCCATTTTTATCTAAACCCATTTTGGCACTGGGATTATTATCAATTCTGAAAGGAGAGTGACAAGATTCATCCATTAAACCTTCAGCTTTGAATTGTTGCGGCGTAATTACTAGCGTGACAGCCATATCCCATGTCAAATCTGATACCCGATTTGGTATTCCAAAAGTAACAGAGCCATTTTTTGCAGTGGTTATTTGCCGTTTTTTACCCATAATACTTTCATACTGAAAAATTTCATCAGCCGTTGGGTCAACTAATAACTTAGTATCGAGTAATTTAGTTCCTAGTAATCTGATTGGTGATGGCTGTTTTGTGATACCACCATTCATAATTGGGGCAACTTCATAACGCAAACGTTCTCTTGAAACAGCTTTTTTATCAATCAATATTTGAACTTTGCCATTTTGGTCTGTGTTTGGAAATAAAGATTGCGTTTGTAATTACCTGTTGGAATTGTACTGTTTGGTGCAGTAATCCCATTAGATGAACTCGGGGCATCTACAACTAACACATCCGAACAGCCAGGTACTACAGATTCCAACACAGCTAAAACGTCTTCTGCTGTTTTGTGTTGCATGAATGCTGGGGCATTGTCAGGAAAATCAATATCAATTATTATGGCGATTCATCATTTAGATGATGTTTTGGGAATTCATCTGTTGCAAACAATGTGACATTGCCAGTAAATGGCACGTTATCGTACTTAGGATAGCTGCAGATTAGCGTTACGTCATTGTTTTGATTCAAACCATTGAACAAATAATCAATGATAGTAATTTCAATAACTATCGCTTGATAAATAGTGCGGAATTTGGGTTTTGTCTGTTGAATAACACTGACATTTCGCCAATATCGCATCTTTAATAATGGTAAGTGGCAATTTTGGTAATGTGTTTTGTATTTTCTGAGATGTGTCTGCCAACGATACTTGTTGGGTCATAACACCTCGAAATAATGATTCAAAAACATGGTTTCCGTGCCAACAGCTAAATAGCACTTTTTTCGATCTACGCCAAAAAACTTTTTGTGAAAACATCAAATTTTACTTTTTTAAAAAAGTAGTAAGGGCAAAAAAGCAACTAGGCAACCCTGCAACGCTGATTATTTTTCTCCCCTGAATTTTAAATTACCGTTTTTTTAAATCACAAATCTCTTCGTGAGGTGCGAACGATAGTTTTTGATATTTCTTTTTTAGATTGCATTAAATTAAATGCTAAATTTAAGTGAAAAGAATAGTGGTGAATATTTTTCAGTACAATCAGATACATGAAATCATGTGGAATTTTACTGACGATATATGCAGTGATTGCCAATTAAATTAAAAATATTTTAGACAAAATAAGAAGGGATTGTTTCATCAGATAACATTAAGTTTCTATCATTTTGTTACCCAAAATAAAAAATGACTACATGGTGAAAACATAACTATATTTATGGAGCCAATGACGGGAGTCGAACCTGCGACCTACTGATTACGAATCTGCAAATCATTAAAAAATAACTTAATAAACAATAAGATGTACATAATCAAACGCCCAAAACATAGCTAATCCTACTTTAACCTATGCTAATTAGTTTTTGTCATAGCTGCAAATTCGATGCACTTAAAAAAACAATCAAGCAAAACACGGCATGACAAACTTCTGTCATACCTAAAAATCATACTTTGAAAATACTTGTCTTCGGAATAACGGTCGCCCATTTCTATCTAAAATCATAATTTATAGATACTTATTTTTGGCGCAGCGGGCAATGAAAACGTCACCACCGATTCGTCAGTCAAATCATCTAAGCAAAAACGCAAGTTTCGGCGGTAAATTTGAACTGCCAATTTATCTGCTTCACTGATCGCAAAATCTGCAATCATGTATCTATCAGAATCCACCAACGCTTGATTTCGAGCCGCTTTAGCTTCTTGAATAGTAGTAAACATTTGAACCCCTTAAATAAATGGATTGTTGATAACAGAAACTTTTGCATACGAGCCTCTCGTAACCCAATTCGCCAAGACCATAAATTGATTGCTTGAACCAGTTATCGCGACCATCGCGTTATTTGTATCTGGTATTAACGCCTTCACACCCACGGACTTCAGCATCGTTACAACATAAGTCGCTGGGTCAATTTTGAATGAGATTAACGAGCCGTCGGAAGCAAATGCTGCCCATGTATTGGCGGTCGGCAGCGGAATAATTAACTCACGATTACAATAGCGAGAGTTGCCTAAAATCTGGTATAAATCCAAATTCGGTCGCCCTAAGCTGCTCAACACGTTAAGCGTCGATTCTTTGATGTAGTTGCCATAAGCTCCGAAATAGACTTTTTCGCCATTCGACAATTGAAAACCAAAACCAGCATCTGTAGCGTTCCAATCCATGCCAAAACCAAAAAGTGCCAGCGAATCATATTCTGCAACGCGGTCTAAAGAAGCGTTTTGCGTGACAAGTCTTGGGCTAGTCGCCGTTAGATAACCAATCAATCCGCCCGCCCCAATCCCCCTATTCGCAAATGACGGGATACACGGCATCACGAAATTAGTTGATGTATTTGACACGGGACTAGGGACTGCTTCATCGGCTAGAGACAGCACGCTCCCTGTATATTGCAACTTTTTATGTAAATAAACGCCGACCGTTATTCCATAAGACGCAAAACGATTATGCGAGGTTGTACCACTCAGAATAACGAGCGGGTCATAATTGCTAACAACATTATAGTTTCCAGTCAAAACACCCGAAAAACCGCTGACTGTATTATTGGTTACGGACGCTGCAAACGCATATTCGTCTGGTACCGTACCTGCAGATGGGTTCGGTATTGAACCTCTAAAATAAACGTGATTACCCACTGCCGCCCATTCACAGGTTGTCGCTGGCGTATTAACCGCCTGCGTGAATTGACGCGCGGGTGCAGCCTGTGTAATTGCGCCTGTGGTTTGGTCAACTGAAAACGGCGTTAAACAGGCTTCCATATTTCCAATGCCATCAGCAGGTACTGCACCAACGACGAACTTCCCTGCATCAGCTAATTGCATAACGCGCATATATATTACGTTGCCAGCATAAACTTTTTGGCTTGAAAAAGTGGTACACGGAACGATTGCGTTATTAACGATAACGTTGTTAACAGCGGCTTTGTCGTTGTATTGGCTGGTATAACTTGAAATTCCCCAGTACAAGCCTGTACCGTCATTAAACAGCGACTTGTCTTTATCTGCCATTGTAAATGCAGGTACACCTGCTGCACCCTTTGCGAGATATTTCCACTTTGCGCCCGAAGCCGGATAGATTCCGTCGGCGGCGAGTGTTGCAGACGAAATATGGTCAGATAATGCTACGAAAGTGCTAATGCCGTCCGTGACTACATCGGATGTCATATAAGCCGTTGTTGCTGCCCAGTCACCGCGATAGTTGTAGCCTTCAATGATTTTTTGCCAGTACAACGTATTAGTCGGTACAAAACCCGCAGTTTTGACTTGTGAAATATAGGCGTAAGTGCCGCCACCATACCGCACGATGTTGTTGTATTCGTAAGTTACCGCTGCATCGAATATGCCTTTGAACGCAAATCGCAATAATCCTAAATCTATCTCTGTCATAAAATACTCGCTTGCAAATGTGCGCCGTTAAAATGAAATGTCATGTATTTTGTTGAAGTAAAACTATCCGCGTATTTTGCCTTCTCGCGCGGCGAGTTATCGTCAATGCGGTCAGCAGTCAGCCTGCCTGTTGCTGCATCGTAACGAATGCCGTAAAAAACTTTGTCCATCAGTCTAATCCTTCTAAAGTTGAAATCAGGGCATCAAAAGAAGCATCAAGCGGGCAGTTTGCTTTTAAAATATCGCCGTTCAATAATACGACTTTGCCTTTGATAATGTCGTCGTTTTGATTCCCGCCAATTCGATAGCCATTGACAAGATTGATGATAGTTGTACTGCGTACAATCCACACCGTAATCGGCAACTCATAGACTGTTTTGTTAGAAAAATTACAGCCAATTAACATCGTTTTTGATGTTGCCGTGAACAGTATTTTGTCTGCAATGCCAATGTCTACAGCCACTGTACTATTGAATGTTTGTGCCATTTTTTACTCCTATTTTTCAAGATAATGCAATCATAAGCCCCAAGTTCATTCCCGAATTTTGCTGGCTCAGGATGATTGACCAGATTGCGTAAGTTCCACTGCCTTTAATTTCACTCACAGCGATATTTAAAGCCGTACCTACATATCCGTTAACCGTTCCCACCACATAATTATTGGCATCGTAACTAATTTTTACAGTTTGACCGATGACAAAATTTTTACCTGATTGCGTTTGAAAAGTAAGACTTCCGAGTACGATGGTGTTTGATGTTGTACTGGTTGAAGTTAGTGCGACAGCGGTTGCATTGGCAATGGAATTTGTTGCATTGCTCGCAGTCAGTGCAATAGAATTTGTTGCTGTTTGAACGGCTGAATTAACAGTTTGAATTCCAGATGAAATAATCGAGTTAACTGATGTAGTCCCTGCTGAAATCACTGCATTGACGACATTTGAAGCACTCGCAATAAAATTATTTGCTGTTGTTGCCGCACTTGACGCACTTCCACTAGCAGCAGCTGCACTATTTGCTGCTGCATTCTGTGAACCTAAAGCGGCATTTTTTGCATCTAAAGCCCCCGCCGCTGCTGCGCTTGCGTTATTGCCAAAAGTGACAACATAACTCGCCACGCTCACCATATCCATAAATGACGGGATTAAATTAACAGTGTGCATCCCGCCGAGCATTCCTGTTACGGGGTCAGCGTCACCAGAGTAAATATGTTGTACGCCGTCATACGACATCGTAGACGGTACGGTAACGGTTGGAACTGCCATTAAATCATCTCCTTTAAATTGATATTTGCGTCATATTTTCCGTAATCCGGTTGTCCGATAGGGTCTAGCGTCACATTGCGCCCGATAAAACTTTGCGCGTAATGAAATTCATCAAAATCGCGGTTGGTAAAACTGTAAATAACGGGTCTTGATTTGCCTTGCAAGCGTTGCATTTCATGAACCTTGCCTATGGCTTCGGTTTTATCAAGCAGGTTAAAACTCACGGATACCGTGCGGCGTTTTTGTTTTTCGTGCCAGTATTCTTGACCGCCATCAGACTCTTGATAATCTGACGGGTCTTCGATGCCGTGTTTGATTGCCCCGTATTCGGGATTATTTTCAGCCGTGAACGTTTGCCCAAACATCACGTAACCAACTTCAATAAAAGGCTGATAAGACGGATTAGTCGTGCCATCGCTGTAAGTTTGCGTGGTTTGTGAATCATCTAAATCAATCCTAACGTGTGTACCAACGGGTGCTAAACCATCGCCTTCTTTTCGCGTCATGAAATTGAGTGATAACGCGGTGTAATCCAAACGTTGCGCCTCTTCAACCGTTCCCGTCATGAATTCACGCGAAAACCATGTTAAATCGGGTGATTCAGGTAAATGAATCCGTTGCCACGCTTGCACCCACGCAGGGATATTAAGCAGTAATGATTCATTTTTACCCACGTTGCCACTGGCATACCCGACAAACCAATTGGCGTATGAAACTGTGTCTAAATTAGTGGGGAGAGAACCGCCTGTTGTTGTACAAGTCGCTACACCAGTTCCTGTGTTATAGCCTGTGACGGTGGCATAAATAATTGTTTCAGTGTGACGGTCGTTTTGGTCAGAACTGCACGCGAATAATTTTAATTTTGTGCCGTTAGCTAACGAGGTGGGTTTGTCACCCGCGACAAACGTAAAGGTCGCGATATTACCACCTGCTGCAACCGCAGACGTTACCGCATAACCAATGGGTGGCTCGTTAAAAATACTAATCCGCAATTTACCAACGATTGAAAGGTTGTGAGATGCAACAGCAACGCAGCCAATTTCACGATAAGGGATATTCGGTAATGAAATTGCAAACGAGCATTTTTTGAGTGATGGACTGGCAAAATCCATTCGTGCTTTCTCTGGTATGACATCCGTGAGAATGTTCGACAGTGGTAAATTAACGTTTTCAGTAAAGTTACACTTGTGCAAACCTGTGATAGTTCCTGAATTATTACGTCGAATTTCACGAGTTCGATTCGGATAAACGAAAGTTATATTGTTTTTAACCGTCATAATTTATGCCCGATTAAATTAAATTCGACTGATTTCAGTTGCACGTTGACCTTATAACCCGCAACTACCATATTCACTCCAGCGGCATAACCTAAACGTGGGTAAAGTAATTTCACCGTCATACCAATAGTCAACCGTGGCAACTCATCGAAAAAATAAGTCAGCGTCACAACATCGAATCGTTTTTTAAACAGTGTCAGTAATCTATCGGTGACGGTTTGAGTATTGACTTGTGAAACGAGCAAGCTCTCAAATGACAAGCGCAACGCTTGGGGGTGAATGTTTTTAACTGCTAAATCCGCCGATTCTTGAATCTTTGACGCAACAGCAACTAATGATTTTCTAGCAGCTGTGGTTGTGCCTAATACGTCCGTTTGAACCGTTTCATTTTTACCGTAATTCGCTACGATTGAATAAAGTGGCAAGCCATTTTCACCCGCTCCTGTCGCAGTTCTGGTAATCGTTGATCCTTCGATTCGATACGCATAAAGCGTTAAATCTGCCGTGGCAGACGGTTCTTGATACAGTGCTGCATTCACTAAATTGGTGTTGTAAGAAGTCGAAACGTCAGCACGATCACCAAGCCAATAATAGCCTCCGCAACTTTTGACGATTTTATCTAACACGTCACGAACCGTGGTATCGCTTGAAATAAATAACCCAATTTGTCCGACGGAATTTAAGATTGTTATCGCGGTGGGATTAACAGTAATGGTTTTCGTATCGGCGTAAGTAATCGTCGTATCGGTTGCATTGCAAGTAATCGTACCGAGCGCGATTTCACCGAATGGATATTGTGAATCAATCAACGGTTTGACAATAAAACTGCCTTGAAATTTGCCGTAAAAACCCGCTGTAATTGTAGCGTTACGTAAATCTGTAATCGTGCCGTAACTCACACCGTCCCACGTAAACCGCGTACCGTTATTAAAAACGTCATCAATCACACAACCCGCGCGGACTGAGATTTGATATTCATGTGTTACGCTATTGACGATAACGGGTTGTTCTCCGATGATTCTTTGACCGCTTGAAAATTGAATCGTAGTACAAATTTGATTAAAAACATCACCCGCTAAAATCAGCGTATCGGTTGCATCACAGGTAATTTGCTGTGCGCCTACTGAACCTAAGCGAAAGTAACCTTGATAAGTATCGAATGTTCCAGCGGCTGGTGTAGTTGAAAGTAATAACGCTAAACTTGCACGTACAACCCCAAGCGTCAATGCTGAACCTTTATCAAAAACGCCTGTAATCGTGGTCGTAGCAGAATCGCTGACTTGATAAACAAGTGACGTATCAAGACATAAAATAGGCGTGCAATTTAATGGTGAACCGTAAACCCGCGGCTTTACATTTCCCGCAATACTCGCTGTGCCTTCAACACCGCCCGTGCCTAAATAGCGCGACAATGCAAGTGGCGTATCAAGTGATTCGGATAACGACTTGAGCGTTAAACTGACTTCATTACCGCGCTCATAATTTCGTGTGACCATGCCGCGAAACCATGTTGTCACTACACCTTGTGGCGAAATGAGTTGCAGGATGCAATCCCGACCGTCAAGTGCGTAATCTGCGAGATAATTAAAACGTCCATCGATGTTATTTAAAATAATTTCGCCCGTTGATGAACTACCCATCACTTTCAGTAATCCGCCATCATTGCCCGATATGTTAATCACAGCGGGTTGTTTCATGCGGCTTTCAAAATAACGTCCTGAGTCGTCACGATAACCTTTGTCGCTGAAATATAACGTCACAGGATTATTTGACGCATCTAACGCTGAAATCGTTGCAATCCAATCGCCTTGAATTTGTCTAATCGATTCCATTAGTTCAACCCCTGTTTCAAGCCGGTATTAGTAGCGTCATTCACAGCTTTCGTGGTTTTTTTCGTTTCTTTGACGGTCTGGGTAAAGCCATCTTGAGCGATTTCATTACCCGCTTTCACGAATTTATTGAGTTCAGCCAAAGCGGCTTTTAATTCGGTGCGTAGCTGTTTGATTTCGTCAGCGGTTTCTTTATTTGAATCGTTGGCGGCTTGTTTGGGTAAGATTGCATTCACACCGAGTGAGCCATTGATATTTTTAAGCGGTAAAATACCCTCACTACCTGCTTCACCCATCAAACCCATATTAAATGAGGTTGGGCGGTCAACAATGCCATTGGTGAATGCACCGCCTGTGGCGAAATGAATAGACTGGTTTTCTGGAGAGAAGCGAAGCTTAAAAGCATCGGATGGTATAGATGATGTTGTATCGCTGAATTTAGCTGCATTACCCGTTAAATTTAGCATGACTTGGTTTGCACCAGAATTGATTTTTGCCGATGCAGTTACGCCTTCTGCAGTATGAATAAATTTACTTAAATCAAGTCCACCTTTTGCAAATGCAGCGTTCATTGAAAATTGACTATCTGAAATTTTTTGCCATTGTGCGTTTGCGTTGTAATCTTTTAATTCTGCTTTTGGCATATCGGCAATAGCTGCATCACCAGCCGCTTTATTACTTGCGTTAAGTGCAGAACCTGCCACATCGACTTTAGTCCCTGCCATGATAGCTGCAAAAAACGTATCCGTTGCTGTTGTAAGCGATGACTTGTAATCTTTTGCAATAATGTCAGCATTTGCCGATGTAAATGCTGTGCCAACTGTTCCAACTACGCCACCCCCTAAAGTTCCAAGTGTTACACCTTCTGCGAGAGGTGACGCATAGATTCCGATATTTCCTTTTCCGCTTGTTATCAATCCATTAACATCCGTACTCAATGATGTTGTAACTACAAATGTGTTGCTGGCAATACCGTTATCTTTAGCTTTTTGAAACAGCGCGTTTGCGTTTGCGGCTATAGATTCAACGACCATTAAGCTGTCGAGTGCAATACCATCGCCTTTAGCTTTTGTGATTAAATCATTGGCGTTTGTTGCCAACGTTTTGAAGTCAGTTAGTGTAAACGTGCCGATACCTAAGTTATTAGCATCAGCAATTAACGCATTTGCTTTTGCGTTCAAATCCGCCGTTTCTTCTAATTTAACGAATGTGCCTATCACGTCATCAACCGATTGCAAAAATACATTTGCACCCGCCGTAAGCGAACCGATACCCGTTTTTAATGTTTCAGCAGTTAATTTTTCACTAGATAACACAGTGCCTGCATTATAAAAATACCAATCCAAGCCGTTTTTAACGTAACCAATGGAATTAGCCATAACTCCGCCAGTTAAATCAGTCGATGCGACTATGCCACTAGCAGTTTTATAAAATCCGAGCGTACCTTTATTCAATTCTGTAACAGTTTTTGACAAGTCTTTTATATCTATGCCATTAGTTGCTGAATTGCCCAATAATGTTGCGACACTTGAGTACATTCCTTTTGCACCCGTGTTCAACATGTCATCGATAATAGGCTTTACGTCTTTTAGCGTGGGCGCAAACTCACCTATTTTAGAGATAACTGCATGCTGAGACGCAATGGCAGAAATCAAAATATCATCAAAAATAGAAGTTTGCTTAATATCACCCTGTTTTGGTTTGAAATCGGACGCTTTAAATGTGTGCGTACCCAGTGCATCTAAACTGGCTTTAACATTCGATTCAGCGGTTTCTTTTATTTTAGAAAGCGTATCCGTTGTGAATTTACCCGTTGTGCCTAAATCGGTTGCTTTCAAATTATCAAGCGTTGCATAGATACTTTTATCCGTAACAGCTAGTATTTTAGCCGTTGTCGTGCTTACTAAATCACCTGTTGTACCTAATTGCGCTGGTGTAAATCCACTTAATGTTTCCAATATCGCTGTATCGACACTAGCTAAAATACTGGCTTTTGTTTCAGGCGTTAAACCACCTGTTATTGCGAAATTAGCAGGTACTAACGCCGCCAAACCTTTCAATAATGCGTCCGTAGCTGACGTGGTTACAGCAGTTTTAACACTGTCAGGAATCGTTACACCCTTGAAATCAATCGATGTGCTTAGAATGGAAAGTGCGGTAGTCATCGTGTTATTCACAGAAACCAGCATTGCAGTTTTAGTCGTTTCATCAAGCGTGTAATCGAGTGCAATAGTCTTAACGTTGACTGCATAATTAACCGCTGCACTTGCACCACTATTGCTAACGCCTTGAGCAACACCGACATCCCATAACGCCATTGCCGATTTTGCACCCGTAATGAAATTAGTCAGCGCGCTAAAATCAGTTGGCGCAACGGCTGCTGCATCATTGAACGCACCCATAACCGAGGTAAAGACATAACCGAAATTTTTATCACCAATGTTTGTTACCGCCGCGCTGATCAAAGAAGTGAAACTTTCAGTAATCACTTTCATTCCTGAGACTTTTTCAATCAAAGGCGCAACTTCATAATTCGCCAATGCCGTTCCCCACGAAATCAAGCCATTATTTAGTGCATTCAAACTGGCTATTTTTGCATTGTCTGGCAATGTAGCGGTTGCCAACTTAGAAATAGCATCAATCGCAGAACCCGCAGTAGATGCAATTTGTGCTGATATTTCAGGGGATTTATTCACAGAACCAATGGCGGTAAGTGCCGTTCTATCCAGCGCATCTTTTAACGCCTGTGCAATGCCAACAGATAAGTTTGTGTTTTCAGAAACAGATTTATATTGCGCTTGATAGCTTTGTAAAATGGATTGAATCGCGGGTGTAAATCCATTTAAATTCGCGGTATTGGTACGGATAGCATCCAATACGTTTAGCTGCAAATTAGCCACATCAAGCGATTCGGGTAATTTTTCAACGGATGCTACAACCTGTGCAGTTAGGTCAGCCCCTTCTTTATTTGCGCCATAAAATGCCTTAATTGCACCAATGTAAGTATCAGCGAGTCCCGTTATTTTCGATAAATCAATACGTTTTTCTTCTGCCGACAACGCTACATTGTTAATGCGTAAATTTGCTGTTTCAAATTGCAATTTAGCCGAATCTAATTGTGATTTGGTTGATCCAAGCACTTTTGATTTTAAATTGTTCACCCAATCGGTAATCGATTGTGAAAACGATACTTTTACATAATCATTCGCTTCTTTCATTGCTTTAGAAGCCGCAAGGGTAGATTTAGCGGTGTCTTCAATTGACCAGATAAATTTTTGAATACTTTTTGCTGAGAAATCAGAGGTAATACCTGCCTTTTTCATCGCATCAATAACATCTTTGAATAGCGGATTTTTTTCAAACGATTCCGTGAATCCCACGTATTCATCTTTTAAAATTCGAACCCTTTCGCGCTCTAAATTATTATTTTGTGAAAGCGTATTTTTGTAATAAATATCCTGCAATGCGATGATTTTATTAACGTCCTTTTCAACGCTAGAAAAATATCCTGTTGCGGTGGCGAGATTGACACTTTCAGTCGCCAGACCTTCCAATATTTTGTTACTCGCGGCAATTTGAGCAGCTAAAACATCGGGAGCTATAGTGTCACCGCCTTTTGATGCGGCCGTAGATTTTATAGCGGATTTTTCATCAAAAAAATTTAAAACAGGTTTCCATTTCTCGCCAAGTCCAACTAAATACTCCCTGCTCCACGCCGATGATTCCATTGTTGCTTTATTTAGGTCTTTACCCCATACGGCTTCCCAGTCGCCTCTATTTCCGCCGATTATTTTAAATAAATCATTCATTGTTGTTGCTGGCATTGGGTTGTTAAAATCTGTAACAGCTGGTTGCAACAAGCGTAACTTTTCTGTTTCGGCAGTTTGTTTATTAAGATTATCTATAGACATTTTTTCTAAATCGGCAATCGCTTTTTTGGTTGCGTCAACATCGAATATGTCTATATTTCCTAGTCCTAGAAAAGCTAACGCCCCTTTTCCTTGCGTCACATTTAGCTGCGATTTTTGACCTTTCGTGGTGGAGTATTGATAAACCGCATCCATCGCTGACATAAAGTTTTTAAGTCCGTCGTCGGCTTTCGCACTGGATTGATAGAATTGCACCATCGTGTCGGCAAAATGCACCATCCCTAAATTGGTTTCGCCAACATCAAGCCCCATTTTTTTATAAGCACCTTTGACGGCGGCAACTTGTGTCGATAAGCGCACTACAGTTTCCATCATGCCTTCGCCTAGTTTTTGGTATTGTTCAAATAACATACCGAAAACATTTGTTGCAATTCTATCCATCCACGCATTGATTTGGTCGGACATCGCTTTACCCGTGTCATCAACGCGCTTACCATCTTTGAAAAAATCCATTTTTAACATTGGACGGCTTTCAATGTCGGTCAGCTTGTAGCCGATTGCATCCCAAATGTTTAATTGTTTCGCAATGCCTATCATGCCGAGCGTTAGATTATTTGATACGCCTTGCAATGAATTATAAATGTCGTCGCTTAATTGCCCATAAGTTTCAATGACGGTTTTTTTATCGCTAAACCAGCCTTTGATTGTTTGTAAATCTTTACGCCACGTTTGAGCATCGAGCGCAGTAGTCATACCGTCCTGAATCAATTTACCAGATCCGATAACAATCCCTTCGCCAATTTGTTGATATTTAACTTTGCCAATACCGAGTAATTTTCCTAAACCGTATTGCAATGCTGCAAACACCAAACCTGCACCCAATCCTAAACTTGCACCACCGACCATTGTTGCAGCCGCTGAACCCGCGGCCATTCCAACTGAACCACCAACTGCGGTTGCTGTTCCAATTGCACCGGCCGCTGCCGTGACCATGCCTGTTCCTAGTGCAGTCGCACCCGCACTTGCCAAGGCAACACCAGCACCTAAACCCGCTACGGCTACCGCATTAGTTGCACCTAAAGCAACGCTACCAATCAAACTCCCAGCTATTGCAGTACCTGAACCCAATGGATTTTTAGATTGTCCTTGCCCCGTCGGTGCAGTCGGGATTCCCATACCTTGCATATTGCTAAAATTGGCGGTTGAACGAGCCATATTTTGACGCAATTCATACATTGAACGGTCAACACCGCGAAACGAATCACCGATAGCCTTCAGTTCAGGGTATTCAATATCGTGAATGTTGTTTAGAGTTTTGATGATGTTATCAAGGCTGTTCGATGTTTCAGTTGGGCTACCTAAAATAGTCCCCTCAGCTTTTGTGGCAGGTGCAGTGTTATCGACAACGGGTTTTGAACCGCCTGACATTGCAAAACCCAATCCACCCATGACGGTCGCCATTGCTGCAACACCAGCAAAACCCGCAAACCCACCCTGTGCAAACATATTTGCAGCACCCGCCGCAACATCGACAATCATCTTTTTCGCAGACATTGCCATTTCAACCACCGCAAGACCAATTTCGATGCTATGAAAGGCTTTGCGAGCTGCCGATTTTTCACTGAACATCTTTGATGCTGCACCTGCCAACGAGCGTGCGCCGCTGATTTCAGTGGCAAATGCTTTTGAATCGTAGACTTCTTTTTCTTTGGCGAATTGTTTCGTGGCATCGGCTTTTTGTTGCTCTGTTGCACCAACGACATTCATCGCCGCTTCATATTTTTTAGCGGCTTCGTCTTGGTGATTATTGAGTTTTGCCATTTCATCGGCAAATGACGTTGCCGCGCTGGCAACCGCGCTAATTCCGCCTAAAATACCATCGAATGCCATCTTGCCACTGTTGCCAAACGAATCAAAAGCAACGGTGGCTTTATCCATTTCATCTTTGAATTTCGCCATTTCTTCGGTCGCTTTTAATGCACTTTGCGCGTCAATGACTTCACCAACTTTAGCAACAGGAATTTGTTTATCGGTAACTTGGTTCAACAAACTGGCGTTAGCTTGCGCGACATTTACACTGTGTTGTTGTGGTGAAATGGCTTTACGCGCTAGATTTGCTTGTGATTCTTCAATGATGGCGTTGTAGTCTTGGACGTGACCTACAACTTTGGCATATTCTTTTGCTTGCTGGTCTAGTATTTTGATATTTTCCTGAACGTAATCCGTGTTTTTGAACAACGTTTCGTTAGCGTTTTCTATGCCTTGTGAATAAGTCGCTTGTGAAATTCCAGACTTTCCCTGCGTATCAATAAATCTTTTGTTTGCTTCTGTTAATTCATCAATCGTTGCGTTGTATTTACCAAATGCCGTGCTTTCGGTAAGTTGACGGTCGTTGTCTGCGAGTTTTTTCGCGGCTTGTTCATGTTCGGTTAATGCTTTTGTATGAGCGCGTTCTAAGTCAGTTAATGCACTTAATTCACCACCATCTTGTTTATAAGCCTCTTTAAGTTTTGGTAATCCTTTTTGTGTTTCTTCGGCTTGTAATGACATTGAAAATGCGCCAGTTTCTTTATCTTTGTTTAAATGCCCTTGATTCCAAAGTACCCAAAATTTATCAATGTCTTTTCCTGCGGCAATCCAAATTTCTTTTAGGAACGTGATTGATTTGTCAGTCATTACCTTTTCATTTTGAACATCCTCTGGCGCAATGCCCAAATGCTTAAAATTAGCAGGCATAACTTGCAATAATCCACGCGCACCAACAGGACTAATTGCATTAGGATTCCATGATGATTCGGTAGTCGCCGTTGCTTTAACTAAATTTGCTGGTACACCATGTTTCATTGCCAGTTCTTCAATCATCAATGATTGGTACTCTTTCATGTTGGCACGTTTTGCAGCAATTTCTTTTTCTAATACGGTATTACCAGAATCTTTTTTATTTAATTGAGCAATCGCCTCGTTTTCTTTTTTGATATTTACTTCTTTTATTTCAAGGTACTTTGCTGATTCTTTATTAGCTTGAGCAATCTGGGATTCAAAATCTTGTTTTTTAATTGCATCAAGTTCAGCGTTACTTTTTTTGGTTAAATCAGCAATGAAATCAGTTTGTTTTTTTAAGTCGATTATTGCGTCATCATTCAGTTTTTTAATTTTGTCTTGGTGTGCTTTCACGGTATTTAAACCGCGCATCATTTCTTCTCCAGCAGAAACTTTATCGGTCAATGGCGTTGAATAAAAACCCGCTTCATTTTTATCTTGAAATTTAGCATATTCTGCGGCTTGTTTATCCGCCTTATCCATTGCTTTTGCATCGTTACCTATTTTTTTCCAGTCAGGCATCAATGCGCTAACTTTATTGCTTACCCAGTCAATTTTGCTTACAACAGAATCAGGGATTAACGCAACGAATAATTCTTTTAGGAATCTCGCTACCACCATCACGCCTTCAATTGCTTTTTTAAAATCGTCGAAGAAATTTGAAATCGGTGTTGTTGCCCATTCAAAAATTCCAGTAAAAGCGTTCCAATTTGCTTTAATGGACGACCAAAGTGTTACATCTTGCTCACCAACTTTGATAAGCGAATCACGATAAGCATAGGAGGCTGTTGCTGCGGCTGTGATTGCAACGGCAGCGGCTACAAATGGATTACGCATCATGGCAGCGGTTAAAATCAGTACCTCATCTTTCACGCCGATAACAATTGATTTTAAAAATCCAAACGCTTTACCTGTGTAACTTGCAGCAAAAGCCGCCTCTGCTTGCGCGACAGTATTTGCTTGTGTGGCTAATGTATGTGCCGTTGTTGCAGCCGCAAGTTCTATTGCTGCCTTATTTTGTACGTCCATTAACGCCATTCGCGCGGTCATCGCACCTTTTTTTGCTGATATAGCGGCGGTATTCGTGACTTTCGATTCTGTCAAAATCGCATTTGTGGCGG
The DNA here is from genome assembly GCA_028713055.1 of Methylococcales bacterium. Lineage (GTDB taxonomy): Bacteria > Pseudomonadota > Gammaproteobacteria > Methylococcales > Methylomonadaceae > UBA10906. Next base: position 21,044 of record JAQTOX010000001.1, on the reverse strand, counting down.
TTAAATTATTTTTTGCAGCAATTTCAGCACGTACGGCATTTGTTTCAATTAAATGCAACGCAGTTTCTCTTTCAACAGCTACGGCGTAATTAGCTTTTAATGAGGTTAATTGTACTTGTGCAATGCGTGCGTTTTCAATGGCGTTAGTATGAATAAATAATGCCCTTGAATCTTGCGTGTTTAATCCAGATGCAATGGCTACAACCTCATTTAATCTATTTTGAGCGATTATATTCATTGATTGAGCAACAGCCATAGAGCGTTCTAAAATTACACGCTCTGATGTTGCGACTGCTAAATTTTGACTTGCTAAAATTCGAGCATCTTCTGACGAAACTAAACGTGCATTTGCAAACGCTACACCATTAGTTGCAGTCGCTAAATCATTTGCAGTTTTAACGGCTGTCGCGTTAATTGATGGAATATCGCCTTTGTTGCTACTCAGGTAAGATGCGCCGTGCAGTGAGGATTTTGCCATATTGCTTTGGGCGTTTGCTAAATTAGCCGCTGTATTCGTTTCAATGGCAGCAGTTTCGGCTGCAATACCTGCTAATCTAATTTCATTTTCTTTTCCTGCGGCAATCATTCCTTCAATGTTTAGAAAAACCATTGCTTTGTAAGCCGCCCAACTCGCAACAGCAATACCCAGCACATTAACCAAATTATCGATATTTTCAGACAGCAATTTAACGCCGTTCGCAATCGCTGTGAACATCCCTGTCGATTCGCTTTGAGAACCGACAAATTTTAACATTTGATTTTCAAGTAATTGCCACGCTTGACCAATCGTGAGCGGTAATTTTGAAAATTCTTTTTCGAGTTGTGGGGCGGCGCGTTCCATTGCTCCAAACAATTTATTAGTATCGACAAAACCATCCGATAAAAGTTGTTTAAACTTCATTTGTGAAGCACCGAACTTGCCTGTTTCGACCTCGATATTTTCACGAATTGCACGGAATAAACGCGGAGCTTGTTCACGCAAACTACGGGCTTCATCACCTTGCATAACACCTTGAATACTTTGAATGTACTGAGTGATCGCAGCTTTAGCCGATTCTGGAGAAGAACCTGAAATAATCATTGCCTGATTTACAGCTTTGACGTGTTGTAAAACATCTTGCTGGGACTTACCCATTGCTTTTGTTGCGTCCGCCACCTTGTAATACAAATCAGCGGTTTCTTTTAAGCCTTGCCGTGTGGATTGTGCAATGTCAAACACACCTTTTTGGGAGGCTTGAAATTCTTGAAAGGAGTTTGTAACGAGTTTTAAACGTGCGTTGAGATTCGCCCAACTATCCATGTATTCGGCTAATTGGTGAATCCCGACACCTAATCCTAATGTACCGAGTAAATTACGTAATGCGCCTAATGCGCCACTTGACCCTGCAATGGCTAAATTCATGGAATTAAATGCACTTGATAGCTCTAATGCACCGCGTCTATTTTCTTGCATTCCAACGCCAACACGACGCAATCCGTTTTCTGCATCTTGGGTATTTGCATTGATAACAAGTGTTGCGTTTTGCTGCGCCATTGCCGCCTTCTTTACGTTATCACAACGTTAATTTATTTTTATTCAAAATCTAATAATGGATCAATTTGCTCTGGGTCTTTTGATTTCTCTTGCATCGAAATAAACGCCACTGACATTTCCCGCAATAATGAAATATCCCACGGTAATACATCAAGTTGCATATTTTCGCGCCATGAGTGCAATTCTTTATGTGAAAAAGGCGTTGTACCCATGCCATTATTTTCACAAATTCCCAACTCATGAAACCATTTGATTATGTATTGGAAATCAAAGTCTATTTCGGGCATTTTGGCGAATGTGTCAAATTCTTCTTGTGTCATCAACTTAAACTTTAAAGCCGCCTTTCTATTATCAAGACGGCTCATCGGTTTATCTTTGCTCTCGCCTGGTGCTGCGTTAATCCATGCGAGTTTTTTGGCGTAATCTATGCAATTGCGTCGATTTTTTTTACATACAAATCAAGGTTCGCAACAGTTTCATTTACCTGCTTGAAAAAGAACGGCAGCTCTTCTAAAAGGAAAATAAAATCGTCAGCAGAATTGGTTAAAACGCGACCATCAAATTCAAATGGTTCAACAAATCCTTCAAAAATAGAAGCCAATTGATTGTTATTTTCTTTTTTGTACGCATCGAGTGACTTATCCAATTTACCGCGTGTTTTTGCACCCGCTAAAAATTGACGATTTTCTTCATCACTCCATTTCTTTGACTTCATATTACCGAGTTTAACAGCCATAACAGCACCGTTATTGTCAGTAAATGGTTTGTAATCATCGTCTAAAATAGTGATGATAACAGTATTTTCGCCGTGTCTACTTACTCTGAAAACTTCTTTTTGTGCCATGATATTTTTCCTAAAAACGAATAAAAAACCGCGTTACACCATTGCAACGCGGTAGATAAAAATTAAATTCCAGCGATAAATACAGATGAACGTACTTGACCGTCCTGTAATGGAACAGTTACTTTTAACGAGACATAAGCATCCACAGCGGCAGGCGCAGTAATTGAAGGAACTAATCCAATACCATACCAACGTTGAATTGATGATCCGTCATTACTGTTATTAAATGTTTGTACCCAAACACGGTTAGCGTTTGCTGTTTGGTCTGCTTTAGCTGCAACTACTAATTGCTGCCCTGCATCCGCTGGGATTTCTAACATATCAAACGACCAATCACCGCCATCCGTTGAACCTTTACCTTTGAATGTACCAGATCGGTTGATTAACTTTGCAGTTACAACATTGTCTTTTTCGCCTGTATCGCCATAAGCCGTAATACCGTCAATCAATGAATGAACTACTGTTTGCAATGGAATTGTTGCCGTCCCGCTAAGTGCAACGGCAGATGTTCCAGCCACGATAGTTGCAAAATTTGGGAAGTCAGCAATTACAAATGAAGGAATCGATGTTGCAGAACCTTGAATACCAGTAACAGAAGTGATGTTAATTCTAGCAGTCATTGCAGTTGTAGATTGCGTACCCGTCGATACCCAAGTACCGGCATAAGTTACCCCGCCGATTAGTTTTGAAAATGAACCAGAGTAAAACCCTTCTACTTGTGCAGCAGGGGTAACATTAAGAGTAGAGCCAGTTAAGGTAAGTGCAGTATCAAAATAACTTATGCCTTGCAATGCAACCATTCCTGCAATATAAGTTGCAAAATACCCTTGTTTTTGAGCATCGGTAAGCGGTGTTTGTGACCCTGCATTTTGTAACGCAGTCATCAGTGTATTTAAAAGCGTTTGCTGCGCTGCTGTAGAATTATCAAAAATGCGAAGTGTTGCATTTTTGGAGGTGAACGGTTTTGATTGTGCCATGTGTTAAAACTCCAAAATGGAAAATTGCTGTCATCTCGACAGTAGGGCGCGTGTGTCTCACGACATGACGCATTTTTTACAATATAATTACATCACAAATTTTTACGGCGCGAGTAAATGCCGCCATGCCTTGCTCGTCAAAATAAACAGGAGCAGGTGAAAATACACCAATTAAGCTAAATGAATCATTAAAACCTGTTGGTCGATAATTCAGCACTGCTTTCAAGGTTTTAAGCATTAACGCGCCACCGATAGTTTCAGTTTGTTCATGCGCTAAAGCGTCGGCTTCGTGCGAAATTATAACCGTTATTGCCAGTGCTGTTTCAATGATTTGAAAGTCACCCGATAATGAGTTAGGAAAATCATTATTTTTATTATCCATAATCGATACGGTGCAAGCAGGTAGCTTCTTTGCTAGTGTCTTATCATCGGGTGATAGTGACGCATTGGTAACGATTGCAAAGTCTGTCACTTGTGCTTTTATGCGGTCAATTAAGTGCTGTTGACATGAATACATCTAATCATCCCCACTTGGAATATAACCTGTTTGCAAATAGTGTCTAATTTTAGCATCAAAACGATTAGCAAGCTCTAAACTCATATCAACCGATATTTCACCGATCTTTGCATCTGTTTTATCCATTGCGATAGATTGTTTTTGCAAAACGTAATCAATAATCGTTTTACCGCGCTTGCCGATTTTAGTACCGCGTTGAACCCGTTTAAAAATCGCCTTATGTCCTGATTTAAGTTTCGGAATAAAGCCACCAGCGAATAGATATTTACCCGCTTGTGCGCCGCCTTCAAATTCACTTAACCTTCCTAAAAATGAATTATCACCACTTGATACGGCTTTAATGTCATTAGAACCCACCCAGATTCGACCGCGAAATGTTGCACCATCTCTAAGTTCATAATACTTCGATTTATCACGAAAATTTTTGAGTGTTTTAGGCGGCGTAAAATAAACGTCTGTTAGCTGTTTATCGGTTTGTTTTTTAGCAAATGTCGTGGTTGTGCGAACACTGCTACGAACAGCGTTTTTTAACGCTATTGGATAATTTTGCGCGAATTCCCAAAGTTGCGCGTCCTGCATGGTTACGCTAAAACCTGCCATCTAATCCTCCTGCAAATACATAATCACTTCGCCCTGCAATGCCATTGGAATTTTTGTAATTTTGAACGTTAAGCCATCAATCACAATTTTATTGCGTGGAAAAATACCTAAACGGTCAATTTCTGATTTTAAAACCCGACAAGTAAATTGCATATCATCAACATTTACTAATCCTAAATCATCTGCTTTCGCGCCATGACTTAAAATCACTTTTAACGGAAACGTATTATAAAGCGCGTCACTAGCTAAGGGTGTTTTGTATTTTGCTTCGACGGCGAATAAATAAGGATTCATTTTAACGTTATTTCAATGCTACTTTTACCTAAAAATCCCGTGAACCTTTTACATTCCTACGGGCTAAAAACTAACTTGAAAAAAGTAGCTTACGCCAATTTTATCACGCTGGCGGGTAACATATTTAGTGTTAAAACATTTGTTTCATACTTAATTTCAATCCCTGCATTATGATCCATCAATTCAGTAGTAGCGTAATAAGGCATTCCCATTCCGCCAATATCGGTCATTGTTTCTGCGGGTGCATAAACTTGAATAAACTGACCAATTACACCTAATGGCACGGCGTAGGCTTCTGTTTTAGGGATTTCAACTAATGAACTACCCGAATACCAAACGTGTTCAAAGCCGCCAAACGTCAAAGGAGCGCGAGGGTCACGCGGTAAAACGTTATTTTGCCAATTCGCATAAGCGGCGGCGACGCTTTTACTTTTCAAGAACTCCGCCCATTTCGCATCGCCGTAATAAATACGACCACCAATTGACGGAATACCGCCTAATGCCGCTTTTTGTTTTAAGCGAATGTCAAATAAAACACTCAACAAATCGGTTGTTGTCGCACTTAAATCAATCGTTTCAACTTGTTGGGATGTTCCCATTTCAGTGTAAAGGCTTGATTTTGTTCCGTTCACATCGTTGTAATTACCCATAATGGCATCTAAACGGTGTGCTTCGGTGGTGTAATCAATGTTTGCACGCGCTAAAGCGGATTTCTTAGCAATAATTGACTGCACAGTACGCATACCTGTTGCCGTGCCGAACTCTCGCACATTTGCAACTTCACCCGCTAATACCGTTGCGATTTGCGGTAAATGTGGCACGGTAAAGGTTTTTAATTTGCGCTTATTTTGCGAACCGATAACTTGAGCAGGTGCGCCGCGTGGCTTGATGCCTACCAATGAAACCACCGTGCCATCTGTTTCAAGTGAAACCGTAGACGTATTCACGCTTTCTGCTTTGAATAAACCTGAATCGCCAATCTGTGTTGGGACATAATCAGAATTAACGATACTTTTGACTAATGATCCGTTGCTAAACGCATCAAGATTAAAGGGACTGCTTGCCATTTTTGTTGCTCCATAAAGGAATTGCTATCATCACGACAGATTTAGGGTTTGTTTAGGTTCTAACAGTAATCAACTTTGATTCTAACGATGCAAGAGCCGCTAATTTTTGAGCCGCAGTAATGCCTGATTTCCACGTTAATTTGCTGTCATAAATCAGTGCATTTCGCGCTATGACATCAGAATGTAATGCACCAGATGTTGCATCAACAGCATGACATAAAACAGCAATAGCATTCTGTGAGCCATCAACTGCCGCTGGGTTATGCAAGATATAAGTTGGTTTTGGGATTGATACTGTTACAACAAAGCGGTCGCCGACAACAAAATCTGCAGCACCATCTGCAATGGTTAATGTAAAGTGACCTGCAACTGAGGTAGCACCTGCGGAAACCGTTACTGTACCAATAACTTCATTGGTTAAAGGTTGATAGACTGTAAAAATACCTGCATTTAACGCTGCTGTTGTACAAACAACGCAATAAGCACCGTCTAACGCTAAACCACCGCCTGCACCCGCCGTAATTACCCCGTTACCAGTACCAACAACTGCACTGGCAGAAATTGTTGAAACAGTGCTTGATGCAATCGTAAAGGTGAAAAAATCACCAACAACTGAGTTTGTCCCATTTACTGCACCGACTGTAAAATGCCCATCAATATCTGTCGAACCTGCACCAACGGTCATATCTTGGCGTAACTGTACTCCTGTTGGCGTTTCAAATTCATAAACTGCCGTTGCACCAGCTGTAATACAAGTAGCTCTATACGTTCCAACAATCGCATTTGCACCTAATGCACCCGCTGTAATCGTTAAAACGCCCGTTCCCGTTACCGTACTTGCCGTAGCCGTTGTATTGGCAACAATTTTACCTAAAACCGTGCCGCTAACTAAGTTTTGACCACTGGCAATAATTCCTTCATCAACGCTGTTTTCTTCGATATTCAACACAAATTCTAAATTGTGATTACCTTCTATACTCGTGATAGCCGCCATTATTTCGCTCCAATATATTGTTTGCGTTGCACTTCCAATGCTTCAATGCTTGAGAATGAATCAAGAGCAGCGGGTGGTTGTTCACCTTGTAGCTTGGCAGATAAAAACCCGTCTATTTTTATGGTTTCACTTTTTTCCGCTTGCGAATCAATTAAGCTCGCTCGGACTTCTTCAATGGTTGCGCCTGACTTAATCAGTAATTTCGCTATTGTATCGGGGACACTTGCCGCCGCGCACATATCAGCAATTGCCGATTCATTTGCTTTCGCGGCGGGTTCTTGTGCCATTTGTGAAACGATGCCCGTTAAATCAGACATTGATTTCACCAATTGACTGATTTGTTCGCCTTGCGCGGCAAAATTTTCTGCGGTAATAGTCATGATTTTTTGTTTCTCACTTTTGGTTAAAATTTCATTTACAACTTCTTCAAAGGTACTAATTCTGTCCGCTAAACCTGCTGTAATCGCTAATTCACCACGATAACAACGCGCTTCCATTGCATAAATTGCACTGACATCTAAGCCGCGATTTCGTGCGATAGTTTCTTTAAACAGGGTATCAATTGCAATCACATCATCTTGAAAACCTTGTTTTGCCGAATCGGTTAATGGTACGTCTGGCGAGCCATCGATTTTGTGTGCGTCACTGACAACATAGGTAAATTCAATACCTGCCATTTCATTGGCTTTAACGTCATTTTGCAAACAAATATACGTCCCGATTGAACCCACGGCGGCATTGCGCGTGATAATGATTTCGTCACACGCTGACGCAATACCATAAGCCGCTGAGGCTGCCATCGTTGAAACGATAGCCGTTATTTTCAAACCTTTACCGCGTGCATTATAGAAAACGTCCGACAAATCGCACATATTGATTGCACTGCCACCACCGCTTGAGAATTGAATAAACAAATCAGTGATATTTGTATTGGCTTGAATCGATCTAAAGTCACTTAGAATTTCCTCGTAACTAATTGGCGCACTACCACAATACCCTGAAATTCGACGTGAAGATAACGCGCCTGAAATATCCATTACTGCAATGTTATCGGTTAATTTGTACGTTAAACGTGTTTCACCATCTAACACATTATCGGATGACATAGCCGCAGGTTCAATTGTGCCGTGCAAGTAACCGTCAATAATTGACTTTGCAAAAGCAGGTTCAGCGCAAATGGGTTGATTGTAAATCTCACTGTAAAGCGCGGATAAAACATTGCTGTTCACTCCGCGACTGAATAAGCGATTAAGTAGTTTTAGTGGCTTCATTTATCCGCTCTTTTATTGATAAAAATAAGTGAATTTGCATAGGTCATAATTGCCGCCGTTAGTATTAGCGCATCACCTCCAAATACTTTTCTTACGATGTTGAAAATTATAGCAATACTTAATAAATAAACCGCATAAGCAATGTGCGTCATAATTTTGTCTGTATTATTCACATAGCCGCCTTTGCATTATTAACATCATTCATCAAACCAATCACATCAAGACCTAATTCTTTTTCACGCCTCATAATTTCAGCACGAGCCTTATCAACTACAATAGGATTTCGATTACGTTTTCGTCTCATCGTATCTTTATCCTCTAATCCAAGCTCTAGCTCTAATTTTTTTGCACCTAAATCTTGAAGCGGTAAAAGATAAGGTTGCGCTTCTGGGTCGAACTCAACGCGCGTGTAATCACGACGGTTTTTAGCATAATCCGTAACTTTTACTTTTCCCGATAAAACCGCTGCATCACACGCCCAACCGTGCATTTTACGAGCAACTTGCGGGATGAAAAAAAGATTAAGCAGCATTGAAAGTAATCTGCGGTCAGCATTAGCCGCAAATCGCAAGATTCTATCATTTAAACCTTCATAATTTCCTGTCATCGTGTGATATGACACACGCATACCTGCTGCGGTTCGATGCCCGTTTCGACGTGAAAAATCATTACCGCCAGTGCTATTGTAAGCAGGTGCGAAAACTGGATCTTGTTCATCGTCGGCAAGAAGGTTTATTGTATTCGGTGCTAAAGAAATATCTGCTACACCACTTGAATCCGCCCTTAAATTTGTATCATAAATTGAACTGTTTTTACCCCTATACTTTTCAAGTTCAATCATTTGATCTAGAACTTCTGGTGGCGGGGTTGCTCTCCTAATAAATCCTACAAAACCAGCCATTGAAGCTGCTTTTTCAAGCTCGAAATCTTCAAATTGCGCTTGTTGACGGAGAGGTACTAAACTCTGAACTCCTGACGGGGTAGCCCTAATTTGTCCGATACGGCCTAAGTCGGGAATGTAATAATGGCATACGTCTTTTTCTAGGACACGCACTAACTCAACACTTTCTGTTAAATTTAGTTCGTTTGGGTGCTGCATATAAAGCCAATATGCTACACGTTCACCTGTATTTTTATTAAATTCAATTCCGTTTTTAACAATGTTTCCACTGGCAGTAACCGCGTTATACCATAGCGGACAAAAATCGCTTTCAAGAATTTTAACCTGATACGGTAAGGTTAAGTCTGTACTTAATGGGCGATTTACTTTGACGATAAAACACTCGCCACTGGTTTGTTCAGCCATAAGAGCCATAAAAAACAAACCTTGCAAACCAACCTGCTCACCTATAACAATGTCGTGCTGGTGGTCATCGCATAAAATTGATATTTTATCATTAAAATTTGCGTCCGAACTAATAGGGTGCGGCGTAAGTTCGCTCCCCATCATATCGGATGTAACATTCAAGCGTGCGCGATAAACAAACGCATTCTTACGGATTGCTTCGCGTGAACGTTCAACGATTAAACTGCCGCTTTCTGAAATAGCCGAATTAGGAGAATAGGATTGATAACCCCAATCTTGCGAACGCTTACCAGTACCACCCGAATCAAAGGCTAAACTTTGCGGGTCGGCATCCATTTTGGTTAGATTATTCTTTGGTTTCCAACTAAAGGAACGGGGACGTTTCATGCTTAAAGCCCATTATTCGCAGTACGATAAAGCCGTACGACTTTAACTGGTTGCTGTAAATTATTAGCAATAGCATTGCTCGCGGTGACTTCTTTACGCATCATAGCAAGCGCAGTACGCATAGCGTCAGTTGATTGATACTGTGTTTTTGTTTTGCTGATACCGTCTGAAAACTCAACGATTAACACACCACTCGCAATCGCATTTTCTAAACTGGTAATCTGTGCTTGGGTGAATGCCATTATAATAAATCCATGTCACGCATTATCGGGTGGGTTTAATTGGGAAAATTATAGCATGATTGAAAATAAAAAAATGGGGGTAAAAAAACATACCTTGCGTGAAATATCGCTACATCTATGTGGGACAGATAAAGGCGGTGGATTAGTTCTCTCAACGGAATCTGTTAGTCGGCACTTAAAGGCGGCTGGTGTTAATTTAAAAGATTCTACGATTGAAGAAAAGCGTCATGCTATTTTTAAGCGATTAACGGAGCAATCAATTCGTGGTCTACCAGATGATAAAAATCTTGATGAAGAAGGATTTAGCCTTTCTGATAAACAAATCATTGCGAATACGCGGTTATCAAATGCACGTGCTGAAAGTGAGGAATTGAAAGTACAAGTAAAAAAGGGAAATCTTGCCCCTATTTATGCCTTACAATTAGCCGTAACAAAAATAGGTTCAAGTGCTGCGGGTAAATTAGCCTCGATACCGCTCAATTTAAAACGCCGTTTAGCAAAATTAACGGTATCGGATTTAGAAATAATTAGCCGTGAGATTATCGCCGTTCAAAATGCCATTTCTGAAATAAAAATCACTGACGAAGATATTTCCGAAGCAATTATCGTAGAGGATTTATGAGTTTAACAGAGCTAATTAACATAGCTATTGAGCGCGGATTACTTTCAATTAAGCGCGACCCTCCTCAAACGTTAAGTGAATTTGCCGACAGTTGTTTTTACCTAAGTTCAGGTAGTTCGTATGTCCAAGGTGCGTGGAAGTCCTACCCATTTCAAACGCCAATTTTAGATATTATGGGTAATGATGAAATTGAAGAAGTAGATTTTCTTAAGGCAGCACGGGTAGGTTTTAGCAAAATGTTGTTAGCATTTATTGCTTATAACCAAGTTGTAAAAAAACGTAATCAGGCAATTTATTTAGCAGGCGGTACGTCAGCAAACAATTTCTCAAAAACACAGGTTGATGCAGCACTGACAGATATACCGATATTTCGTTCTATTTTTTCAAAAAGTTACGGTAAGAAATGCGCTAACAATACTATCGGCTTAAAACAATTTGAAAATGGCACAACATTACGGATTTTGAACGGTTCGACAGCACGAAGTTATAGAGAATTGAGTTTAGACGTAGCAATGCTGGATGAGTACAGCGGATTTGAGGTAACGGCAGAGGGCGAACCTGCATTGTTAGCCAAAAAGAGAACATCGGGTAGTTCAACACCTAAATTGATTTGCGGAAGTACGCCACGAAAACGCGGCGCGTGTTTAATGACTGACCGCTACGAAAAAAACGAGATTAAATTGCGTTTTTTTATTCCTTGTCCATATTGTGAGGTGCTTCACCCACTAACGTGGAGCGGTATGATTTGGACTAAAGACTTGCCAGAAACTGTTTTACATCATTGCCCTAGTTGTGGTGCTGGATATGGACAGGATGAGTATTTGCGCGTTTGGGAACGTGGAAGAATGCAAACTGATGAGGGTGTTTATTACACTGGCGGCTTGTTTTACGATTCACAAAACCAGCAAATCGCTATGCCTGAAAAACTTGGAATTCATGTTTGGGCGGCTTACAGTCCAATGCAATCATGGCAATCTTTAGTGAAGGAATGGCTAACCTGCTACAAAGACCCTGCACTTTTAACGACTTTTATCAATACTACTTTAGGCGAACCAGACGAAGACGGTTTAGAAGGTGCAAATCCAACAGAATTACAATCGCGTGCTGAGGAATTTTATCGCGTACCAAATGAAGCTGTCGCTTTAACGATTGGTGTTGATGTTCAATCTGACCGTTTAGAGTTTGAAATGGTGGCATGGAATGAGTGTGAAGAAAGCTGGTCAATTTTGTATGAAGTTTTGTGGGGAAATCCACTCGAAGATGCTGTTTGGCATGAATTAAGCGAGTATATCACCAGCAATTATGAGCGTGAAAATGGCGAAATGTTGCCTATTTCAATGTGTCTAATTGATAGTGGATTCTTAACCCACCGCGTTTATGAGTGCATTGACCGAATGGGATTAACTTATGTTTATGCTAGTCGCGGTATGGACGGAAAACGCCCTGTTATTGAACATGAACGGGATAGAACTCGTCGCGCTTTAAAGTCAAAACGCAAAGGTGGACACGCAATTTTAGTCGGTGTTGACCAAGCAAAGACAATTATCTATCAACGCATGGGAATAGCTGAATCAGGAGCGGGTTATATGCACATACCGAAAACACGTCATATTGATTGGTACGAGCAGCTTACTGTTGAACAATTAAAAACAACATATCAGCGTGGGTTTAGCATTCAAAAATGGATTAAACCAGACGGCGCACGAAATGAAGCATTAGATTGTCGTGTTTATGCTTATGCGGCGTTCAAAATGCTTGCTGGCAAATATCGTATATTAAATCAAGTTTCAAGTTATCAGCGAAGAGTTAGGCAACGGTGAAATCAAGAGGGGGGGGGGGTAGAAAATTTTGGTAACACCCAAAATGTCAAAAGTATTTCTACCTGCGTTAGGCGCAAATGTCCTAGGGTCCCCGCCTGCGTCTCACGACAAAAAAACACAGAAACCAGAAACGGCGCGGCTTTAAAGGTATCGACACGCCACGAGCCACGAAGCACGCGCCCTGCCGAAACCCGCACCGATTGCGCCGTCATTTTCGCGCCGTTGCTTAGTTTACGGCGTGTTACCTGCTATTTGTTTTGTACTGCTAAAACAATGCGCGATAATCAACACACCAAAACAAACCAACGGATTAAATAACATGACAGAACAAGCAAAAAAACGCGATGCAATGATTGGTAATAACTACGCAGCAAAAGAGATAACGAAAGATTCAACGCTTTATATTAGGGTTACAAAAGAGCAAAAGGCGGCATATTGCAACGCAGCAAACGGCGAACCATTAAGCGCGTGGATAACAAAAACACTCGATAACAAAGTAAAATCATTGTCATAACTGTTTTGTATTGACAATACATAATAAAAGGTTAAAATAACCTGACTTTAAAAAACGACCTAGCGAACTAGGACACTCAAACGAGGATAAAACCATGAAAGCTACAACCAAACCAACCGTTAAAAAATCAACTGTTTTTGCTGCAGTCGACGCTATTGCAATTCGCGTATTTAGTGCGTTAATCAATCATATTCACTGTCCAAAAGCCGATAATTGCACTCAAATTATTGAAATAATGCACGCCATAACTGGTGGCGGAAAATCAGGCGGCACAAATGGCGGGTGGTTAGGCGATGTCTATGTTAAATCACCACGCCTAAACTTTGAGATTGATGGTTTTAAATTGTCAGTGATTGACGATACAAAATCCTTGTATTGTGCGTGGTTAAAATTATCAAAACGCTCCGCAATGCGAAGTGTGTCACTAAAAGGCGAAGACAAAATAAAACCGTTGCCTTCTGTTAATGCTGCCGCTATTGAATTAGCTGAAGGTTATTTGTTAGATGGCGTTAATTTTGAAAGTGGTTTTATGTCTTATGATTTCGAATCATTGCAAAGCCTTAATGATATTGCGCCCAATGTTTTATGCTTGATTAGCGCAAGCAAAGATGAATTAGGTTTAGGAATTAAAGGCAAAGACGGTGCATATTATCCACGCTACGAAAACGAAAACGGCTTGATTAAACGTGTAAAAATCAATAGTAAATTTTTACCAGTTGGTTCAGTTGCCGATTTTATCGCGTCAAAACTTGAACCCGTTACGGTTGTTAATGAACCCACTGCCGATTATTGAATCGGTTGTAACTATTGAAATTAACGCTACAAACTGGGATTTAATGCCAATGTCAAAACGTGTTGAACTGGTTAAATCAAAAGGATTTGAAGGAAAGACGGCATCAAAAGCATGGTGCAACATTGACGAAAAAATTAAGGAGGTTTTACTTAGTGATTTAGATTCAACACCACAACAACCAACCAAACCAGTACCAGCCTACCATTTCACACAAGGCACTGCCCTTTCGGTTCGTGACGATGTTTTACACTTGTTAAGTGCGGTAAAGGTTTTACAGGTTGTACACGTCGAAGGTTTTTCCGTTTCAACACCCGTAAATCCCTCGCCTGTTTCAAGTGTATCAAAACCCTTACCGGTTATCTTTGACGTTGAATTTGCAGATATTCACAACGCCGAAAACTTCAAAACGGCAACATTAACTCGGCACGATAACGCGCTGGGTTATCGTGTTGAATGCGGCGGATTTGCTAATGATGTTACAACGCAAACAGTGCGCGTTATGTTGGAGCGTGGCGAGTGGCGAATGATAGAGCAACCAAAAACCACCACACTACAAGCCGCACAACCAACACCAGCACCAAAACAAAAACCAAAACTATCAGCAATAGCACGCGCTGGAATTATGATTTTAGGTTGGCATCTAGCTAGGGAATTATTCAATGCAGCAGGACAAGGCAAAATCCGCGAGTTTTTATCGCAAGGCTTGAAAATGGCATGGGGTTTCTATAGCTTACAAGATGCTGATTTTATGCGCTTCTTTGCAGTATGTGACGATGACGCAAAACGGGCGAAAGTCTACGCGCTGTACACGTCAATCATGCCACAACCTAAGCAGCTTTCAGATTTCGATAGGCTATCTGCCCCGATTGAATACCGAAACGATTACGCGCCACCAATGCCGCCGATAAATCGACACAACGAAACACACGCGCTACACTAAAACTTTTAACAATACGGTCTGCCATAGACGGTTTTCGACTAGGGCAAAGACTTCAAATAACAAAGGATTCACATGGCTACGATAAACAAACGAGCAAAAGCACGCGGAGAAATTAAACCGCCAGCGTTAAAGGATGATGATGACACGCCGTCGCTGATTCTAAAAGGCGCATTAAAACTTAAAAACCTTTCAAATGATGAGCTGGCGCAAAACTACAAGATACTAGATGGAAACCTTGCAATTGCTAAAGGGATGTTATTGCTAGAAGGGCGTTTGCGCTTTGGCGGCAATGATAGGGCATTTGGAGCGTGGATTACTGAAACTGGATTAAACGAACTCGATAGTCAGCAAAACCGCAACCGTTTTATGGCATTAGCGCGTTATTTCACATCAAAAAAAGAAGATGGCAGCGTCGCGATTAAGGATATGAACGGAATTAGTCCGTCAGTCGGATTCGTTATTTCGGAAGTTCGCAATCGAGATATAGCAAAACAGCTTTATTACTTCGCATTGGGGCGAAGTCGTACCGTAAAAGAAGTAGACGAACTCGCGGCACAATTGCGCGGGGAATATGCGAAAAAATACCATGTGATTGATTCGGGTGAAGATAAAACGCCGCCACTGCATTCACGCGCCATGATTTCAAGTGTGGCAAAGCCCTCGATATTTTCAACTACCGCCCTGCCATCGACAGTTTCAACAGGTGATCTACTTTTAAAAGATGACGAAAAATATACCGACTATGCCAAAGAGGATATTTTCAGCCGTCTATCTGCCTTTGATAAATCGGTGCAAATTAAAATCCTGTGTGAATGTTTGCAGGTTTTAGAAGCCATGTGAACGCTAAAAAGCCTCGACACCATCACGGCATCGAGGCTTGTTGTTAAAATTGTTGTGCCACGTCCTTGTGGCGCGTGAAAGGTTAGGCTTTTAAAACGCCTTTAAAAACCTCATTGCTACGTTTCATGCCATTGAGCAAATCTTCAAAAGCTACATTGCGACTTACACCGCCCATCTTCAATCCAAAAAGATACTCGATAGGGTTCTTTTCCACTGCCTTGTACTTTAAATTCAACGCGCATGACTAGCCTCAATTGCTATGTTTTAAGAAAATCGAGTGTAGCACCGCGCCAAATCACATACAAAAAACCCCCATCCGAGGACAGGGCAGAGGATTTTCCAACGGCTAGATTGGAAGATTTAAATTGCAGCTAAAGTTGCCTTTAGTAGCTTAAATTGTGAGTCATTAAACGCAAATTCAACAACGCAATTTATTGCATCGGATGATTCAGTTTGCAGCACTGACGCAATTTTACCGCTGATTGTAATGTGATTCGTATCCACTGAAAAAGAATCAGTTTTGTCTGGGATGACACTAATAATTTGCATTTCTACCCCTTGCTCACAAAAATAGCCGCAGCAAGCATCGTAATAGCCGCTTGTTGGTCAGGCGTTAAATCAAGCCCAAAAAACGCGCTACCAATCGCAAATAAAGCCATTATTGTTGATGGTTCATGCAATCTTGAAAATAACCAGCTCATATAAATTCCCCTGTTTTCATTTGCAAAGCCAATTCATCTGCACGACCTTTGAAGTCACCTCGAATTGGGTCTACTTGATCTGCCCAACGACTGTTTAGCATTTCTTTTGCTGCACCGTCGAAATCACCGACCGAAATAAACTGAATTGTTTTTTTGAAATTTAGAAATTTTTGAAGTCCAACGTTAAATTCCATATTGAGTACAACAGCTCGACGCGCTTCATTTAGCTTCTCGAACCATGAATAACGCTTGATTGCATCTCGTTCGAGTTCTTCCCATTGCACCAGCAAAAGCTCTTCCGCTCTTTCTTCCGTTATGCCGTTTTTGTAAAGATTTACGATTTCTCGGTTCGATATTCGTACTGGATTTGCGTCCAAGTTATAGCCCTTTCCAATCGTGTCATGCCCTTCAGAGCATTTGTAAACACGGGTTCTCATTCCTTCATGTCTGCCTAATTGCACTGTTCCTTTACTCATTTTTTACCTCCAGCTATTTTCAGTTACTTCTTCCATACCTAATTTTTTAGACATAAATTTACGCATTTGCATGATGGCTCTCGTACCCATGTGTGCCGAAAGCCCAACGATTGCAACCGACGTGATTTGCTCAATGCCGTAAGATTCGCAAATTGCAAACGCCATCAGCCCTACGAAAACACTTGATATTGCTTCGCAAACCAACCCAACAATCATGAAAAACAAGCCCCACCATGTGAATTCTTTCATTCTGAAAAGCTTCATCTTTTCTATAAAGCTGACAAAGCCAGCGAGCATTGACATTCCAATGACCCATTCGTAAGTGGCTATCGGGTAGTTTGTTGGGTCTTTTAAAGGCATTTTGTAAAAACCAATCCGTTATTTTTGTTAAAAATAGCAAGATATGCGGGAATTTCATAATGACAAAAATCAATAAAAATGCGAGTAAAATAATCTCCCAATAGTTATGAAAACAATACAATACTTACGGCGTTTAAATGAAAAACTTACTCGAAATGAAAGAATCACTTTGCGCGTGCTTAAAAGATAGGACCGCGCTTGAAAACCCCGAACTAATTAGCGAGGTCGTTTTGAGTTTAATGTGTGAGGTATTTTCGGGGGATAACGTCTACATTCCGAATCGAAAAATAGACTCGAAAAAACAAGCTATAATCAAGAAATTCAACGGCAATAATCATCATCAACTCGCACTGGAATTTGGCTATACGGCGCGTCATGTTTATCGGATGTTGAGCAATGAAAAATCTAAACAACTGCAACTTTGAAATAGCAAAGCCACGAATTAAGCGACCTTATCACTCAAAACGTAGTCAAATGACGTTAATCTTTTCGAGTCCAAATAAATAAAATCATAGATGCAATCGATGTTTGGTAAGTCTTGCGCCACGGCTCATTTCCTGTTCAATTTTTTCGCGTTTAATATCAAAATCACTGCTTTTACGTTCCATTTCAGTCATCACGTTTTCAACGTAAGTCATGATTTTTTTTGTCAACGTGTTTTCTGATACTTGTTCAATGCTCTCGGTGTTTGTCATGGGATTTACTCCTAAAAATTAACAGGGCTGAAAATTCAACCCTGCTTAATTTACCAAAAATTCCGCAAAGCCCCGTCTCTTCAGGTCGGGGATGTAAGGAATGTCGGCGTAGCCCCGCTTTAAAATCTAAGTAGGGCGTTGCTGTTGTTCAATATACTGTTTCAGAACGGATAACGGCGCACCGCCACAACTTCCCGCAAAATAACTTGGACTCCACAACACGCCTTTCCAGTAAATTCGTCCTAATTCTTTTTCATAATCTTGGCGCAGTCTGCGACTAGAAACCCCTTTTAAGCTGTTGACCAACTTAGAAATAGAAACTTTGGGGGGGTAATTCAACATAAGATGCACATGGTCTTTTTCACCATTAAATTCTTCAAGCTGACATTCAAAATCGTCACACACTTTTTCAAAGTACGATTTCAGTGAGTTAAGCATTTCATTAGTAAATGCAGCTCTGCGATATTTGGTCACAAAGACTAAATGAACATGTAACATAAAAACACAATGACGACCCGTTCTAACTTCCATAATTTCCAGATAGACCAACTTAAAAATTAGTGTTAGTGTAACCGCCATGAAACCGATAATCAAAACCCTTTCAGTCAGAATTCGCGATAAACACGCCCGTGTTTTGAATCGCATGGCTTTTGACGTTAATCAAGTTTGGAATGCCGCCAACGCAGATTCTGCTGAATTTTCGTGGGTAGCGATTCCTGAAGTCGGTTATATGAGTTGTGGTACATCGGCGTTTGATTTGATGAAGGATTTGAAAGGAATCCGTAAGCAACGTGGCATGATTATCGACTCAACAGCGGTTCAGGAAACGATTGCCGTTCACGCAAAAGCACGGAAGCAATTCAAAAAAAATAAATTGAATTGGCGGTGTTCTGGTGGGTCAAAAAAAGCACTGGGCTGGATTCCTTTCAAATCAGGTGCAGCAAAATGGATAAATGGACAGGTTAGATACGCAGGTCATTATTTTAAAGTTTGGGACAGCTACGGCTTGTCAAAGTTTGATTTTCGTTCTGGCTGTTTTAGTCAGGACTCACGCGGTCGTTGGTATTTCAACATCGTTGTTCAGGTTGAATCCGTAGCAAGACAAGCCAAAGGTGGGCAGATTGGTATTGATTTAGGTTTGAAAACAACAGCAACCTGTTCAAATGGCGATAGCTTTGCAAGACAAGATTGTTATAGAAACTTAGAAGCAAAATTAGGAAAGGCACAACGGGCTAAGAGCAAAAAGCGAGTTAAAGCCATTCACGCAAAAATAAAAAATACCCGCAAGAACGCGATACATAAATTCACAAACAAAATCGTTCGTGAAAACAGTTTTATAGTCGTTGGAAACGTCAGCAGTCAGAAACTTGCAAAAACTAAAATGGCAAAGTCTGTTTTAGATGCGGGTTGGTTCATGCTGAAAACACAACTTGAATATAAGTCGATAGCGACGCAAGGCGTGTTTATAGAAGTCAACGAAAGCTACACTACCCAAACCTGCTCGTGTTGCGGCTGCATAAGTTGCAACAGTCCGAAAGGTAGAGCAGGACTTGGAATAAGAGAATGGACTTGTGCCGAGTGTGGCACTACGCATGACAGAGATGTTAATGCGGCTAAGAACATTCTTGCGCTTGGACATAAGCGTCTAGCTGTAGGAATCACCGTACCTTTAGGTCGGTGAGGATGTCAACATCAAGCCGCCGATCTAACACTACCACCGCCCTGATTCATCGCTACCCAATGCGATAATAACTAACAAGGAATTTCCAGCGTGGAATTATATTTAGGCATGATTTTGTTTAGCAAAACATCAAAATTATCGCCTGTTTGTCCCGTTATAATTGCTACGTCCATGATTCCGATTACTCTTAACAAATACTCTTTGAGTTCCTGCACGCCTTGGTCTTCACTTAAAAATTGAGTGTGTTTAAAGCGTCTATTTCCTGTTGTCTTTGTCCTTGGATTACGCTTTTTAAGTTCTTCCAAGATACCAGGGGCTAATCGAGCATAAACAATATCATTCACCCAGTGACCGACAAATTGCGGTCTTGGTAATCCAACATAACTTTCAAAACCTTTTACGCGAAGCAACTTAATCCAAAATTCGTCAGGAAATGTTTTTGACCACTTCTGCGCGTAATCCGTTAAATACTTATCAAGAATTTTTTGCAGTTCATCTTTATGTCTGATTTCTTGATAGCCCGTTGCTTCATCAATCAGTGCCGTAATACCAACTTTTGCAAAGGCTGAAAAAACAATCACACACTGCTGAGAAATGATTTTAAGGCGCGGTGTTGTAATCAGTCCTAAGGTACTGGCTTCATACATCACCGAGCAAATATCCGCAATCACATTGGCATCATAACCGTGAATCACTCGACCTTTGTATTGGCATTTGATTGGTTCAAAAAGTCCCGTGATATTTTTTTGCTCAAATAACGGTTTAAGTTTTTGGCTTGTTAATAATCGCGGAATTCGTGAGCCTGCTTTTTGCCTGTTACTTTTATCGTTATCAGTTAGCATTAGCGCATCTTGCAAACCACGACCCGATATAACGCGACAGCCGTTATCTGTGACGTAACAATCCACGCTAACCTCACCGAATTTGATTGTGCCGCCATAATTCGCTAACACAATTTCAGTGGACCATCGTTTTTCAGCCGCTTTTTGAGCAATTTCAGACCGTTCCGCTTGCGTTAAAGCATTTGCACGGGCAATCCCACCCGCTGATTTTTTAGTTTCGTTCATTTTAGTTTCAAGCATTATTGTTTAGATGCTTGTATTCTTAACGAATAACAAACAAATCGCAAGCAAATACAAATAAATGCTTACGATTTATCACTAAAAATCATTGGACCTTGAATCAAGCCGCCGCTCGTTGCTGTTCACCTTGATTCATCGCTATCCAATGCGATATAACCGACTGGTTGTGTTGTGCAGTTTTTTTAATACCTTCAACCGTTTCATTTTTTTGTTCGGGCGCAAGCAATTTGATTAGCCTCAACAACTGCAAATCCTCATTCGAGAACGTCAACGATTCATTTGCGGCTGTGTTGGTTTTCAACATTTCGCCGTTTCCTGTTAAGAGTTGATTCATGCTATTCCGCCTTTTTCGATGTTCTTTTTTTGGAATTACACGACCTGCACAGCGTCTGCAAATTATCAATGTTGGTCACGCCACCTAATGATTCAGGTACGATATGACTTAGCACTAAGTCGCTATGTGCGCCGCATTGCAAACAGCCGTAAC
>JAQTOX010000050.1 GCA_028713055.1 Methylococcales bacterium | reverse complement strand
GCTTTATCGGCTGCCACTTTGTCATCCACGGCTTTTTGCGCTGCCGCCGCGTCGGCAAGAGCTTTATCGGCTGCCGCTTTGTCATCCGCGGCTTTTTGTGCCGCCGCCGCGTCGGCAAGAGCTTTATCGGCTGCCGCTTTGTCATCCGCGGCTTTTTGTGCTGCCGCCGCGTCGGCAAGAGCTTTATCGGCTGCCGCTTTGTCATCTACGGCTTTTTGTGCTGCCGCCGCGTCGGCAAGAGCTTTATCGGCAGCGGCTTTATCATCCATGGCTTTTTGTGCTGCTGCCGCTGCATCGGCAAGTGCTTTATCGGCTGCCGCTTTGTCATCCGCGGCTTTTTGTGCTGCTGCCGCTGCATCGGCAAGTGCTTTTTGAGCGGCAGCTTGAGCAGCCTCTGCTATTAAATCGGGTGTAATACTGAAATTCGCGGGCGTATAACTAATCGCATAATTGCTATTCGTCAAACTGCTAGCAATCGTATAACTGCCTACATTTTCACCACTGGTGCGGGACAAACCTCCAGAAAGTGTGTCACCACTAACTAAACCATTTACCGAATAGCTCAACGTGGGATCGGTAGTACCATAAATTTTACTGAACGCATTTGCTGTAACACTCAAATCTTTCGCCGTAATGTCTGCCAATGTACTCGTTTGATCGGTAATGATGTAATTGCCTAAGTTCGCCCCAGTGTAATTACTCGTCAACGTCACAATTTTAGCTGTACCGACGTTCTTATTGTCAAACGTTCCGGTGCTTGTTACCGTTAAAACGTCGCCTGAAACTAAGCCCCCTAAATTCAATGCCGTACTGTTTACAGTGGCGTTCACAGTGCCATCATAGGTTTTATTCGCCGCCGTAATTCCGCTTACGGTTAGGGCTTTTTTATTCACGGTTAACGTGCTATCAACAAAATTTATTCCATAACCCACACTATTCATTGCCGACGGCGTAATCACATATCCACCAGTGTTTATTGCACCTTTCGACGTACCACTGTAGGTTAAATTGGTTAAAATCGTATCCGTATCTCCATTGACCAGCCCCGTCGTCGTTACGCCATTCCCACCTGTATAAGCAACCCCATCATACGTTTTTGTGAACGGATTCGCGGTTACGGTAATGATGGGTTGTTCACGGTAAATCGCGTATTTTCCACTATTGTCTAACGTATAAATCGAATTCTCATCGCCGTTATAACGAAAATGACCGCTTCCCGAACCAATAAAATTGGTCAATGCGGTATTATTCACACCTCCGGTATAAAGTGTAATTCGACCACCAGCAGTTATATTCGAATTACTTAGAACAATGTCGTCATTGCCCGTTGCGCCAACAATACTTTTTCCTGCATTAAGCACAATCGCGTTTATAGATGTATCGGTTGTATTGATATTATTCGAAATTGTTAAATTGCCGGTATTCGTCGCAATGGAAATTCCTCCAACTGCGTTAATCAAACCGGTTGTTAACGCACCACTGTTCACAAAGTTAAGATTGCCAATGCCACTCGCTGTCAATGTGCCAATCATATTGTTAGTGTTATCAAGTGTGTAATTTCCTGCGCTAGACAATATCAAATTCGTGGTAGTAATTGGCGCAGTTTGTGTGACATTGCCTGTTGTATTCAATGTGAAATTTTTACCAGAAGCCAGTGTCAGGTTTCCGTTTAACGCAATATCAGCCGTATTTTGTAATGTTAAATTCGCTGAAATTGGAACTGACCAACCGCCAGAACCCAAGGCTATCGCACCCGTTCCTGTACTATCGCCAATTACGATGTTAGAAAATCCATTTTGAATATAGCCTAATTCGGTGGCATCTAAATTTAACTTGCCCGTACCACCAACTAATCCAACGGTTGTAGTGGGGTTGACCGTATCAATGTCTAATATGCCGGTGCCTTTGATAATAGGCGTGGTGGAAGCAGTATTTGTATTCGCTAAAATCAGTGCATCCGTATTTGTACTGTCATTGTCTGCAATTAAGTAAATATCACCTGCTTGTGTGTTCGTTGAAGCGGTATCACCAATAACCGTACCAGAATCAAGATATAACCCTGCATTCGTGTTACTTCTCCCAGTTAGATGCAATACACCTGCCCCACTTTTAAAAGTTGCCGAACTCGAAGAAATACCGTAATTATCTACGCCTGTACCATGTCCTGTTCCAGTAAGGGTCATTGCACCTGTTGTGCTTAATGAAGAGTCCTGAACTTTAACACCAATGTTGCCATTCACTACGGTTCCACTAAGTAATGGATCACCGCCGATACCTGTAATAGTGAGTAAGCCATTATTGAAAGTCGAATAAGAAACATAAACACCTTTGTTATAGTCACCACTCGATCCATCGCTATAACCCACCCCATTACCTGTAATTGTCGTTGTACCTGTATTGGTAAGCGTCGAACTGTAGATATTAACGCCGTAGTTATTTGTATTGCCCCAACCGCCGATGCCACTGAAAGTAATATTTCCCGCGCCACCTTCAATAGTGCTGTTATTACTAACATCTATTCCATACAAATTGGATAAGCCAGCTGCGCCCTCACCTCTTAAATTGATTAAACCGCCGCCAGAATTAAGCATTGTAGTATTTAAATAAACGCCAGCTTTTTCGTTCGCAACACTCGAACCAATGCCAACAGAATTCGCTGCACAACCCGTAGTAGTACATTGCGTTCCACCACCCATTACGATATTGCCACCATTCGTCATAATCGTATTCGCACTGAGAAGTTGAATGTTTCCAGTGCTATTAGCATCAGAATCAGCATTTAAAATCACAGCCCCATTTTGAGTTGTTATGCTGCTATTTGCTACAGCGATAATGGATTTTTTTGCTTTCATTGTAACGGCGTTATTGGTGCCAGATGTGGCAATTGCACCGTTTAAACTAATATCACCAACACTGCTAATATTCGTACCGTTAACAATTCGTGCCGCAATTCCCGCTAAACTCATGGCACTACCATTGGCATCAAGCGTAACATTTCCATTTTGCCCAACAGATGTGGCATATGCACCTGCACCATTAAGAAGTCCAGTCCTATCACCATTAAATGAACGTGCATCAATTGACCCCAGCACTGATAAATTTTGTACCGTAGTTAATGTAACGTCACCAGCATCACCAATCACAGTGGTAGGATGAGCGTGATAATAGTAAACAGCCCCACTTGAGCTGGTGTTAATTGCATTAGTTGTAATATCGCTCGCAGCGGTTACTGTCACTGCTCCGCCGTTACCAACTGTCCCGCCAGTATCGTTTTGATAGACACTTGCCGAAAGATTGCCCACCGAAACTGCGCCAGTCGTTGCCATTAATGTGATGCTACCCGCATGACTACCATTGCTGCCGTATTGGTATTTGGTCACATCTGCTGAAATGTTGCTAGTTGTACCTGTAATGTTTCTCGTAGCTGATAGTGTGATGTTGCCTGCATTTCCCGTATGTGTGCCATTACCATCGGTTTGAACACTTGATGAAAGAGCTGTGCCTGTAACATTAAGTAAAATATCACGTCCGGCATTTAATGAAATGTCACTGCCATTGCCAATGGTTGCACCAATTGAAGTGATACCCGTATTTAAAAGACCATTGACAATAATGTCATTGCTACTGATTAAAGAAACACTGTCGTTGAACGCCGTTGTTGCTCCAACCGTAATATCACCTGCCGTACTATTACCAATGTTAATATGTGAAAAACCGTTTAAAAAATTCGTAGTGAAATATGACGCGGGGAGTTGCAATGTTCCTGCGCCGCCTTCAATACCTATAGTTGTTCCGGATGTTCTTGGTTGAATCGTTAATACGCCACTACTTTGGAACATACTGCCCGTTAAATTTATTGTGTCAGCATTCAGTGTAATGTTGCTGGCAGAACTTAGAACATCGGAAGCCGCTTTTTGCCCAATATAGGCGGGTCGATAAATATCATAACTTGCTGTGCTACCACTTGCGCCTGCTGTCCCAGTCAAATTGATAGCTCCACCGTTTGACAAAATACTTCCCAATACTCCTATCGAAGCAATGCCATGAGATTGTTCTCCGAGTAGGCTGGACGATGTACCGCCTATCCCCGTGATATTTATACCACCTCCTGCGGTGGTTTGAATCGTGCCACGCAAATCTGTGCCTATTGCCCAACCTTGGTTATTTGTCAAATGTGCATCACCAACCATTGTAATGGCATTCGTAGCGGGACTTGCTGAGGTTATTTTTCCACTAATCCACGAAATACCTTGAGCATTTATCCCTGTGGTTTCTTGTGAAACACCGGTAATACTAATTTTTCCTGCACCACTGTCCACAACGGAATTTGTTTCCAGAAGAACGCCCATGTTGGAAAAATAGTTTAGCGAGTTTAATACATTCTGACTGGTCGAACCTTTACCACGCAAAGTCACATCACCACCTAGCGAATTTAGCGTGACATTTTGTAGAAAAATGCCGTTAGAAAAATATCCCGCATTGTCCTTACCTTGTGCATAACCAGTCGCATTTGTACCGCCACCTAATGTAATCGCGCCGCCATTTGTGGTAATACTTGAGCCAGAATTAGCTACGATTGCGCCGCCATTCAACGCATCCGCATCGGAATTAAATGTTACCGCACCGCCAGTAGTTGTAATTGTAGAACCCGCGTTTAACACAACACTGCTGTTTGATTTTAATGTTAAAGCTATCCCAGATGTAGGCAAACCAATCGCACTGCCAGAAACGCTATAAGGAATATCCGCATCAGACAAACTCCCTTTTGCGGTGGATAACGCGGACGCATTCAAATCCGCAGCACTAAATGCCAAAACAGTGTTTGGTGTAATCGAAAGATTCGTTAAATGTCCACCATCAGAAACAACAACTTCTGCACCTTTAACGCTGGAATCACCCCACACTAATAAATTTTGACCACTCACAGCACTACTCGCAGGTAAGGCTTGATAAAAGAAACCGTTTGCACCCGTGCTTGAATTACCTTTGGCAACGCCATCGATAGCATAGCTAATGGTTTTACCTGAAATAGAAATGCCGCCTAGCGTGCCTGAAATGATTTGTGGGATGGTGGTGAATTGTGATGATAGATAAGGGTAAGACGTGTTAGCAATTCCACCCCAAGAGCCGAAAATTCCGTTCAATGTGGCGAGTGTAGACGTACTCATCATGTCGACAGTCGTTAAACCAATACCGTAACCATTTTGTGTTGTTTGTCCCGATGTGTCTTTATCCCAGAAACTGTTACTCACACTTCCAGAGTTAGAGCCAAGCAGCCCACCGACAGCAGAAGTTCCAGAAACGGCACCCGTGCTGTAACTGTTATTTACTATTCCAGCAGTATTATCGCCAGCCAGCCCACCAACAAAACCGACTCCAGAGATAGTCCCCATGCTGTAACTATTATTGATACTTCCATTTTGTTGCGAGCCTACTAAACCGCCGACATATAAATTACCCTGAACAAATCCCGTGCTGTAACTGTTAGAAATTATGCCTTCACTGTGACCAACTAAACCCGATACGCTTTCATTTCCTGTTACATCGGTGTTTAACATTCCTACGTTGGAAACATTACCCAATGACACACCAAATAACCCAATCCAATTAGAAGATGAACGAGCTATTTTTAAATTACTAATGGTGTGATTTGCGCCGTCAAACGAACCCGTAAAACGTGAACTATTTGCAAGAGTCGAATTGTCCCCCACAGGTACAAATTTTTTCGTTGTGTCCCACATTCCCGACGCATTTGAAAGCTCAGAACTTAAATCAAGATTATTGGCGAGTGTGTAACTTGCTGAAAGATTCGACGACATCAACTGTAATTGATGGGCATTTGTGATAGTGGTTGACCATTCACTGCGTAAGAATGGATGAGTGTTGGAGTCTGACATCCACCACGTATTTGTGAAATCCCAACCTGTTAGGTTTGATTGCGTCATCATTTGTGCGGTGGTTAAACCTGTGCCGCCTGCACTGGTTGCTTGTCCTGAAGTTTGCGTATCCCAAAAACTGTTGGTGACCGGATCAGTACCACTTCCGACCAATCCACCAACACTGGATGTACCAATCACCCTTCCCGTACTGTAACTGTTATTTATGGTCACATAACCACCCGCCAACCCACCGACTGATCCAGTACCTGTTACTGCACCTGTGCTGTAACTATTATTTACTACGCCACTGCCGCCAACGAGTCCGCCAGCATAATCGGCTGTACTATTTACTGTCGCAGTGCTGTAACTGTTACTGATAGTACCTGTATTTTCACCGACTAAACCACCCACATTGCCCACACCGCTAACAATTCCAGAGCTAAAAATATTGCTAATAGCAGTAGACGTTTTTCCAGCCAATACACCCGTGTCAAACTTCCCATGTATACTGGCACCCACAATCCCAATATTCCTTAAAGTATCACTACTCCCCAGTACACCAAACAAACCGACATAATCGGTCGTGGAACGGTTAATTGTTAAACTGCTAATCGTGTGACCTAAACCATCAAACTTACCAGTAAAGGGTGTGGTGCTATCACCAATCGGATAAAAACCTTCACACGTCCCAGTAGAACAATTCCAAGCCGAAGTCCCCGACGCATCAATGTTTGCACCCAGTGCATAATTACCTGACAAGTTTGTTAACGTGTTATCAATTGAACTGCCGCTCATTCCTTGCAAATCCGTCCCTGTTCTACTTCCTTGCGAACCCAAACTGTTAATGACAGTGTAATTAACAACCGCGCCATTTGAACCTAGAGTTGTACTGAAATTTGCACCTGCGGGTAAATTAACGGGGGCATAAACGTTATAAGTTGCCGTATTTCCAGAAGCCAAAGCACTTTGACCATATTCAAGTGCAAGTTGCGCTGTACCTGAACCGTTCAGTGCTGAATTGATGTTGATATTTTGTCCAGCGGATAACGTTAGTTTATTTACAGCCCAAGTAATCGAACCATTAACAAAGATATTTCCTGTAGTCAAAAGTGTTTGATTTGTTTGAGGAAGTAACGAACTCATCGTATTTGCGTAAGTGCTATCAATTGTCCAATCAGTAGGATCAAGCAACCACGTTCCTGTTTCGCCATTTTTTGCGGTTGTATCAACGTTGATTGTTTTCTCAATTTTTAAATCTTTGCCAGATGTTTCAACTAAACCACCTTCGCCAGATTTTTTACCGCCTTTAGCAGAAATTTTTGCGGCAACTTTGGTTGCGTTATCAGACCAAACGATAACTTTACCGCCCTTACCTTCTATTTTTGCATCGGCTTTTATTTCGACTTTTTCAGCGACAGTTGTGGTTTTAGCATTTTGAACATCATGATTTTTACCTTGATAATCGCCGCCGATTAGAATTTCACCACCGCCTGTTTGACCACTGGCGTTGAGTTTTGAATTATCCAAAACAGCAACATTTTCGCCAATAATTTCAATTTTTCCGGCGACACCTTTTTCATTATTTGCAGAAATTTTGCTATCTTTTTCGAGCGTCACGTCACCTTTAGCGACTAAACGAATGTTGCCTTGTTTATCAACTTCAACGCTATCGGCATTCATATCGCCGCTGTGTTTAATCGAACCTGCAAACACGTTAATTGCGCCACCTTCGGTTAAAAGTTGTCCAATATTTAAAACGTGATTTTTCGGAGCTTGAACTTGAAAACGAATATCTGGGTCATCCATGCTAGTTAAAATCAATTCTTGCCCAGCGGCTAAAACGATTTTTCCGCCCTCACTTTGGATAATGCCTTTATTTTCGATGTTTGGCGCGATTAAAACGATGTTGCCATCTTTGCCCGCGTGAATAATGCCTTCATTGGAAATATCGCCTGCTTTTGAACCGGCGATAAAATGAAAATTCCCTTTTTGAAAATCGTTGTCGCTGAGATTTAAACTGGAAGCAATCAAGCCTTGCGTGTCAATTTGTGAACCAGCACCAAACACAATGCCATTCGGGTTAATCAAAAACACCTGACCGTTAGAAAACAGTGAGCCTAAAATCTCACTCGGATTACCTCCGATAATGCGATTTAAAACCGCACTTTGACCATTTTGCTGAATGAATCGGGTGATTTCATGTTGGGCAATATTGAAATCTTGCCAATTAATAATCGCATTCGGACTATTTGTGATGGTGGTGATGCCTGCAACCGATTGATCAATACTGACCTGACCGCTAATGACTTGGGCGTGATTCGGATTTGCAAACGAAATTGACGGGTATAAAACAGCCATAATCGCTAAATAAAGCGCGTTGCGGCGTAACCGTATTTGAGTTTTGACGCGTTGCAAATTAAATAAACGTTCTTTGATTTTCATGGCGTTTTGTCCAGTAATGCTATTGATTTCGGTGCTTTTGAGAGAACACTCCCGCATTGGCATTTTAGCATTTAAAGTAAATAGTGTTTGTGACATGGCGCACATTTAACCAAATCAAAACAATGTACTTACCATTCTAAGAACAAATCCACATCGCATCACCATAACTGAAAAATCGATATTTTTGTTCAATCGCGTGTTGATACGCTTGCATCACAAATTCATAACGTGAAAATGCAGAAACCAACATTAACAAGGTCGATTCTGGCAAATGAAAGTTGGTCAACATAGCATCGACAGACTTAAATTTATAACCCGGCACAATGAACAGCACTGTATCACCAAAACCAGTTTGTAAATTTCCAGAACGCGATGCGGATTCCAAAGCCCGAACGGCGGTTGTGCCAATTGCAATCACACGTCCACCTCGTTTTTTTGTGGCATTTACAGCGTCCACTGTGTCTTGTGACACAGCAAAAAATTCTTTGTGCATAATGTGTTCAGATAAATTTTCGACACGCACAGGTTGAAATGTTCCACTGCCGACGTGCAAAGTCACAAAAGCGGTTTGAATTCCTTTTTCTTTAATTTTTTCTAACATTATTTCGTCAAAATGTAGCCCTGCTGTGGGAGCGGCAACTGCACCTAAATTTTTACCGAAAACCGTTTGATAGCGAGTGAAATCATTTTCGTCATCAGCGCGTTCAATATACGGTGGTAATGGAATATGTCCAATTTCAGCGAGTATTTCTAACAGCGTTTTTTTACTGTCAAAACAAAGTTGAAACAAATCATTATCTCGATCTTCAACGGTACAAAAGTAATTATTATCTAACTCAATTCGTGCGCCAGCTTTAGGGGATTTACTGGAACGAATATGCGCTAATGCGTGCTGCTCATCTAAAATACGTTCAATCAAAATTTCGATTTTGCCGCCCGTTTCTTTTGTGCCAAATAATCGCGCCGGAATAACTCGTGTATCGTTAAAAACAAGTAAATCTTTAGATTCGATAAAGTCGAGTAAGTCATTAAATTGTCGGTCAACCAATTCGCCGGTGTCTCGATTTAAACACAACAATCGGCTAGCGGTACGTTCTGACAAGGGTTGTTGCGCGATTAACGCTTCGGGGAGGTGGTAATTAAAATCGCTTTTTTTCATGATTTAAAGGGAGAAATAAAAAGCCCCCTTTTTTGAAGAAGGGGGTTAGGGGATGTGCTTTAAAACGAACGGTTACTTATCCAATTAAGAAATCAAACTCGCCAATTGATACAGCGGCGGTAAAATCAACATTTCAATTACTTGAATACCCAAAATCACCAGAATTACCGACAAATCTAAACCGCCTAAGTTTGGTAATACACTGCGGCATGTCGCCAATAACGGCTCCGTTAAACTATAAAGCAACATCGATACGTCGTTGAAACTGCCTTGATTAAACCAACTCAACAATGCACGGGCGAAAACTGCATAAAAGAAAACATTTAAAAGTAACGCGATTAAATGTGCGGCTGCGACCAAAATCAAACTACCGATACTAAACGATACACCTTGCAACACGCCCACCGAACCATCTGCAACGATTTGTAACGCAAACATCAACACCAATGAAGACGTATCGATGCTGCCAAAAGAAGGAACAAAACGGCGTAGGATTTTCAACGGCGGATGCGTAATCATAATCAAAAATTTTGAAATCGGATTACGAAAATCTGCCCGACACCATTGCAACAAAAAGCGCAGCATCACTGCACCAATGTACAACGAAAAAACAGTGTTAAAAATGAGTTCAATCGGATTAGTAAAATAATTCATGCCCATAATTAAATCTCTTGTTTTGATAATTCGATAGAACGATCACGCGCGGCGTGCAGAGCTTTTGCAACTAATTCGATAAAACCACCTTCTTGAAATGTTTCAATGGCTTTTTGCGTCGTGCCATTCGGTGACGTTACACGCTGACGTAAACTTTCAGGTGATTCAGTGGATTCAAGCGCAATTTTCGCCGCGCCTAATGCCGTTTGTTGAACGAGCAATTGTGCGGTATTTGCACTTAATCCCATTTCTAATGCCGCTTTTTCCATCGCTTCCATTAACAAAAAATAATACGCTGGGCCACTTCCCGAAACGGCGGTAACGGCATCGAGTTCACTTTCTGTTTCGACCCAAAGCGCGATGCCGACTGAACGCAAAATGTTCTCCGCTAAATCACTTTGTTCATCGCTGACATTTGAATTTGCGTGTAATCCCGTTGCGCCAGTCAAAACCAACGCCGGTGTATTTGGCATACAACGAACAATAGCCGTTTTGTCGCCGAGCCACGCGCTTAAACTAGCTTGCGAAACGCCCGCTGCAATTGAAACCACGAGAGATTTTTTTGCTGCAATCGATGCGGCTAACGTTTGTGCAACGGTTTTCAACATTTGGGGTTTTACAGCCAAAACAACGACATCCACAGCTTCAACAATGACTGCATTATCGAACGAAGTATTAACGTTTAATTGCGCGGCTAAATTCGAAAGCGTGTCAGCATTCGTGTCTGAAACCCAAAGCTGTTGCGCGGGATGACCACTGGCAATCAAACCGTTAAGCAAACTCGTCGCCATATTGCCGCCGCCAATAAAACCAATTTTTTGTGTGTTCATGAATTTGTCTCTATTTGAATCAATAAAATTTGTAAATCCGCGACATTGGTGCCAGTCGCGCCAGTCATCAGTAAATTATTTGAACTTTTTAATGCGGTGTAAGAATCGTTATTTTCAAGTAACGCGATGAAATCTACACCCGCATTTTTCATGTGTTGCAATGTATTATTATCCACAACACCGCCTGCTGCCGGACTTACACCATCGATGCCATCTGTCCCGCCGCTTAAAAAAGTCCATTCACCGGTTAATTCGTATTTTTTTGCCGCAATTGCAAACGCTAATGCCATTTCTTGATTTCGTCCACCTTTGCCATTACCGCGCAAAGTGACTGTTGTTTCACCGCCTGTTATGAAAGCAAATCGCCCACTTCTATTTTTTAAAGCACGTTGCGCCGCCACCACAAAATCTTCAGCGACATCGCGCGCTTCACCGCACAACGGATAATCATAGCGAATAACCTCATAACCCAAAGATTGTGCAACTTTCACAGCAGCTTCAACACTCATTGCATTACTACCCACTAGAACATGCGTGGTATTTTCAATTATTTTTGGGGTTTCTAAAATCGCTTGTTCTAAATACAGTCGCACCGATTGTGGCGCGTCATTCCAAACATTTTTAGCTTTCAAAATCATGACTGCATCGGCAAATGTTGATTCATCTGGAACCGTGGTTCCGCTAGCAATCACGCTTAAATCATCGCCCAAAACGTCCGATAAAATCAGCGCGTGGCACTTCGCTGGTGCAATCAATTTCGCTAAATTTCCACCTTTTAACTGCGATAAATGCTTACGCACACAATTGATTTCACGAATCGTCGCGCCACACGCTAGCAACAAATTGGTGGTTGTAATTTTTTCTTCAAGGGTAATTGCATCGACAGGATACGGACACAAGGCTGAACCACCGCCACTGATTAACACTAAAACCAATTCGCCCGATTTAGCATTTTTAGCCATTTGAGCAATACGTTTTGCAGCATTAAAACCTGCTAAATCAGGCAATGGATGTGACGCGCCAATGACTTCCACGTTTTCAAGCGCAATTTGGTTTTCATAATTCGTTACGGCAATTGCGTCACCTAACAACGTTGCTGGAATAATTTCTTGTGCAGCCGTTGCCATTGCACACGCTGCTTTTCCGAAAGCGATAATGTGAATTTTCGAAACGTTTTCATTCAAAACAAAATGTTTTTTTACCGCCTCATAAGGATTCGCAGCGGCAATGCCAGCGTAAAAAATTTGGATAGCATTTTCGCGTAACGTTTCTACATTCATGCCATTTTTTTCGCTAAAGAAAAGATATTTTCAGCGTCCAAAACGTGTTTATTATCTTCGAATAATTGCGCGATACACGCACGATGCAATGCCAATTTCAACGCGCCAAAACCAATCGCACCCCAAACAATTTTGCCATGACAATCAATGCCTTTATCCATCACGCCAATGCCACCAATGCCTAACGGAGGTGTAGCATTTGCGTCAGCGAGCATTTCTAATGCCGCGTTATTTTGCCAATGTTCTGGTCTCAATAGCTCAACCCCCGTCGCCCCCGTTGCAATCACGATGTTTGCCTCTTTAATCGCCTCGGCACGTTCGTCGAAATCTGAGGCGGCTTGGGCGTGAATGTGAACATTGAAACGTTTTTCCATCGCCTCACAGGCTTTTTCTGCATTCCATAATTGCCGCGATGTTATCGTTACGTCTGCGCCTTCCATTGCCAACATCGCGGCAGCTCGCTGTCCAACAGGTCCTGTTCCTGCCAACACCACCGCTTTTTTTGTTAAAAGCGTACCGCTCGTGCCAAGTTTTGCCACGCAGGCAGCGGCTGTCGTATTACTGCCATTACTGTCAAGCATCACAGAAACTTGAAAACCAGGGAAAAAATGTTTTTGTACGGCTTCAAATAATGCCTGTCCTGCTGCCATATCACTTCCGCCGACAAAAATAGCCGTATTTTTTTTATCTTTTGGCGCACGGGTAAAAATAGTACCTTCCACTAATGCAGCAATATTGTCGGGTGTTAAACCACCATGCCCAATCACATGATCAGCACCACCATCATAACCGACTACCGTATCGAAAACAGAAGGATGAAAATCGGTATCGAATTGAAATAATAATTTTTTCATCAAATTTGTATGTGAAATCCCGCTCTTAAAATCGGGGAGGTAAGCACGTCGGCAATAGAGCCGACCTCAATCACGCATTCTCCATAGTTGGACTTACTTTTATTGTTGTGTTTTCTTGTGAACGGAACGAATTTTAGATGTTTTTGCAGAAGTTACAACCGCCTCACATAAGGCAAGTCAAAACACAATACGCTTTACAAAAATTTAATGGCAGCGACAATCATCCCACCAACAGAAATTGTCGTCGCAAACGACCAAATCATAAAATGGTCAATTCTTGCCGTGAGTTGCTCGAAACGTTTATCCATATCTTCGTGCAACAAGACCATTTCGTTTATCATCAAACATGACCGCTCTGTTGTTTTAGAATCAGCTCACATTTTACCACAACAAAAAAACCGCCTCCCCTTTTCGGGTCAGCGGTTTTTTCTTAACATCACATCAAGCAAAAGCGGGTTTTAACCACTTGCCCGCTTTACCAAATTTTCGCCGCAAAACTCACGTCATTTCGCAATTCCAAATGCTCACCGTTTTGTCCAATCACATACAACCCTTTACGAATTGCATATGTTGCTACATTGTCAGGAATGACCATACCCGCGACCGCCCCTAAAATTCGACAATCTTTATAACGCGGTAAAAGACGTTTCACTTTTTCTAGCCGTTCAAGCTGTTCGTTCACATCATCGATACTCAAATTGCTTTTACATTCAATCACCACCACATCTTCATTATTTACGACCAGTAAATCGATTTCTAAGGCTTCACCATCACGTTTTGCAGTGACATTTTGTTGAACTTCGTGAATATCGATACCACGTTCTCTAAACAAACGCACTGCTGACGGGCGCACCGCCTCTTCCACAAACTCACCTAAACGGTTTGTTAAACGTCCGATACTTTTGTTTGTTGCGTCATTTACAGCCTTAATTTCACGCGAATTTTTTTTGATTTCTTCCGCTAGTTCTTTTTGAGATTCTCGCAACAACCCCATCTGCATGCTGTTCTCTCTTAAAATCGCCCAAATCTCATCCACTACTGCACTCATTTTCTAGTCCTAAAATTTATTAAAAAGTTATGCAAATCCTACCACAACAAAAAAACTGCCTCCCCTTTTCGGGTCAGCGGTTTTTTTACAACCATATCAAGCAAAACGGATTCAACCATTATTTTTTACCGTTAATTTTTAAAATTGCTGTAGCCCTTTACATGTATGGTCTAGCGAATGCGTCTACCTTCAAAAATTAGCCTATACAAGTACAAATAAGAGCAACGGATTTGAATTCGACCTTAGCCTTAGAGCGACGCGGTTTTAAGAAGTATTTATTTTATCCGTTATTTGTATTACTTTATCCAAATAATGGATAAAATATACCGCTTCACTTGCGGTACTTAATTTGGGGATAAAAATGGCAAAATTAACAGGAATTGATGACGATACGGAATTGTGGGCAGTAAATGAGAAAAAGGGAGAAGCCGAACCATTAAGTGGTTTTTTTGTGTATCATGCAAATAGACCCAAACTTAAAAACAAGGATTTCTTTTTTATGTTTCAAAAAAGTCTTGAATTGATTGCAAGCTGTGAAGAACTTAACGGTACCGATTTAAAAGTGTTTATGTTTTTGTTGTCACAACTGGATTTTGAAAATTATATCCGTGTCACTCAAAAACGAATTACCGAACACACAAAAATTAGACAATCACACGTCAGCACCGCTTTAACGAAACTGACAAAACTCAACATCATCGAAAAAGTAACGTTAGACAATCTGAAAGCCTATCGTTTAAATCCAAGTTACGCATGGAAAGGAAAAATCAGTGAATTTCAAAAGGAAGAAAAAGACCGTAAAAAACGGGCGGCAAGTGAAGCTAAAATTGTCCAACTCAAACAAAAAGTGATTACGGATAACGAACCGCCAACCCATTCAGATTGATTGACCATAACAAAAAAACCGCCTCCCCTTTTCGGGTCAGCGGTTTTTTCTTAACATCACATCAAGCAAAATCCAACATCGACGGTTCAGGTATTTCAAAACCATTAAATTCCAATGCCTTCATTGTTGAAATAAGCGCGTCACGCCCATTTTTAATCGCTTCGTTTATAGTTTCGCCATCCGAAATACATTCTGAAAAATCAGGATACGAAATTAAAAAACCACCACCATTTTCCCTGGATAGCGGGTAAATTTCAAAAGGATAATCGTCCGGGTTATACACGTTGAACCTCCTTAACAAGAGCAACAAATTTCTTAACATAAATAGGTTTGATGGGGCGATGTGCAGGTACCGGCAAAGTATGACCATCTTCGGTGATAAATATACAGTGGCTACTTCCATCGTGCCGCCAACTAATTCCATACTGCCTTGCTACTGTTTGCAATTGAACAATCTGCCAATCGCGTGGGTTTGCTGCCATTGCATTGAGCATTTTAGTTGATGTATTCATGAATTACCGTCAGTTTAAAAGTCGCGTCAAATAATATCACGCACAACAAAAAAAACCGCCTCCCCTTTTCGGGTCAGCGGTTTTTTCTTAACATCACATCAAGCAAAGCGGCACAACAACCACCCGCTTTACAGGATTACAAATCAAGCAGCCCTGCCATAAATTTCTTCTATCGACATAGGCTTAGGCAATTCTATATTGTCACGTTGATAAATTTCAATCCATTCATCTACAATTTTGCATAACTGTTTAAAAACCTTTACTTCGTTATCACCATGACAGCCGCCATACATCAAACTAGGACAGGTTCCAACATAACATTGGTCTTCATTAGACCATTCAACTACTTTGGGATAATGATTATTCGTCTTCATTTTTTGAGTCCTGTACCGCAAGTTTAATTGCTCTGATAAGGTAATGCTTTGCATCTTCGCCCAACTTACCAGGAACTGTTACAGCGGTTCCACTGTTCAAATGTTTATAATTTCGATGACTACCTTTACCAAACCTTCGCTCTAAAACTCATATCATTTCGTAATTCTAAATGCTCGCCATTTTGACCAATGACAAACAAACCTTTGCGAATTGCAAATACAGCGACATTTTCAGGAATGACCATGCCAGCAACCGCACCCAAAATATGACAATCGCTGTAACGTGGCAACAAGCGTTTTACTTTTTCTAAACGCTCTAAATGCTCATTTACATCATCAATACTCAGATTACTTTTACACTCAATGACAACAACATCTTTGTCATTAACCACTAACAAATCAATTTCTAAACCTTCACCGTCTCGTTTAGCCGAAACATTTTGTTGTACTTCGTGAACATCAATGCCACGCTCTCTGAATAATTTTACCGCTGCTGGGCGCACCGCTTCTTCCACAAATTCACCTAGGCGATTCGTTAAACGCCCAATGCTTTTATTCACTTCTTTAACTTCACGCTGTAATGCTTTTTGTTCACTCGCAACTTCTCGCAAAATTGCCCAAATTTCATCTGCTTCTACGCTCATTTCCAAAACTCTAAAATAAAAAGCTAAATCATAACACAACAAAAAAGCCCCGCCCCTTTATTACAAGCGGCAGGACTTCCTCATTTTACAACCGCCTCCCCTTTTCGGGTCAGCGGTTTTTTTTACAACCATATCAAGCAAAACGGATTCAACTATTATTTTTCATCGTCAATTTTTAGATTTGGACGCTGTGCCGAATTGTACTACATTTGGTCACATCACAAATGAATGGAATTTAACATGAAGCTAATCTACATAATCGAAAATGGTAGTCGTCATAAAAAAATCGGCGTGACTTCCAACATTCAAAAACGAATAGCACAACTTAACACCGCTATTTCAACAGGAATTCGGAGTGTCATTGTTTCGGATTTCGTGCCAAACGCTTACACACTTGAAAAACAATTGCATGAAGCAAATAAGGAGCATCGGTTAAATGGTGAGTGGTTTCGAGAAATTGTTGATTTTTGTGGCATTGAGTTTTCCTATGCAGAACGAGGTGTTCTTAAAAACAAGGATTTCTTTTTTATGTTTCAAAGTGAGCATTTAACAAAACTTGCACTTAATCAAAATTTGAGAATTAGTGATTACCGTTTGATGCTGTTTCTGTTTGGACATTTAGATTTTGAAAACTACATCAGCATTACTCAAAAACAAATATCAGCTGTCACAAAAATAGGACAAGCAGAAATAAGTAAATCACTAAAACGCCTCGAGGAACAAGCCATTCTCACCAAAGAGAAAAAAGGCAATCGGAATGTGTACAGGCTTAATAGTTCTTACGCATGGAAAGGAAAAATCAGCGAATTTCAAAAGGAAGAAAAAGACCGTAAAAAACGGGCGGCAAGTGAAGCTAAAATTGTCCAACTCAAACAAAAAGTGATAACGGATAACGAACCGCCAACCCGTTCAGATTGATTGACTACCACAACAACAAAACCCGCCTCCCCTTTTCGGGTCAGCGGTTTTTTCTTAACATCACATCAAGCAACTCGGATTAAAACCGAATCAA
>JAQTOX010000165.1 GCA_028713055.1 Methylococcales bacterium | reverse complement strand
GGGTAAATATCGCAGGCGGAATATACAGAAAACTGTAATAAACAAACGATCATTTTTTTAAATTTCACATATATGAGCAATAAAAAACCTATTCGCGTTTTAATCATTGACGATTCGGCATTAGTGCGCCGAATTTTATCTGGTCATATTGGAAAAGACTCAGAAATTGAAATTGTTGGACAAGCTGAAAATCCCTATGAAGCAAGAGACTTAATGGTGGAGTTGCAGCCTGATGTCATCACTTTAGATTTAGAAATGCCCCGCATGGACGGTTTGACGTTTCTCAAACATTTCATGGCTGTGATGCCAACGCCCACTATTATCGTGAGTTCACTTACTCAAGAAGGTAAACGTATTACATTGGACGCCTTAGAAGCGGGCGCAGTGGATGTTATCGCAAAACCAACTTTCGGTTTGATTGACAGATTACCTTCGTCAATGAACGACATTAACGAACGAATAAAAATGGCAGCAACCGTTAATGTTAAAAAAATTATTCGTCACGACATGTTAATTCCAGAGGCTTCTTATTCTGCTTCTCGACAAATTGATGTGAAGCATGAACGTCTTATTGCCATCGGCTCTTCAACAGGTGGCGTAGAAGCATTGACTCGAATAATGCCAATGTTTCCATCGGATTCTCCTTCCATTCTCATTGTGCAACACATGCCCGCAGGATTTACGGATACTTTTGCGAGACGATTGGACAATTTATGCAAAATACACGTTAAAGAAGCTGAAGATGGTGAAGTGATTACGCGCGGTGTCGCGTTAATTGCGCCAGGTGGGCAATATCACACACGAATAATTCGTTCGGGAAATCAGTACCGAATCATATTACAAGAAGGCGATTTGGTTAATTACAGCCGTCCTGCTGTAGATGTGTTGTTTTATTCTGTAGCGCGTGAAGCAAAACATAATGTGTCGGCGGCTATTTTGACTGGGATGGGAAAAGACGGTGCAGCGGGAATGCTTGCAATTCGTCAAGCAGGCGGACGTACTTATGCCCAAGACGAGGCAACATCTGTGGTATTTGGCATGCCACAAGTTGCAAACGATTTAGGCGCAGTTGAAAAAATGTTGCCTTTAGAAAAAATTCCTAGTGCGCTATTAAACGCATTTAATAAATAAAAATAACAATGCAATTTCAGGAGAAAAAGATGTCGACTACAACAAATCAAACCAGTCAAAAACGTGAAAATGAAGATGAAGAACTCAATTTAGTTTTCAACGATGAGAATGATATTAATGACATGTACCTTACTTTTGGGTTAGGAACAGAAGAATATGGAATTGGTATCAATTTTGTCACAGAAATTGTAGGAATGCAGCGTGTGATGGAAGTTCCAGATGTTCCGCCCTTTATTAAAGGCGTAATCAATTTACGCGGTAAGGTGATTCCTGTGATGGATGTTCGTAAACGTTTCAATATGGTTGAGGAAGCCTATAACGAGCGGACTGTGATTATTGTTTTGGACATCAACAGTGTGTTAATCGGTTTGATTGTGGATAACGTGAGTGAAGTGATGGAAATTCCAGAAAGTCAAATTGACCAACCACCACAATTTGGTGCGAATCAAGAAGGTGTCATTCGTGGCTTGGGAAAACAAGGTAATAAAGTAGCTATTTTACTTGATGTTCAACGCTTAGTTTCAGAACAGGTTATTGATTTACAACGCACGATTTTAAATTTAAAAGCCGAATAAAAATGTAAAAAAATGAACATTCTTATTTTTAATCAAAAGGGTGGTGTTGGAAAAACAACAACAGCACTCAATTTAGGCGTGGGATTATCAAGGTTTGGTGATTTTCCTGTCACCTTAGTCGATTTGGATCCTCAAACGCATTTAACTGCTGCGTTAGGATTAAAAGCTGAAGATTCTTTTTGGAATGTTACAGATTGGCTAGCCAATCGTGCTGGTACGCCACATGTGATTGGTGAGAAATTGTCGCTTATTACAGGTGATCCCGAACCAGCGATAACGCCAAATTTGGTTCACTTTCCTATTAAACATGATGGCTTTTTCATTATTGACGCACCACCTGTGTGGAATCAAACGGTCGCTCATTTAATGTCTCAAGCCGATTGGATTTTGACGCCTCTCGAACCCGAGTTTTTAAGTATGCAAGGTGTCAGTAGGTTGTTTCAAACGATGGAACGGCAAAAAATTTCTCGTAATCGATTACGTTTACTCCTTTGCCGTTTTGATGCACGTCTGGTTGTGCATCGTGAAGTTCGAGAAAGTTTGACGCAACGCTTTAATGACAACTTGTTGGGCGGGGTTATTCGAAAATCGGTACGCCTCGCTGAAGCACCTAGTTATGGTTGGAGTATTTTTGATTATGCGCCAGATAGTTCAGGTGCTAACGACTATCTTTCTTTAACGAATTACTGGTTAAGACAAAAACATTTAAAAACGTAGGAGTACCTAAAACATGGCAGAGAGACGAAGAAGACTCCCAAAACCTCCCACTAACGACCCGCTGGCGTGGGTGGATACGGAAAAAAACAGCGCAGAGACGGATTTAAAAACGCTTTCTAATAACTTTGAAAATGAGGAAAAAAAAATGTCTGAAACACCAACCGCAGAAATGTCCATCATTGCTGCACTCGATACACTTATTGAAAGTGTCAAATCAGGAAATCAAGGTCAACATTTAGCTCTCCCAGATTTGGGCGGGAAATATAGCGAAATTGTTCCAAAAATTAACGAATTGATACACAACATGCAGGTTAACAGTTTGTTACCACATTTGTTTGAAGGTGTATCAACATGTGTCCAATTGGCTGACGAAAACTACAATATCATTTACATGAACCCTGCTCTCATGGAAATGTTTGCCAAAGCAGAATCGGACATTTGTAAAGATATTCCCCAGTTTAGCCGAGATTTAGTCGGCAAAAACATGGATTTATTTCATAAAAATCCTGCTCATCAACGCAAAATGATGGATGGTTTGACTCAAAAAATCACGGCAGAAATTACGTTAGGTGGTCACACGTTCTCTTTATCTGCAACACCGTTGTTTGACAAAAATGGTAAACGTACCAACACGATTGTCGAATGGAGCGATGTCACAGCATTCAGAGATGTCACTGATGTTTTGCGAGCCGTTGCAAATGGAGATTTGACTAAAGAGTTAAAAATAAAAAATCCAGAAGGCATGGTCAAAAAATTACACGAAAGTGTCGTTGTTTTACGAGAAAATATTTCACTAATGGTTGAAGATGCCAGCATGTTGTCGGTTGCTGCAATTGAAGGACGTTTGGCAACTCGTGCCGATGCAACCAAACATCAAGGTGATTTCCGTAAAATTGTAGAAGGTGTGAACGATACCTTGGATGCCGTGATCAATCCGTTAAATGTGGCGGCAAATTACGTTGATAATATTTCTAAAGGTAATACTCCCGCAAGAATCACCGACAATTACAATGGTGATTTCAACATTTTGAAAAACAATTTAAACGCTTGTATTGATGCAATCAATCAACAAACCGAAGCAGCTAAAGGCATTGCGGCTGGTGATTTTTCCGTCAAAATTGATGTGCGTTCGGAAAATGATGAGCAATCTAAGAGTTTAGTTCAAGTAATTAACGCTCTGAAAGGATTGCAAAATGAAATGCAACGTTTGACTACTGCATCAGCAGATGGCTTATTGTCAGAACGTGGCAAATCTGAGCAATTCCAAGGCGAATATGCAGCCGTCGTGCGTGGTGTGAACGAAATGCTAGACGCAATTCTTCTCCCCATTGGGGAAGGCAATCGTATTCTTTCGCTGATTCGAAGCGGGGATTTACGTCAAAAAGTAGAGATTTCGTGCAAAGGCGATCACGATAAAATGAAGCAAGCCATTAACGGAGTGCATAGCTGGTTGTCTGATTTAGTTGCGTATGTAACAAAAATCGCAAATGGCGATATGACTGCCGAAATGGCAAAAGCCTCAAATGATGATCAAATTCACGAATATCTCATCTTGATGAGAGATAGCATTAAAAACTTAGTTCTTGATGCCAATATGTTGGCTGTAGCAGCAGTCGAAGGGCGGTTATCTACCCGTGCCGATGCGAGCAAACACCAAGGTGATTTCCAAAAAATTGTTAAAGGTGTGAACGATACGTTGGATGCGGTCATCAATCCGTTAAATGTGGCGGCGTATTACGTCGATAACATTTCAGAA
>JAQTOX010000049.1 GCA_028713055.1 Methylococcales bacterium | reverse complement strand
ACCACGAACAGCCATTTTCAAAAGGTAAATTACACAAAAATACCAGAGACGTTAAAAATTGCTGTTCGCTAATTTCGATGATACCTGCAATGTTCAACAACATCACGCTAGCCAAATACAACCACAACGGCG
Organism: Methylococcales bacterium; assembly: GCA_028713055.1. GTDB lineage: Bacteria > Pseudomonadota > Gammaproteobacteria > Methylococcales > Methylomonadaceae > UBA10906. The sequence continues at coordinate 17,573 of JAQTOX010000049.1, read as the reverse complement.
GCATAATCCGAAAAAATCGTCGTGTATAAAACGCACTTAAACAAATTTGTCCTGTGGTCTTTTTTTCAGCATTCAACGCAGTGCAAATCACAAAACCGCTAATACTAAAAAAAATCAACACACCTAATTCGCCAAAGCGTTCGATTTGTAACGAGTAGATTTCGATTTGTGACCAGTATTTGTCTACGCCACTAAAGAGTAAAAAGTGTTCTTGAATGACGAGCATGACAGCAAAAAATCGCCACACATCTATATGTTCGATACGTTTAACCGCCATAAATCCTCATATTTTAATTTCCAAATGTTGCATTTTTTCATGTGCATAATCGAGCAATGCTTTGGTAATCAAAGTATCTGCACCTTGTTCGTGCAAAACTTGAACGCGCTGTAAATAGTTATTTAACACTATATTCGCACCTGCATCAGATTGCGTAAGTTGAGACACACAAAACTCGCGCCACTTGTGCCATTCTTCACCTGTTAATGTGTTTGGAAAATTCCGCGCTCGATAACGAAACAGCATTTCTGGCAAACGCGCATCCTCATAACGGAACGAAAGCGTCGCCAATTTTTCGGGTGCGGTATTGCGAATTTGTGTCATGGCTTTTTTATCAACGGCAGAAAAAAATCCGCCACTATAAAGAGCCAAATCAACATTCACAGAAGTTGAAGAATCGGCGTAAGGTTTATTAAAAACAGCGGCAATTTTATCCGTTAAAAGCCCCCCTTTTTGAAGGGGGGTTGGGGGGATTTGCTTTAAAGCATCTGATAATAACGCGCCATTTTTCAAACACAATTCAACATCAAGTCCTAAACGTTGCACATCTTCTGCGCGTAAAACTGACATTGGTGCAAGCACGGGGCATTTATTGATATGAACGGTTTTTAGTGGAATTCGCGCCACATTTTCGGGTAAATCTTCAGTAGCGACAAACAGACGTTGTTGTATTTCTTCAGCAGATAATGTCAGTAATGGCGTAGGGTCAACACTTAAATCATAAACAATAATTTCATTTGCATTCTTCGGATGCACACACAACGGCAATACAATCGCCAAACAATTTTGGGTCGCTGGATACATTCCCGAAATGTGACACGCTGGCGTTCCTGTGCCAACAGCAAGTAATTTCAAGGCTTGCGCTTTAGTGCGATGTTCAAATAGGAATTGAAATAATCGAGGTTGGGCGCGACGTAATAATTGCGCTAACGATAACAAAGCATAAACATCGGCAAGCGCATCATGGGCATTATTGTGTGGGATGTTATTGGAAACTGTAAGTTGGTCTAATTTAAAAATCGGCTTTCTTTCGTCGTCATAAACCCATTTAAAACCATCAGGACGTAAAGCCTGCGCCGCACGAAAAACATCGAGTAAATCCCAGCGCGAATTACCATGTTGCCATTCGCGTTCATACGCGTCATAAAAATTACGGTACAACGCATGACGTGTCATTTCATCATCAAACCGAATTGAGTTATAACCCAAACTGCACGTGTGTGGTTGAGCGAGTTGTTCATGGATTAAACGCACGAATTCGGCTTCATTCACGCCTTTTTCATTAGCAAGCTGCGGCGTGATTTTGGTAATCAAACAGGCGTCGGGGTGTGGCAAAATATCCAAACTCAATTTACAAAAAATCGAAACGGGATCATCAATGACATTGAAATTTAAATCGGTTCGTAAGCCTGCAAATTGTAATGGTCTATCTTTTTGTGGATGTGTGCCGGTGGTTTCGTAATCGTGCCAAAAAAGGGAGTGCGTCATGTTATTATTTTAATTTTGTTGTAACACCGCACTTTAACCTAAAAAAATTCCTATGCAAAACGTTGACACCTTAATTCACGCCCGTTGGATCATTCCGATTGAACCCGAAAATGCAGTTTATGAACACCACAGTTTGGTAATTTATGCCGGTAAAATTTTAGATCTATTACCGACCGAACAAGCCAAACAACGTTATCAAAGTGATGACACAATCGAATTAAATACTCACGCACTCACCGCCGGTTTCGTGAATGCACACACGCATGCCGCGATGACGTTGATGCGTGGTATTGCCGATGATTTACCGTTAATGGATTGGTTGCAAAACCACATTTGGCCGCTCGAACAAAAATGGATGGATGAAGAATTTGTGCGTGACGGTACTGATTTAGCGATTGCTGAAATGTTACGCGGTGGCACAACTTGTTTTAACGATATGTATTTTTTTCCTGAAGTCGCCGCAAAACAAGCTATTCAACGCGGCATTCGCGCTAGTTTAGGTTTAATTGTGATTGATTTCCCCACGGTTTGGGCGCAACACAGTGGCGAATATATTGAAAAAGGCGTGTCGCTCTATCACGAATTACTTGCAGCAGAATTGATTAGCACACCTTTCGCACCTCATGCACCTTATACTGTTTCAGACGAACCGCTCGAACGTATTAACGAATTAGCGCAAGGTTTTAACTTACCTGTTCACATTCATTTACACGAAACTGCCCACGAAGTTGAATCCGCCTTTGCTGAAAAGGGTCAACGTCCAATGCAACGATTGTATGATTTGGGGCTAGTAAATGATTCACTGATTGCCGTTCATGCTACGCAATTAAACGACGAGGAAATTCAATTGCTTTCGGACGTTGGTGCAAGCATTGTGCATTGTCCCGAATCGAATTTGAAATTAGCGAGCGGTTTTTGTCCCGTTGCAAAATGTTTGGCAGCCGGCGTGAATGTCGCATTAGGTACGGACGGCGCAGCGAGTAACAATGACTTGGATATGCTCGGTGAAATGCGAACGGCAGCGTTACTTGGCAAGGCAGTTTCAAAAGATGCGAGCGCAATTCCAGCAATGACAGCGTTACGTATGGCAACGATTAACGGTGCGAAAGCCTTGGGTTTAGAACATAAAATTGGCTCATTAGAAATTGGCAAAGCCGCTGATGTGATAGCTATTGATTTAAGTGAATTGGAAACGCAACCGTTGTATTGTCCAGTTTCACAAATTGTTTATGCCACCAGCCGTCAACAGGTTTCGGACGTTTGGGTGGCAGGTCAGCAATTATTGAAATCACGCCAACTCACTACATTTGATATGGATGAACTCAAAGCGATTGCAACAAAATGGCAAGCGCGTTTATCAGAAAAAACTTATGACCACTAACATTTTCAGCGATATTCCAACCAATTTACCGGAAGAACTTTTCACACTTTTACTCGAAAACAAAAACGTGCGAATTGAACGCATTGTGTCGGAAGGACACCGCACGCCAGTAGGCGAATGGTACGCTCAAACTCAAAATGAATGGGTTATTGTGTTGCAAGGTCAAGCTGTGGTTGAATACGAAAATATGGAACAGCATACGTTAAACGTGGGCGATTATTGGTTCATTCCCGCCCATACGCGCCACCGGGTCGCGTGGACAATTGCTACACAACAAACGGTTTGGTTAGCAATTCATTGGCTTTAACAACATTGAATATAACGAGTTTTTCTTTAATTTTTGAGGATGTAAAAATGGCTATCAGAAAAGGTACGGCGAACAGTGAAAAAATAGTCGGCGGTCTAACTGCCGATGATATAAGTGGTTTTGCAGGTGATGACACGCTGATAGGCAACGCGGGTAACGACACTTTAAATGGTGGTGCGGGTTATAACATCTTAGATGGTGGCGTGGGTGACGATACTGCTATTTTCGATTACTCATTTTATGACTATTCATTTTTCTATGACGGCTCAGGACAGATTGTCGTAGATTATGTGCCTGAATTTGGCACTGACACTTTAATCAACGTCGAATCGTTGCGCTTTGCCGATGGTTCTGTGTTAAGTGCTGATGATGTCGCGGTAATTATTGCAGACGCTACGGCTCCTGTTGTCGACACCACAGCACCTGATGCCCCCTATATTGCTGTGATTTCAGAAGACAATGTCATTACTGATCAAGAAAGAGCAAACGGAGTAACTATTTTCGGTATAGGTGAGGCGAATTCAACGTGTACGCTGGTTTCTGGTGTAAACAATAGCGATGGTACGACACAACAAATTTTAAGTGTGCAATTTCCGGTTACTGCTGATGGCACTTGGGCTTATACCTTAACAGGTAGTGATTACATGTCCGGCTATGGCACACAATTCTTTAGTGCTTATTTAACAGACTCTGCGGGTAATGTCGGTATTTCCTCACCAACAACTGAAATTAGTTTAATCGATACCACAGCACCTAATGCCCCCGTGATTGATCCTGTTACGGGTGATGATATTCTCGATGCAAATGAATCGCCGAGTAACGTGGTAGTGACGGTTCAGGGTACAACTGAAATTGGTTCTACCGTCTCTATCATGCTAAACGGTGGCGTAGCAGCAGAGGCAGACGTTTACGAAGATGGCACATGGTCTTATGTCTTACCCGCCGATAGAGTCATAGAAAACGGCACACTGATTATTGAAGCAACTTCTACAGATGCAGCGGGGAATGTAAGCGATAGGGCAACGAAAGAAGTGACCGTTTCTGTGGCTGATGTCATTCCACCTGATGCACCAGCGATGGATGTTGTTGCCGACGATGACATTATCGATGCTACTGAAGCGGCAAATGAGGTGATTGTTACGGGAACGGCTGAAATTGGTTCTAGCGTGTCTATCGTACTAAATGGTGGGGAAGCAGCAGAAGCGACTGTTGACACAAATTATGGCACTTGGTCGTATATCTTACCCGCCGACATAATTGTGAACGGTACATTGACGATTGAAGCCTTTGCTACCGATGCAGCGGGAAATGTAAGCTCTCCAACAACAAAAGATATAACCGTTGATGTGGCGGATGTCATCCCTCCCGAAGCACCAGTAATTGATCCAGTTACTGGCGACAACATGATTGAACTCTACGAAAGAGATGCGGGCGTTGTTTTGACGGGTACGGCAGAAGCGTTATCACAAGTTGTGTTAACGTTTGCTGATGGTTCAACGTCTAGTGGAATTACGGTTGATAACAATGGCGCATGGGCATATTCTGTAGAACCGTCAAATTACGCCTCTGGATTAGAACACATTACAGCTGTCGCTATTGATGCTGCTGGTAATCAAAGTGACACGACTACTATTGATGTGACGGTAGAAAACCCTGTGCCAACGTATAGTTTAAGTGTTGATAAGCCAACCGTTAACGAAGGTGCGAAAGCTACTTTTAAATTAGAAACAACGAATTTATCAAAAGGCAGTGTAGTTCCTTTTACTTTCGACGGTTCGACAATTTCAGATGCGGATGTAGCGGGTGGATTATCCTCAACAAACTACGGTTTTGTTGTGGATGCGAATGGCAAAGCATCGTTACCTATAAATTTCTTAGCAGATAAATTCACCGACGGTAGTGTAGAAAATTTAACACTCACATTATCGGATGACCCATCACAAAGTGCGACTGTTGCTGTTAATGATACCAGTCGTGGTGCTGCACCAAAGCAAGTTCCTCACACAGGTACTGTTTCTATCAAAGGTACGCCGAAACAAGGTGAAACGCTAACGGCTAACACAACCCTACTAAAAGATGTAAACGGCTTGGGTGCATTCCAATATCAGTGGTTAAAAAACGATCTGCAAATTAAAGGGGCAACAAATTCCACTTATACACTTACAAATAGCGATGTGGGTAAAACTATCAAAGTTAAAGTGAGTTATGTCGATGGTTTGAAAAAAACAGAAGCAGAAACCAGTGTTGCAACAAAGCTTGTAGTGCCACCAAAAGCCCTGTCACCGTCGTACACGCTACAAGTTGATAAAGCTACGGTAGATGAAGGTGAAAACGATGACGCATCAATTGCGACATTTACGTTAACCACTAAAAATGTCGCGGCTGATACTAAAGTTTCTTTTAAATTTGACGGCGTAATTTCAGATGCCGATGTACTGGGTGGCTTACCTGACGCGGTCTTTATTGTTGATAAAAATGGAATGGCGAGTATTCCAATTAGTTTTATCGCCGACAATTTAACCGAAGGCGTAGAAGAATTAACTGCCACGTTAAATGACGATGCTTCAAAAACTGCGACGGTTTCAGTAAATGACACGAGTATTTCTGTACAAATTCAAACACCCCACACAGGTACAGTTTCAATCAATGGAACACCTCAACAAGGTGAAATTTTATCGGTCGTTTCAACATTAGCAGATGCCAATACATTGGGAGATTTCAGTTACAAATGGCTGAATAATGGTGCAGAAATCAAAGGCGCGACAGGTGCAACGTATACATTAACAAAAGCCGATGTGGGTAAAGCCATAAAAGTTAAAGTGAGTTATGTAGATGGCTTGGGTAAAACAGAAAACGAAACCAGTACGCCGACAAAGTTGGTTTCACCACTAAAAGTGCAGCCGCAAATACTCCACACCGGCACAGTTTCGATTGATGGAATACTTCAACAAGGTCAGATGTTGTCGGTAGTTTCAACATTAGCCGATGCCAATACATTGGGAACGTTTAGTTATAAATGGTTCAATAATGACACGGAAATTAAAGGCGCAACAGGTGCAACCTATACGCTCACCAAGAGTGATGTGGATAAAAATATCAAAGTACAAGTCTCTTACACTGATGGTTTAGGTGCCGTAGAAAGTGCTACGAGTGATGCTACAGACACCATACAAAAAGCTCCCATTTCTTCATTAGCGGGTGCAACAGAGGGAGACGACAAATTAAAAGGAACCGATGGAGATGATTTTTTAGTGGGACTCACTGGAAACGACACACTGGAAGGACTTGCCGGTAATGATAGCCTAAGCGGGGATGCGGGTAATGATTCGCTTGATGGCGGCAATGGGGATGACACCTTATCAGGTGGTGATGGCAAAGATGCTCTAATTGGTGGCAGTGGTAACGATAATCTCGATGGTGGCAATGGGAATGATAGTCTCGATGGCGGCAATGGGAATGATAGTCTCGATGGCGGCAAAGGAACAGATACGATGGCTGGTGGTGACGGTAACGACACTTATTCGGTTGACAATATCGACGACAAAATTCTTGAGAGCAACGACGTAAAAAGTGGTAACGATACTATCCTAACCACGCAAGCAAAATTGGATTTGCAAAATTTCAAAAATGTTGAAAATGTCATTTATTCGGGTCTAGCCAATTTTCAGGGTATGGGTGATGACGGTAATAACAAAATCTCCGGTGATCAAGGTGATGACAGTTTAATCGGCGGCTCTGGTATGGATACGTTATATGGTGGAATTGGCGACGATACATTGGACGGTGGGTTCGGCAAAGATTTATTGGTAGGTGGCGTTGGCAGTGATACTTACATTCTCAACAATGACGGAGACGTGATTGATGAAAAAGCTGGCGACCCGGGAACGGACATGATTTTAACGTCCGAAACATTCGACTTGAGTAAGAATCCAACGATTGAATTCTTGAAATTGCAAGGCAATAAAGAAATCAATGGAACAGGCAACAGTCTGGATAATACGTTGGAGGGCAATGAAAGTAATAACGAACTCATGGGCGATTCTGGTGTCGACAAATTGTTTGGCTATGGCGGTAACGATACTTTATCGGGCGGTGATGGCGATGATGTTTTAGATGGTGGCGATGGCATTGATCAAGCCAAATTTGACGAGAGTCAAAATGACTACCAAATTACTATTGATTCGGATGGCGAAACCATACAAATTGCTTATGTTGGCAATGATGACACGATAAAAGATGGTACCGATACGTTGAAAAATATCGAAAAAGTTGCTTTCAATGACAGTAGTTTTAACGTCGTAATTGGTACCGCAAAAAGTGACAAATTAGCCAGTACGACAGAGGTCGATAAATTTGTGGGGCTATCTAGCAAAGATACGTTTATTTTCACCGAAAAGACGACGACCTCTTTTGATGGTTCAAAGTTTTACGACGCGATTCAAGATTTTAATAGTTCAGATGGTGACAAAATCGATCTTTCAAAATTTGATGGCAACGAAAAAATAGCGAATAGACAACCGTTGAAATTCGTCACAACGGATGATTTTACGGGTGCCGCTCAAGTGCGCTTTGACAAATCAAACGGTTATTTGTTGATTAACACTAACGCAGATACTTCTTCAGCGGAATTTGTCGTTCAATTAAGTGGCGTAAATAACTTATCGAGTGCCGATTTGCTTTTATGACATGAAAAAAAACACCCTTCGTTATCAAATCAACAGCCATATTTTATTTTTGGTGTGTTGCATATTCGTTATCGGAGGGACAGTGACACTTTGGCAAGCCAGACGTTCTGTTCAAGACGAAATGCAATCCTCGATTCATTTGGCTGTACAACTCATAACATTTAACCTCTCACAAACTAATGCGCGAACCGAATGGCTCGCGCAACTCAATTCTTTAAAAGAAACACGCCACTTACGAATTCAGCTCAAAGAACCTTCTGGTCAGGTGTTAAATGTTTCACAATCCACTGTTCCTCGAATACCCTCGAATCCACCAAAATGGTTTGTGAATTTGGTCGCTAGTTCACCGATTCAAATCGAACGTACTTTAATAACAAATGATGGACAAGCGTTAATCGTCTTAATTGAAGCCAATCCACTCAATGAAATCAGTGAAGCATGGCAAGAAAGTGTGGCATTTTTCGGTTTATTATTTTTGCTGATTGCACTGATTTTTTTGGTGATTCATGTTTTTTTCAAGCGGATATTAAAAACGATTACGGTCATTGTGAAAGGTTTAGAGCGGGTTGAACTGGGTGATTATCAAAATTATTTGCCCTCTTTTTCAAGTGACGAAATGAATCGAATTGGCTGGGCGATTAACCGCTTGATTGAAAAATTAAATACCAGCCAGCAAGAAAATCGCGCTTTGACGCAACATAATTTAACCATTCAAGAAAATGAACGCCAGCGTCTCGCGCAAGAATTGCACGACGAATTAGGTCAATCATTGACCGCGATTAAAGTGATGACTGTGGCAATTGCCCGCGCTGAAAATACGCAAAATTCACTTATCAAACAAAGTACCGAAGCCGTCATTGAAATCTGTGACCACTTAATGGCTGTCGTGCGTTCAATGATGCAACAATTACATCCGTTGGTTTTGACTGAGTTAGGTTTAAAAGCCGCGCTTGATGATTTAATCAACCATTGGCACACACGTCATCCTGATTTGCTTATTCATTTTAATTGCGACGAGGCTGTTGAATCATTGCCCGAAACGATCAGTATTCATATTTTTAGAATCGTGCAGGAATGTTTAACCAATATTGTTCGTCATGCCCAAGCAAATCAGGCTTCTATTGATCTAACGATTGAGAAAAATCAATTGTCATTAACGATTTCTGACAATGGACAAGGTTGCGAGAATCAAAACATAAAAAATGGCTTCGGTTTGTTGAGTATGCGTGAGCGCATTCGCAGTTTGAATGGTGATTTTTTTATTGAAACGAAACCTAAAAATGGCATGACCATTCGAGTAAATATTCCACTATGAATACAAAAAAAATAACTGTCATTCTTGTCGATGACCACGCTATTGTTCGCGCAGGTTTTCGTTTATTGCTAGCCACCGAAGAAACAATTGAAGTCATTGCCGAAGCAGAACGTGGCGAGCAAGTTTTACAACTTTACGGTGAATTACAGCCTGACGTAGTGATTATGGATTTATCGATGGTGGGAATTGGCGGTTTAGAAGCAACACGCCGATTAGTTTTGCGGTATGAAGATGCAAAAATTATTGTGTTTAGTGTCCATCATGAAAAAGTCTATGTGCAACGAGCGTTGAATGCAGGTGCAAGAGGTTATATTTGTAAACACGCGCATCCAGAGGTATTGATTACGGCGATAAAAAAAGTTTTCAACGGTGAAATATATGTCGAACCCAATTTAATTGATGATGAAGGAAACACTGAAAATTCCACCGATTACCAAGCTATTATCGATTCATTTTCACCGCGCGAATTTGACGTTTTTTTGATGCTTGCCGAAGGTTTAACACCGCATAAAATCGCTGAACAATTGTGTTTAAGCTATAAAACGATAGCCAATTACGGCACAAACATTCGTAGCAAACTCAACGTTTCCTCGATGGCAGAATTGGCGCATATTGCGTTATTGTTGAATTTGATGAAATAAAGTTTAGGAAAAAGTCCTATAGGTTTTCAAACGGCACAACTTTAAAATGCGCTGACGTTTAGTTTTGAGAGTTGAGTTCTCATTTTCGTACTTCTTACCACGATGTTGAGAAATATCGTGGTTTTTTTTTGAGTAAAATTTCTTGATTCGTGATTTTATTGATTGTTGAATTATTGAGTCTTACTCTTTATCGCAATTGTAAGATGATAGTACGTTCCTTAGTTCCTTAACTTTTTGTTACGCAATATGAATAAATTTAATTCTCTATGAAAATTTTACGACCGCAAATAGTACACAGATTAGTTTGTGAAAGACACGGAATAAAAGATTGTTTCCCATGCCCATGGCCTGATTGCGAAAATGGACTTTCTGAAAATTGCTTTGAAGAAGAAAGCATTATCATGAATGATGGAAAGCCACGAACTATTTATACACGTCGAGAATGGGTATCACCATTTGGCGGTAGTTATTACACATGGGATAGTAACTACTTACCCAATTGGTTTGGGACACTTAAAACTCTGTGGAATGAAGCTCGTCGATTCAAACTTATTGAAACGGAAGAACCCCCTAAGCTCATATACCACTACACCTCGTTAGAAGGGTTTGCAGGAATAGTTCAAAATCGCTCATTGTGGTTATCAGATTATTCATACCTAAATGATAAACACGAACTCACTTATGGAATTGACATAATTCGTGAGGTGGCATCTGAAATACTTAACTTAACAGACAAACAGATTGTTTTAGATCTTCTACAAGCGTGGGAAAACAATATTGGGCAATTTGAAAATCGCGTATGTATTGCTTCATTCTCTGCTGATGGTGATAGCCTCAGTCAATGGCGAGCTTATGGAAATATTGCATTGGGGTTTAAACCGCATGATTTAGCAATGCACAGTAATGGAGCCAATTTACAGGCAATCGAATACGATAGAGTTAAACAGGGTAAACTCATTTCCATATGCCTTCATCATTTAGTTCAAGCCTATGAGGTTGATTATGAAGCCAATAGACTTGAACGAATTCCAGATGTTTATCATAAGGCGGAACGACTAATTGAACTTATTGTATTTTTCAAAAATTCAGCCTTTTATACAGAGCGAGAATTTCGTCTTGCTTATGTTGAAAATCCTGAAATGCTCCAACTTCTCGAAAAAACATTACCTAAAAAATTCCGTATCACCAATTCAAAGATAATCCCATATGTATCTTCTGATCAATTATATGTAGGGTTAGGAGAACAATCCCCCCTTGTAATCCGTGAAGTAATTCTTGCTCCTGAAACCAGTGATTTATTAGAGCGTGGATTAAAAGAATTTCTTGCTTTTCATGATATGAATGATGTCGTCATTCGGCGTTCTGCAATTCCGTACAGAACATAAACATACAATTTAAACTTCTTGCCGCATTCTTTCACAAAAAGATACGCGGCTTTTTTGTGTCGGGAAAAATTCCTTTTCTGTCTTGCCCTGTAGTTTTTGAGCATCAAGCTGTTTATTATTCAAAGCAATGAATTCAGCAGTTAGGTCGATTTAGAATGAAAAAAATTATTTATACCGTTTTCACACTTGCCGTTTCACAATCGGTTTTAGCCGAAGACAAACCACAAGATTTAGGCATTATGAATGTCGTCGGTGTTTCACCAGTGGGTGATAACAATATCGCAGCAGAAAAATTACCGACTACCGTACAAACCGTTTCTAGTCAGCAACTTGATGATGCAAAGACGATTTCGCTTTCTGAATATATCAACCGTTATTTGGGCAGTGTTCACGTCAATGAAGCACAAAATAATCCATTGCAACCCGACATTCATTACCGTGGATTTGTTGCCTCACCATTGATGGGATTACCCCAAGGGCTATCGACGTATGTGAATGGTGTACGTTTTAATGAACCGTTTGGCGACACCGTGAATTGGGATTTAATTCCACAAGGTGCGATTGATTCGATGGCAATGTATTCGTCAAATCCCGTTTATGGTTTGAATTCGCTCGGTGGCGCGATTGCGATTAAAACGAAAACGGGGTTTTCTGCACCTAAACACCAAATTGAAGTTTATGGCGGTTCGTTTGGCAGACATTCGGAAGAATTAACGAGCGGTTGGAACAATGGCACTTGGGGTTATTTTTTCGATTTGCATCATTTTGAAGAAGTCGGGTGGCGTGATTTTTCACCGACAAAAGCCGATCAAGGTTTTGGAACATTGAGTTGGCGCGGTGATAAAGGTTCACTCGATTTAACATTGGGGGCAAACGATAACGACATGCGCGGCAATGGCCCAACGCCGATTCAATTGTTAGCGCAAAATCGGCACGCGATTTTTACCCAATACGACCAAACGATTACGCAGATGTTTTTCTCCGAACTTTCGGGCAGTTACGACGTGACGAATAACATTGAAGTTAGCGGTAACACCTATTTTCGCCAAAATCGTATGAAAACGTTTAACGGTGATAACAGCGATTATGGCAAATGTGATGATGATTCGGGTTTGTTGTGTGGCGAAACACCGGTAATTGATACAAAGGGTAATCCAGTTGTATTTAGTGATTCGGTCGATGGTGCAACACGAAATTCTAGTGCAACCCAAATGCGTAGCAAAGGTGGCACATTGCAAACCGCTTTCACGGGTGATTTATTCAAGCATGAAAATAATTTAACCGTTGGAGCAAGTTACGACGCGGCAGAGACACATTTTTCGTCAAATACCGAATTGGGTTCATTAAGCGCAAATCGTGGCACGATTGGCAGTGGCATTTATGTCGATGAATCAAAAGTGCGTTTGAACGCAAAAACCGAAACCGTTGGCGTGTTTTTAACCGATACATTTTCAATTACTGAAAAACTCGCCGCCACAATTGCAGGGCGTTACAACCACATTAGTGTTGATATGAAAGACCAATATATCAACAATGCTGAAAAGAATTTAAACGGTCAGCACGCTTTTGAACGGTTGAATCCGTCAGCGGGTTTGACGTATCAAGTGTTGGCGAATGTGAATGTTTACGGTAATTACGCCGAATCAGCGCGTGCGCCAACACCAATGGAATTAAGCTGTGCCGACCCCGAAGCTCCGTGTAAATTACCGAATTCATTTTTATCAGACCCACCGTTGCAACAAGTCGTAGCGAAAACATGGGAAGGCGGTTTTCGTGGCAATTTAAATCAGCTCGTTGATGATGGAAAATGGGATTGGAATTTGGGTTATTTTCACGCTGTGAATAACAACGACATTATTTTTCATCGTGCGGGAAATATCGCCAGTCAAGGTTATTTCAGTAATGTTGGACAAACGCAGCGTTATGGCATCGAAGCAGGAACATCGATTGATAAAGAAAGTTTGTTTAGCTCGATTGATGATTGGCATTTTTCCACGCATTACACTTATTTGAACGCGCAATATCTGAATGGTTTTAACATTCAAAATCCGTTGAATGCGGATGAAATTGTTCAAGTTCAAAAAGGCGATAAAATTTCGAGTATTCCCGCGCATATTTTTAAAGCCGCGTTGAGTGTTGATTTGTGGAAAAAGGCGTCGCTTGGAATCAATGGAATGTACAGCGGTAATCAAGTTTTTCGTGGAGATGAAAGCAACATGACTGCACCATTAGCAGGTTATTGGGTTTTCAACGGTACAGCCGAATATAAATTCACCAAGAATTTCGCCGTGTTTGGCAAAGTGAATAACATTTTTGATACAAATTACAGTACGTTCGGGGTTTATGGACAAGCAAGTGACGTTTTGGGAGCTGAATATAACGATGGACGTTTCATTTCACCTGCTGCACCTCGCTCGGGTTGGATTGGGGTGCGGTTAAGTATTTAAGTTTGATACACTATGCGCTGATTTCACCTTTCAAATTTAACTTATTAGGAACATCAGCATGTTTAAAAAATCGATGACGATTGCAGATTTCGACAGCGAATTACACCAAGCCATTCAGGATGAACACAAGCGTCAAGAAGACCACATCGAATTGATTGCGTCTGAAAATTACGCGAGTCCGCGTGTTTTGGAAGCGCAAGGTTCACAACTCACCAACAAATACGCCGAAGGTTATCCAGGCAAACGCTATTATGGGGGCTGTGAATTTGTCGATAAAGTTGAGCAACTCGCCATTGACCGTGCAAAAGCTTTATTTGGTGCAGATTACGCGAATGTGCAACCGCATTCAGGTTCACAAGCAAACATGGCGGTTTTTATGGCGTTATTGCAACCACACGACACAATTTTGGGGTTGAGTTTAGCGGATGGTGGACATTTGACACACGGCGCAAAACCTAATTTTTCTGGCAAAATTTATAACGCGATTCAATATGGTTTGAATCCTACGACGGGCGAAATCGATTATGACCAAGTCGAACGTTTAGCGTTAGAACATAAACCCAAAGTGATTATTGCGGGTTTTTCAGCCTATTCACGGATTTGGGATTGGCAACGTTTTCGTGACATCGCCGATAAAGTTGGTGCATATTTATTTGTTGATATGGCGCACGTTGCAGGTTTAGTTGCCGCTGGTTTGTATCCGAATCCAGTGCCGATTGCTGACGTTGTGACCAGTACGACACATAAATCGTTAAGAGGTCCTCGTGGTGGTTTGATTTTGTGCAAAAGCAATCCAGAACTCGAAAAGAAATTCGATTCCAATATATTCCCTGGTATTCAAGGTGGTCCATTGATGCACGTTATCGCAGCAAAAGCGGTCGCGTTCAAAGAAGCAATGGAACCCGAATTTAAAATTTATCAGCAACAAGTCATTAACAACGCCCGTGCGATGGCGAAAGTATTTATGGCACGTGGTTTCGATGTAGTTTCAGGCGGTACGGATGATCATTTGATGTTGGTGTCGTTGATTGCAAAAGGCATCACAGGTAAAGCGGCGGATGCGGCATTGGGCAAAGCGCATATCACGGTTAATAAAAATGCTGTACCGAATGATCCACAATCGCCGTTTGTCACTAGCGGTATTCGTGTTGGTACACCAGCTCCCACAACACGTGGTTTCAAAGAAGTAGAAATGATTGAAATTGCAGAAATGATGTGTGACGTGATGGAAAATATGGAAGATGAAAGCGTGATTTCTACTGTGCGAGAAAAAGTATCAAACTTATGTGCCAGATTTCCAGTTTATAGTTAATTTTATTGCAATAAAAAAGGCGGCGTTGTTCATACAACGCCGCCTTTTTTCATACAGATTTCTTACAAAACAACACCTGGTCGTTTTACTACGTCATCCAGCGCAAGCAAG
Organism: Methylococcales bacterium; assembly: GCA_028713055.1. GTDB lineage: Bacteria > Pseudomonadota > Gammaproteobacteria > Methylococcales > Methylomonadaceae > UBA10906. The sequence continues at coordinate 2,224 of JAQTOX010000049.1, read as the reverse complement.
GTTTCTAGCAATCCTTCCATTTCACTTAATTTCCATGAATTCGCGCCATCGCTTAGAGCTTCGGCTGGATTTGGATGTGTTTCCATAAATAAACCTGCAATTCCTACGGCAATCGCCGCTCGCGCTAAAACAGGCACAAATTCACGTTGACCACCTGAACTCGTGCCTTGTCCACCAGGTAATTGCACCGAGTGTGTCGCATCAAAAACCACTGGACAACCTGTTTCACGCATCACGGCAAGCGAACGCATGTCTGAAACTAAATTGTTATAACCAAACGACGCGCCACGTTCGCAAACCATAATTTGTTCATTACCGGTGGCTTTTGCTTTATTGACTACATTCACCATATCCCACGGTGCGAGAAACTGCCCTTTTTTGATATTTACAGGGATATTTTGCGCGGCAACCGCTTGAATAAAATTGGTTTGCCGACACAAAAATGCAGGTGTTTGCATCACGTCAACAACTGACGCAACTTCGGCAAGTGGTGTATCTTCATGTACGTCGGTAAGAACAGGTACGCCGATTTGTTTTTTCACTTTTTCGAGAATTTCCAAACCTTTTTCAACACCCAAACCTCGAAAACTTTCATGGGACGAACGATTTGCTTTGTCGAATGATGATTTGTAAATAAATGGAATGTTTAAACGGTCTGTTAATTCTTTCAAATAGCCCGCCGTGTCTAACGCCATTTGTTCACTTTCAATTACACACGTTCCTGCGATTAGAAAAAAGCGGTGTTCTAAACCGACTTCAAAATTACATAGTTTCATTTTTTATTCTCAAATGCCGCTCGAACAAATCCTGAAAATAACGGATGCCCTTTACGTGGTGTGGACGTGAATTCGGGATGAAATTGGCACGCGATAAACCACGGATGATCGGGAATTTCGATGACTTCAACCAAACGCCCATCTATAGATTTACCTGAAAAACGTAATCCATGCGCCTCTAATTTTTCAATATACTGATTATTAAATTCGTAACGATGGCGATGACGTTCTGTAATGACATCCTTCCGATATGTTTGATGCGCTAACGTGTCTTGTAACAAACGGCATTGTTGACTTCCTAAACGCATTGAACCGCCTAAATCTGAATTTTCATCGCGAGTTTGTAAATTTCCACATTCCCCCATCCATTCAGTAATTAAACAAATAACGGGATGTGGCGAATTTGGCAAAAACTCCGTGCTATGTGCGCCTTCTAAATCGGCGACATTTCGTGCAAATTCAATCACCGCCGCCTGCATTCCTAAGCAAATGCCTAAATAGGGGATTTTGTTTTCACGTGCATAACGTACAGTTGCAATTTTCCCTTCGACACCACGTTCACCGAAACCACCCGGGACAAGAATCGCATCGATATTTTCTAATCGTGCAACGCCTTCGTCTTCGATAAGCTCAGAATCAATATAAACAATTTTGACTTTCAAACGATTACGAATCCCCGCGTGAATTAACGCCTCGTTAATCGATTTATACGCATCGGTGTGATCGACATATTTACCGACAATTGCAATGCTCACCTCTTCTTTCGATTCCGAAAGAGCTTTTAAAACGGTGTGCCATTCGTGTAAATCTGCGGGCGGTGCATCTAAACGCAAGCGACGTACCACGATTTCGTCTAAACCTTGCTCGTGTAACATCAACGGAATACGATAAATCGTGTCGGCATCAATCGCAGAAATAACGGCGTGTTCTTCCACGTTGGTAAAAGAGGCGATTTTGCGACGTTCAATTACAGGAATCGGCAACTCTGAGCGGCAAATTAAAATATCGGGTTGAATCCCAATCGTGCGTAATTCTTTAACAGAATGCTGCGTGGGTTTGGTTTTAATTTCGCCTGCACTGCGAATATATGGCACAAGCGTTAAATGAATAAACAACGAGCGTTCGCCACCGAGTTCAAAACGCATTTGACGAATGGCTTCTAAAAATGGCAACGATTCAATATCACCTACCGTACCACCCACTTCAATTAAGGCAACATCAACACCTTCAGCACTAGCATAAACACGGCGTTTAATTTCGTCGGTAATGTGTGGAATGATTTGTACTGAACCACCTAAAAACCCGCCACGTCTTTCATAACCCAACACCGAATCATAAACTTGACCCGCCGTAAAATTGTTCTTTTTAGACATCGTGGTTTTTAAAAACCGTTCGTAATGCCCTAAGTCTAAATCCGTTTCTGCACCATCTTCGGTGACAAATACTTC
>JAQTOX010000164.1 GCA_028713055.1 Methylococcales bacterium | reverse complement strand
TGCCGCCTAAACGAAATAAATGGTCTTTCGGAGCTTTGCCTTCAACAACGTCTGTTGCTGAAAAGAAATACATCAAATTATCGTTAAACGCACGCAATCCAAAAAAAGTCGCAATCGAAATCCCCGCAACCATCAATAAAATTAAGGTCAAACGCTTTTGTTTTATGATTCTCATCCGTTTTGCTCCCGTTTCCGTTTTAACAATAAGCCGCGCAAAATTTGTTTGTTTGCCATCAACGGTTTAATTACGCCGATAAACATCAACACAAACGTCAATCCGTAAGAAGTCCAGACGTAAAAAGCGTAACCACCCATTGCAAAAAAGTCGCTCATTTCACTTTCTCCAATAACTCATCAATCCATTTTCCATTTGGTTCGCGTTCTAATAATTCATTACGGCAGCGCAATAAAAGCGCGATGAAATAATAGACTTTAAACGCGCCAGCCATAACCAACAATGGAATCAGCATATCAATGTGAATCGAAGGTTTGTCTAATTTTGTGACGGTTGCACCTTGATGCAACGTGTTCCACCATTCGACCGAATAATGAATAATCGGGATGTTTACCACACCGACTAACGCCAAAATTGCCACAGCACGCGACGCGGTACGTTTATCTTCGATGCCGTTATAAAGTCCGATAACACCTAAATATAAAAACAACAAAATCAATTCAGACGTTAATCGTGCGTCCCAAACCCACCACGCACCCCACATCGGTTTTCCCCAGAGTGAACCGGTGACTAAAGCTAAAAACGTAAAACTTGCGCCGACGGACGCGCTACTGATACTAACGATTTCCGCGAGTTTGATGCGCCACACTAGCCCAATGCCGCCGCTAATTGCCATCACGACATAAATAAACATCGACATCCACGCTGCTGGAACGTGAACGTAAATAATCCGAAAACTATCGCCTTGTTGATAATCCGCAGGTGCCGTTACCAAACCGCCGTACAAACCGTAACTCAATAGTACAAAAAACAATGCCGTCAGCCACGGCAGCATCTTGCCGCTTATCGCGTAAAAATAGGGCGGCGACGAAAATTTATAAATAAATCGCATGAACATAATTAACTCAAACTCATTTTTTAAAAGTTGCCGCTGTGGGCAAGGGTTAAGACTGAAAATGGCGTGCATTATAGATGAGTTCCATTTTGCAAGTAGTATTGCGTATAAAAAACCATTTCAACTGCGTTATATCGCTCATTTTAAAAATAAAAATATGCGATATGGCGCATAACAATCTAACTTTTTCGATTGAAAATAACTCTAATCTATTGAATTTAGAACTTAATTTTAAAGGGTGTAATTTTTGCGAACTACCTGACGTTGCCGGTCATTGGTAGCGTTTTTACACAAAACCATTTTTCAAAATTAGGAGGGCTTATGCCCAATAAAAAAATACCGCCACTTCGACAAAAACGCAGGATTGGATTGATTGCGCTTATGCCAATGGTGACGGCAATGGCAGTCGCATCGCCGATTGTTCATGCTACTGATATGAAAGCCGCTTCACCACTGGCTATTAGTTCAGCCAGTTATAACCCAATAACTCGCTCATTGATTGTTAATGCCACAATAGAAGGTAATGTTAGTGGTACGTTGACCTTGTTACATGGCAGCGGCGGGATTTTAGGACAAGCTCCTGCTGGCAAAACGCAAACGTTCAGCATCCCGCTAGCTCAACTCGGACAAATCCCTTGTAGTGTTGAAGCAAGAATTAGTAACTATAGTGTCAGTAAATCTGTCAGTGGCGCACCGAGCGAATGCAAAAAAATTCCTACCTGTAACATTACTACGCCCATCTCTGGCACACATTTAACCGCCAACAATCAAAGCACGCGCAACGCTCAGAGATAACACGGCACAGCCTTTGACTTATGAATGGGATTTCGGAGGCGGGGCAATGGGTGAGCCTGTCAAAAGTGCAAATCCAACTTATCCGACAACTTACAAACGCCCGACTACGTTGGCGACAAATACACAATTTGTCCGAGATAACAGCACCTATCGGGTGCGATTTTCAGCAACGGATGCACTGAAACGACGCTGTGAAAGTTCAGTGGATGTACAAGTTGGAACGCCTCCAATTGCACCATCTGGTGTAGCGAATATGGTTCAACAATCACTGGCAGATGCGCCTCAACGTGGTAGTGGAACGAAAGGGGTTAAACGTGATTTAGTGGTATTGCCCTTTCAAGATCAAACTATGCAGCACGCTCAAGATCATATTGCAGCTCGCAATTTCGAATTCGTAACCTATAACCATTTGTTGAATACGTTAAATGCTCTCGTTATTCAAAAAGGCAGTGTAGGTGCAACAACGGGACCGAGAATTTTGGGCGAAGACGATGTTGAACTAGAGTATTCTGCGGCTGCTAATCCTAGCGACCCTGTCGGTGCAGGTTCTATCAATTCGACAAGTCAGAACTATCCATTGAACAAAGACATCACCAAGTTTTCTTCGCTACTGTCTTCAACCATACAGAAAACGGATCAGTGGGAAACCCCGCTCCGTTTGCCTACCGACCTCAATGCTACCGCTGCCGATTACAAAGCCACTTCTTTTATGCAAAATTATTATGTGGCGGGACATATCTGGCAAGAAGGAACCGATGGCTTGCCCAAACCAGACGAGGGCTACTTTCCCTACTTTACGCTAGATGATTTTGCTCGCTATGATTTGATGAAAGAAACGGACGCTAACTGGACAGCAGATGGTGCCAAAGGTCAATACGATTATTATGTAAGCAATGCAAAAATCGCTATGTCAAAAGTATCTGCAAGCCAAACGCATGGCGCATATATGCCAGGAGTGAATAATCCTTATGTCGCTAACGATGCTCAAGCCTTCACGTCGTTCGACGGTAATAATCAGGTGTTTGTCGCTCAAACGGTACCTATTACCGATGTCGATGATGTAGGACGAGTAAATCCAAAACCCTTGTTACGGGTCAATGTGAAAACAAAAGGTGGTGTGGCTACGCTTGCTAAAACAGATGCGGTATTAAGCAACAGCCGTGATTTGCAATGCAGAGGATGCCACGCAAAAGGTAAGATTGCCGCCAATTCCAGCGTTGTCTTCAAACCAGGTGATGGCACGCCAGACTCCGCAATGATTGATGCAACAGTGCCTACCTATCTGAATTTAAAGGAAGCAGCGGCTCTAAATCCAGACACACATATCAATCCAGACAGTCAAAGTTTATTTGATCAAGAGTGGGCTGCATTGATGAATATCAATGAAACACATGGATACTACACTTCAGGACAAATGTTCACGAAATGGATGGAAAAGGGGGTTACAAGTAAAAGTACAATTACAGGTAAGGATGTTTATTGGTGGGATGTTCCATACACCTGTAACAATTGCCATGTTACTTCAATGTATAAATGGCCGCTCTCAGAAGATAATACAACGACTTACAACGATGCTGAGTTTGGCGCACACGCCGGTGATGGTGCAAGTTACACGCGAAGTATGCACATGTTTCATGGTCAGTTGCAGTACAACGCAGACAAGACTGATATTGTGCGTGATGCTAATGGTCGTCACGTAAGATTTGACGTTTCAAAAGTGACGAAACGCGCCCCGAATGCTGAAATCAATCCGAACACCCTGTTTCCAACTTTCGATAAAGACGGCAAACAATTACCTGCTGAGGAGAATTGCGTACGCTGCCATGCAGGTCATCGTGAGCAACTTTACAATGATCGAATGTTCACTGCGGGTAAAACCTGCTTTGACTGTCATGGTGATATGTTGGCAGTAGGCAAAGCATTTCCAAAAGTCGCTGACAAAACAGGTTCAAAACACCTTACAGATTACCGTTTCCCCTGGTTAGATCAACCAGAATGCGGTTCTTGTCATGTTGGTAATGGAAACGTGGGTAAAGATGCTAAAAACGGCTTCTTTAGTGCGGGGATTAAACAGCGTGCATTTGAAGATACTGACCCTGCTGCAATACCACGCAAAGTGGACAAAAATAATCCAGACGCGGTGCGATTTGCTGTGATACCTGATCATGTTGAGGAATATCGTGATACGTCTACCACCTCTCCTGCTGCGACACCTGCAACGGATCATTTGAAAGTCTCGATGCCACTCTATCGTTTTGGTAAAGATACACATGGTGATGTTGCCTGTGCGGCTTGTCATGGATCGGCTCATTCTATTTCACCTAATCGTGATCCGAATGCCAATAACAATGT
>JAQTOX010000048.1 GCA_028713055.1 Methylococcales bacterium | reverse complement strand
CATAAAAATTAAATAAGCGCTTATTTAATTTTTATGGCATTCATTTTGGGTGGCACTTATTTGTCGCAACACGGCTTTTGAACTTATCGTGACAGATGTTGAACAATGTCTGTCACGAAACAATCACCTTCGGAAATCTATCCATTTTGCGTAACACTGGAAATGCGAACATACATACCAGCGTTACGCCTATCGTTAAACATCCGCCGACAATTACCGCTGGCACGACACCTAAAAATGCTGCCGTCATACCCGATTCAAATTCACCCAACTCATTCGACGCACCAATAAATACCGAATTGACTGCACTCACTCGACCACGAATTGCGTCCGGCGTTTCCAACTGTACCAAAATATGTCGGATGTAAACGCTCACCATATCGCCCATGCCAATTAAAAATAATGCGGCTAACGAAATATAAAATTGCTCCGATATGCCAAACAACACTGTCGCGCCACCAAATATCAATACACCTGTAAACATCCACGCGCCAACCCGTCGCGTAATTGGAAAAACACTGAGTACGATGCCAGTGATAGTTGCGCCCAGTGCTGGTGCGCCACGTAATAATCCTAAACCCACGGAATCAACGTGCAACACATCACTTGCATAAGCTGGTAATAATGCTGTCGCGCCACCGAATAACACCGCCAGCAAATCCAACGACAACGCGCCTAGAATAATTGGACGTGACCGCACAAATTTCAGTCCTTCCAAAACGCGATGCAACGACATCGGTTCGCGTTTGTTAGGTGCGAAACGCGCCCGAATCGGCAACATCAATAACACTGACACCGATAACAAAACCGTCACCACGCTATAAACCGTTTGGGTGCCGAACAAATATAACGCTCCGCCTAACGGTGGCGCGGCAATAACGGCAATGTGATATAGCGACGAATTCAACGCCACCGCACCCGCTAAACTTTCACTCGGCACTAAATTGACCAAAATCGCTTGCGCCGCAGGCATCATAAACGCTCGCGCTGCGCCGTATAATGCCATCACTGCAAACACTGGAAGCACCGACGTTAAACCTTCTCGCGCAAAAAGTAGTAGCAATACGCCACAAAGTAATTCGATGAAAAAACAAACCAATACAATCCAACGCCGATTCCATTGATCAGCGAAATGTCCAGCAATCAAAATTAGTAGCGCAAAGGGTAGAAATTGCGCCAAACCAATCAGTCCTAAATCAAGTGGATTACCGGTTTGTTGATAAATTTGCCAGCCAACTGCGACGCTTTGAATCTGCAACGCGATCGTTCCTAAAAAACGGGCGACAACAAAAAAGGCGAAGTTTTTATGCCGTAAAACAGAAAATGAAGTCACATTTGCACTCTAAAAAAATTTACGTTTTTGGTTTCCACACAATGTTTTGACTAATTAAAAAGTCTTGCATATTTTTCATAGTGAGGTGGGTTCTTACTCGTGCCATCAAAATTGCTGCGCTTATGGGCTTCGTAATATAGTCCACCGCGCCAAGTCCTAAACCACGTGCTTCATCTTGCACTTCGTGTTTTGTCGTTAAAAATATAACAGGAATATTTTCCGTACTCGGGTTGCTTTTTAATTGTTTACACACTTTGTAACCGTCTATGTCTGGCATCACGATGTCGAGTAAAATTAAATCGGGGGGGGTATGTGATTGAGCAATTTTAAGTGCTTTGAAACCATTGTTAGCCACTTTTATTCTGTACTCTTTTTTAAGTAATTCACCTATCAGTGTTAAGTTGTCCTGTGCATCATCGACAATTAGAATGGTTGATTTTTCTAGTAAATCCGCTGAGTCTGGCATCATTTTTCACTTCTTAATTATTTAACTGACCGTGATTTTACGTGGGCATCGATTTTCGAGCAATTGCATTGCCGTTTCAAAATCGAATCGCTTGATAGCGGAATGTACTTTAACGAAAATTTCGTCACTCAGTGCAACCCGTAATAACTTAACATTTTCTGCGATGACATCGCAGGCTTCATAATCATCATTGAGCAATAATTCATTTAAATTATTCAAGACCGCCTCGACTTGTCGTGTATCGACGGTTTCAGAAATGGCTTGTAATGCCATTGTTGGAATAACTATTTTGAGGGTGCTAATGATGGCAGTTTGTATTTTTTCAAAAGCGGTGATTTGGGTTTCAATAACATCGCGGTCAACTTCGGATTTAATCATTTGTTCAAGCTCATGCGCCATTTTCTGCAAGCTCGACGCACCGATATTTGCATTTACGCCTTCGGCTGTATGTGTGATGCGTTTGGCAGTTTGTTGATCATTTGCGTCTAACGCCGCCCGAAGTTCAGTGAGCATATTTTCTTGATTAGGGACGTAAGAGCGAAGCATATTTAAATAAATCGCTTTATTACCTCCAATTCGGCTTAACACTAATTCACAATCCAAACCGTTAATAACTGGTAAATCAATATCGGACTCAACAATCTTATTTTTCGGTAATACGGTAATCTGTTTTGGCTTTATCCACTTGAGTAAAATACGGAATAAATTCTCTGGATGAATGGGTTTAGAAATATAATCACTCATACCTATCGCTTTGCATTTTACTTTATCTTCGCTCATCGTATGCGCCGTCATTGCAATGATAGGTAAATCTTTGAAACGGACATCATTACGAATTTCAGTCGTCGTCATCCAACCATCCATAATTGGCATTTGTATATCCATTAACACAATGTCGTAATGATTTTTAGCGAGCATTTCTAACGCTGCTTTACCATTATTCGCCGTGTTAATTTCAAAATGTCCCACATCATGCAATAAACCAGTAACGACCTCTTGATTGAATTCATTGTCTTCTACCATTAGGATTGTTGCACCCCGAATGGCGTTTAATGCCGCTGTCCAGTTATAACTTTCGCCATTTGCAACATTACCGAGTGACCGCCCTAACCTTGCGGTAAACCAAAAAGTGCTACCTTTACCGAGTTCACTTTCTACACCGACTTCGCCATTCATCAGATGAGCAAGTTGTTTGGAAATTGCTAACCCTAAACCCGTCCCACCGTACTTACGCACAATGGAACTGTCGGCTTGTTGAAATGACTGAAATAATTTGGCTTGATCTTCCAGTGTAAGTCCGATACCGGTGTCACGTACTTCAAAGCGTAAAAGTACGTCGTGTTCCATTTTCTTCAGCATTTTCACGCTGATAACAATTTCCCCACGCTCGGTAAATTTAACAGCGTTAATCGTGTAATTGATTAAAATTTGTCCCAGCCGTAACGAATCACCTTTGAGCCATTTGGGTATAGCTGCATCAATATCAAAAATCAATTTCAGCCCTTTGTCGCTCGCTTTATCTGTAACAATATGAGCAGTAGCCTCCAACATTTTTTCAAATTCAAAATCCGTATGTTCGATGGCAAATCCGCCCGATTCAATCTTAGAAAAATCGAGAATATCATCAATCACTCGTAGCAAATGCTTTCCAGCTGTTTGAATTTTATTCATGTACTCTTGCTGTTTTGACGTGAGGTTAGTGTGTGACACTAAATAACTCATCCCAATAATGACGTTCATCGGTGTGCGAATTTCATGACTCATATTAGCAATAAAATTGGATTTAATTTGAGTCGCTTCTTCCGCTAAATTTTTGGCATATCGAATCGATTCTTCAATTTTGTGACGTTCCGTGATGTCGCGACTGACGCCCAAAATACCGAGCAATTCATTATTTTTATTCCAAAAAGGTGTTTTGATTGTATGTAGGAACACTTTTCGCCCATCAGGATAAGTAATCCATTCTTCATTCGTTTGGCGGGTGAGTGTGGATAGCGCGATAGCATCTCTTTGGCAAAAAAAATCGGCAACATCCTCTGGGAAAAGGTCATAGTCTGTCTTTCCAACAATTTCATCGACAGCTCGCCCAACTGATGCAGCACATGCTTCATTGCAACCGAGATAAACACCCTCCACACTTTTATAAAAAATTAAATCTGGAATCGAATCGACTAACGCGAGTGTTCTTGCTCGCGCATTAGATAATTCCATTTCAATTTTTCTGCGTTCCGTGATGTCTTTATGCGTACCCACCATGCGAATGGCACGCCCATTTGAATCACATATTGCTTTACCTTGTGTGCGAATCAAACGCCAAACGCCATCCTTGTGCCGCAATCGTATGACAAAATAAAAAGGAAGTTCTGGGTCATCTAAATGTGCCTGAAATTGCGCCTGCATGATTTTCCAATCTTCAGGGTGAGCAATTTTTTCCCATGCTTCTGGATTAGAAGGTAGTTCTTCAGGTGTATAACCGAGCATTTCGCTCATTTTGAAGGAATGATAATATCCATCGTTAACCAAATCGTTATCCCAAATACCTTCTTCTGCTGCGTCTATAGCGAGTTCAAAACGATGTTCACTCTCTGTCAACTCACATGTTCTTTGCGCCAGTTTTTCCAACAGTTTGTTAAATTCATAAATCAAATCCCCGATTTCGTCCTGGCAAGTAATCGGCAATGGCTGTGGCAGCACATTTGAATTTGCCAAAGTCGTTAGATGTTTTATAGTATTTAAGAGCGGGGAGAGTTGGTGTTTTAACATCCACCACGTTAAAGAACCGGCTAACAAAGTGAGGAAAATCGTGGCATAAAATATATTCCGTTGCATCTCGCGGATAGGTAAAAAAACTTCATCGACAGGAAGTGTGACCCCGATATACCAATCCGCCGCTGAAATCGATTTAACAGATTGCAATACTTCTTCACCGTGTGAATTGACAAAAATATCTGTCCCCTCGTAGCCTTGAATATAGCGATCAATCATTGGATTAACGCCTAATGCGGGATACGTTTCCATGATGCTATTTTTGTCGGTGGCAGCAATTATCGTTCTACTTTGTTTAGAAACAATGAGATAACCACCAGTCTTGCCGTAATGGTTTTCTGTTATTTTTTCCAGAAAATTGGGTTGATTGAGACTGATGATACCGGCTAATGCGCCAATCACTTTTCCCTGTTCGTCTCGAATAGGCGTTGTCATACCAAACACAGGGACTTCTATCTTGCTAATGATGGGGTAATCTACAGTCGAGCGTCCATTTTTAATCGCTGTAACAACCGCTTCTCTGTCTACATAATTGATTCCAATTCGTCCCGGAGGACGGGAAACATCGGCAATCACCGTACCGTCCATTCCAGTAACAAAAGTGCCCGCATTAAACAAATTCTGGAAAATAAGATGGTCTTCAATATGTTGTTGCAACATCGCTGAATTATTTAATACGTCAGGGCTAATTTTTTTGGCAATTGTTTCTAATGCTTCCAACCGTTCAGCTAATTCTTCATTGATATTTTTTGCTAGTAAGGAAACCGTTGAAAACGCCTGTTGGCTTAACATTCGTTGCATATCTTCGCGCAGCATTCGACTGGTGTAAAATTCTAACGACCAAATACTGACAACGAAGATGACGAGCGTGAAGAGGGTGACTCTTGTTTTGAACGATGGATACCGAAAGATATTTAGTTTCATGTGAATTTTTTGATTAAGTGCTAACGCATCCGAGCTAATCTCAATATGCCGAATATAACAAGAATCATAATAATCGTTTCAATAGTTTCGATATTGTAATCACTTAGTTCAATCATGGGATTTCGCACCTTCTTTCACTAACTTTTGCACGACTAAACTGCCAATCATATCGCCTTCAACATTAGCCGCAGTGCGAAGCGTGTCCAACAATCTGTCAATGGGTAACAGAATCGCAATCGCTTCTGCGGGTAAACCCACCGATTGCAACACCATTACCATTGTCACCATGCCCGCACTTGGAATCCCAGGTGCGCCAATCGCTGCAAACATAGCCGTGAAAAATACAATCAATTGCTGTGTTAAATTCAAGTCAATACCGACTAAATTCGCCACAAACAATGCTGCTGCCGCTTCATAAAGTGCTGTGCCATCCATGTTAATCGTCGCACCTAATGGAATAACGAATTGCGCGATTTCTTTTCGAACGTGTAGATTATGTTCTACACAACGCAACGTAATGGGTAAGGTTGCTGAACTCGAACTCGTCGCAAATGCCGTCACTAACGCTTCCCTCGCGCCACGCCAAAACTTTAACGGTGTCATGCCCGTCACCAAATACAAAATCAATGGCAATACCACAACGCCGTGTAGCAACAAACTTCCCGTAACCACTGCGGCAAATTTACCCAATGTACTTAATAACGCTAAATCTTGTGTCACCACTAATTTAATTAGCAATGCCATAATTCCAAACGGTGCAATCGTCATAATCCAGCGCACCATTTGCATCACGATTTCGAGCAATTCTTGTAACAAAATTAAAATGTTTTTATAACGTTCGCCGCCAATTACTAGCGCAATACCTAGAAATAATGCAAAAATTAACACCGCTAACACTTCGCCTTGCGCCAATGCCGCGACGGGGTTCATAAACAAACCATGCAAAAACTTCGTGAAAAAATCTGCCGGACTTTGCTGTTTTGCCTCGAACGTACTCATGGCATTTTGGAACATTTCCAAATGTAAACCTTGCCCAGGGTGAAAAATATGGTTTGCCAGTAACCCGACAACAATCGCCACCGACATTGAAAATACGAAAAAACCAAGTGTGCTAATCCAAACAAAGTGAATTTGTTTGTGCGCTTGCAAATTCGCCACGCCAACTGCAATCGAAGTAAATACTAATGGAATCAATACCATTTTCAGTAAATCGATAAACAACGTACCGACTAAATTGGCGACGTATAAACTGGAATGCGTCGCAGCAGAATCTTTACCTAGCGACAATAAACCGAAGCCAAAAGCCACGCCTAAAAATGCGCCAAGTAGAATTTGCGTGTTGAGCGAGGGGAATTTTAATTTCATATCGTGTGAGTAAACATTTTTAGAAATGTAGCCATTTGAATTTTAATTGCAGCTTTGAATTTCAAACTAAGCCGATAAATTGCAGTGTGTTGGATAACATCATGCGCCCAATGCAGCACATCGCTAATGGTGTTGTAAATTTTGGCAAACCAACCGAAGGTCAACAAGGCTGTTTTTACTAACCTAAAAATTCGTGCAATCAACAACGTGCCAAATAATTTAACGCCGATTTCCAACAAAATACCTTGCAGAATCGCGCCATGCGCCAATAAAAAAACAGCGAGAATATTGAATGGCGTGACAATAATGAGCGGAATAAAAAACGTCAGCAAGGCTTGTTTCGGTGAAGCATTTGATAGCCATACATCGAACATTTCCAAATGTAAAACACGTGAAATCCATTGCCCTGCTAGTGCCAGCACATCCCACAGCCATTCTTCAATAATGACAATAATTGCAAAAATAGACAGCAGGGCTTTTTTAATCACGTGCTACTCCCATTACCATTCCAGCACATTCCACATATTCACCTCTGCACCACGATCCAATTGATTGCTTCGCACATCCATTTTTCCATCGCCGTCAGTATCACGTAGATAATACGGTAAACCCACGTCTGGTATAACCTTCACCATATACAATCGTCCACCACGACGATATTCCTGAATGGTCTTTTTGCCTTTACGAACAATCGTAATATCCGGCTCTAATGTTTCACCGCTTTTTACTGCCTTTGGTGGTTCGGGAACGTCTGGTACTTGTTCTAAACGCGGTGGTGCCTCGTCCTCAATAGCGTGGACGGCAAACGGTAACACTAATAAACTCACTAAAATTAAACGGCGCATAATGTGTTCTCTTCGTTAAGAATGGAAAGGTTAAATTTAAATACAAATTTGAAACACTTGATTTCGCCCTCGATGTTTTGCTTGGTAAAGAGCTTGGTCGGCTTGCTTGTAAAGTTCCATTTGAGTTAATCGTATACCCGCCGCGGAGGTAACTAAACCAAATGATGCCGTCACATACGGATCCACGCCACTAAAATTATGTTCAATCTTTGCGTTTTGAATGGTAGTTTTAATCCTATTGGCAAAATTTAAGGCTTGCTGACTGGTCAATCCAGAAAAAATAATCCCGAATTCTTCACCACCCAATCGAATTGGAATATCGCCCGCACGTTGACATTGTGCTTTTAAAATTTGTCCAATTTCGCACAGCACTTCATCGCCTTTTTGATGTCCGTAGCCGTCGTTATAAAGTTTGAAATAATCGATGTTGAGTATCAAAAATGAAATCATTTGTGACGTACGGGCGGCACGTTGAATTTCTTTTGGGAACTCAATATTGAAGTATCGACGATTATAAAGTTGCGTTAATTCATCGGTCATTGAAAGGCGTGTAGCAATTATTTCAGCTTCCTCAGCTTGCGCTAATTGAATGCGACTTTCTTCAGCTTGTTTTCGTTCCGTAATATCCTGAAATACCGCGATGGCAGCAGTTACTTCGTTTTGCTGATTAAAAACTGGACTGCCCCACGCTTCAAGTGGGATGCGATTAGCACTTGTTTTTGGTTTAATTTCCATGTCATCGCAATAACTTTTTCGCCCTGCTAGAGCTTGTGTAATCACTTGTTTTTCGGATAAATAAAGTCTATTCGTTCCTGAAATATACGCATGACAAACGGCAGATAACTCGCTAAAAGTAGAATTTTGAATAATTCCGTCACCAAAAATCTCTTTTGCTCGCTGATTAACATAAGTGGGACATCCATTTGCATCGGTAACAAAAACTGCTGCCGGCATTAACTCCAAAATTTGTTGTTGCCGATGTTGTTGCTCATCTAATTTTTGTTTACTGTCGGTCAATGAAATACGCATTTTATTGATTGCGACAGATACCCGATCCAATTCGTCGTTTCTGTTCACTTTATCCAAAATAAGTGGTGTATCGAGTGAATTAAACGTTAAATTTTCTGCATAACTCGCCATTTTGTGCAGATGTTTCGCAATCAGCCTGTAAAAAATACCAATAATAAACAAAGACACACAAAATGTTTGAATCATTTTGCTAATCAAAATAATCCAAAACTGCTGCTCTAAACTGTCATACACCTTTTGCAGCGAAAACATAACGTTTAAACGTCCAAGCTGATGCAGCTGCCCATTTTTATAAACTATGTCATAAGTGTGTTGAACGAAATTATTTGTCAATAAGAATCCTTTTTCATAAAGCGTTTTATTATCACCTTCAATAATGGCGATGAATCCTACATTAGGCAACGCTAAAATTCCCTGTAATTGTATGTTAATTTGCTGATCATCGAGTTGCCACAAACTGTTCGTTAAACTACTCAAATAGCTTTGTTCAATTTGTTGCATTTCTTTTTCAATATCAAAAATATCATTTCTATAATTGGTATAAAGCTGTAGACCACTAGACATTAGCGTAAATATCGAGCTAAACAGTACGATGTAAATGATAAAACATCGACTTAATGAATTTGATTTAAAAGCTGGGTTCATTCCGTGTAGTTCCGATAAAGCTGCGCATAAAGTCCCGATTTTTTAATTTTCGCCAAGCCAACAGCAAAATTATCGGCAATTTTTTTGTCTTTAAATGCAGCAGCGTATGTTTTTCTTGGAAAAATGGGGTGCATTTTAATTTCGGCACTGGTATCGATTTTGTTTTGGAGTTGTTTTCGATGCCAAGCGAAAATAATCCTATCGACAATGATTACTTGCACACGATTTTCCCAAAACATCAGATTTTGAATTTTCTGATTTTTTTCGCTGTAATGTTTTTTGTAATCCTCTTTTGGTTCAGGTTGGAATAATTTTTCAAATCCTGCACCCATTGATTTATAGGCGTTTTCCCATGCAATTGTTTCGAGTCCTTTCAAATCTGAAATTTTGTTAATAGTTAGATTGTCGCTGACTTTCGTGAAGGCGTAAGCATCGAAATAAATAAACCCATTGACGTAATACAAACCATCGTTTGCAACAGGCATAACGGTTGCCACCGCATCTAACGCTGCTATGCTATCGGAAAGTCGCCACAACCGTTTTTTGGGTATATTGACAACTTTAACTGTGTGACCTTTATCTGCAAGAGCGGCTCGAAAAATTTCAATTTCCAAACCTTGATCCGTTTGACCAATAACAAAGGGAGATCTATCTTGTGCGAAACCAACGGTGATTTCTTGCGCCCATGTCGGCATGGAAAACACGAAAGTCAGCAAAAAAACTGAAAGAAGCGTTTTTTGATTCACAAATTTTCACTGAGTAAATGTGCCATTTTCTCGACTTTTGTTTTTAAGTAATCAACGTTATCTTGATTCGAGGCAATTTCAAGCGGTACACGTTCAACTACTTTAATTCCCAAATCATCAAGCGCGGAAATTTTCGCTGGATTATTTGTGAGTAATTTTATCGAATGCACCTTCAAATCATTCAAAATCGCCGCTGCAACATCATATTCGCGCTCGTCGGCTAAATGTCCCAAAGCCAAATTTGCATCTACGGTATCCAATCCGTGGTCTTGTAAATTGTAGGCTTTTAACTTATCGAACAAGCCAATGCCTCGACCTTCTTGACGCAAATAAATCACTACGCCACATCCTGATTTTTCAACATATTGCATGGCGCGATTTAATTGCTCGCCACAATCACAGCGACGTGAGCCAAAAACATCACCCGTTAAACATTCGGAATGAACACGCACGGGGACGTTTTCCTGTTCTGAGACATTGCCTTTTACTAAAGCTAAATGCTCTTTATCATCTTGATTAGTTTGATAGTAATACAACACAAAATCGCCGTTTTTTGTCGGCAATCGAGTTTGCAAAGTGGTGGTTAATTCTAAATTCACGGGTTTGGTTTACCTAAAAATGACGGGGTGTTTGCGTTGTAGTGGTTGATGGCTATTTTAGCGCAAAAGCGACGGTGTAAATAACGAACGTTGGCTAGATATAATTATTCGATCTTTATCATGGATGGTATTAAAGGACTGGCGATTTTTACCATCTGGACTAGTTACGTTTACTTCTTTAGATCCAACTAGCTCGTTAATAGCCTTTTTATAAATTTCGCTCGATGCAGGAGAGTTATTGCAAGTGTTGGAAAATAGTTCGGCAAAAGTAATTCCGTCATGTCCATGTTTATGAATTAAAGCAGGGATTTGATGTGACAAAACCTTCACACTTTCTTTTTCGGCAATATCATCAAAATGATAACCGTCTAATTCTATTTGTTTTGTATAAGCCGAATCTCTTTCTGGTACATAGCCAGCCATAGAAAACATATCTAAACCAGCATTACCGTAATGAATGAAATGATTATTTTTTTGCCAATGAATCTGTTTCATAACATCATGGGCGCGTGGATGCTGTGATAAATGAATAAGCCAATAATCACCATATCCATTTGATGAGCGAATGAAGAAAGGAGTGTAATAAGGTGCATTACAATTTTTTATGAGATCCTGATGCAAACAACTTTGAATAAATAGCATCGAATTTTTTTCAGAATTTTTAATCTCTTCTATAGATCGTCCTCGGAGGGCATGAGGTGTACCAATCTGATTTAGCATTTTTTGCATTCCACCTTTCTTATCGGTCGCGTAAGTCAATAAGGCATCTACGTTAAACGTTAAAATAACTTCGGCATTTTTCAAAGACGCAAAAATCTTACGAATGAGAGATGTCGGCACGTCCTTATAGCCGTATTGGTCAAGCAAAAAAATTGCTCTTGGAGATCTTGGACTTTTTCGACTAATAAATGTTGTTATATTGTCAATTTGCTTATCAAAAACAGATTGATGAATAAATATAGATTTATCGATTAGGTCGTAATAGCCTTTGTCTTTCAAAACATTTTTTAATGAATCACATGCCATTTTGTCTTTATCTATAAAAAAATAATCGACATTTAATGCAAGTTTTTTAAGACGTTTTTGATTGATTAAAAAATCAGCCTCTTTGATTGCCTCTAACATAACAATTGGTGAACCATAGACTGTCTCTTTTGTGACTTTATGCTGATAAATCCCTCCGCCAGAAAATCCATCAATCAGTGTTAGTTTTAATTCATCTTGGAGATGCGAGGAAGTTAAAGTTTGCACATATTTGATTAAATACGATCTAATAATTTCGTGCTTTACTATGCTGTGCTGGTCTACATCGGGAGGAGAAATAGGATTCCAACCATAATGTTTTTTCATTGCATTACCTCATCAAGTGGCATTTCATTGAAAATACGTCCATTTAATATGCGTCCGTTTTCTTTTTTAGGACGTTTTTTTCCATCAGCTCCCCAGCCACCCCACTGTTTAAAAAAAAATTTAACTTTTTGGTTTTGACATTGTTGTTGCACATTTTCAGCCCATTCAATAGCCATAGGTCGAGCATTTGTTCCAGACTCACCGCCAACAATTACCCAGTGAATATCTTTTAAGTTTATGTTGCCCAAATCTTCTAGCAAAGGCTCGCAGGAAAGAAAACGAATTTTGGCATCAATTTTTCTCAAATAATCGATACGCATTAAACCATGCTCCTTATTTTCTACGGTCACACCAAGCCATGCGTTATTAGGCACTACTCTATTTTTAAAAAATAAAGCCAAGCGATCTGCCCGTTTAGTAAGAATTTGAAATTGATGCTGCGTTGCTTCTTGAATAATAGAAAATACTTGCTCTATAAAATTCTCGTCTATATTTTCATGAAATAGGTCGCTCATAGAATTAACAAAATAGATGGTTGGCTTCTTTCGCTTTAAAGGTTCTAAAAGCCTTTCTGGCAGAATAGATAAATTAAATCCATTTTCATAACCTTTTACGTTCATAGCCTGTAGACGTTTAGCCATCGTTTCTGCGTAGCAATGTTTGCAACCGGCTGAAATTTTTGTGCAACCTGTTACAGGGTTCCACGTTTGCTCTGTCCATTCTATTTTTGATTTTGCTGTCATAAATTATTAGATCCTAAAATGTAAACAAGTTATTTTTCTCGTATGCAAAGTGGTGTGATGAAAAATCGTACCTTATGTGCATCCGTTTGACACACATAAAACAATAGCAATCAAAGTGTTTTGAATTCCGAAAATAAAATATGTTCAGTTTAACATAGCAAGCAACTCATTGATTTGTTGAGTAGTCTATATTCTTCATAAAAGCCATCACTATAGTTTCAAACACATCAATCGGCGAATACTTCTTATCATATACATAGCCAGTGTTTATCATGCACGGCACAATTTAACTTTTCTAAATAATACAAGGTCAAAACCTCATGAAATTAGGCACAGCATTAACCCCTTTAGCAACAAAAGCTCTTTTACTTGGCAGTGGCGAATTAGGTAAAGAACTCGTCATTTCACTGCAACGTTTCGGTGTAGAAGTTATCGCCGTAGACCGTTATCCCAATGCACCTGCACACGCTGTGGCACACCGTTCGTATGTTATCGACATGACAGATGGCGAAGCGTTGAAATCGTTAATCGCGCAAGAAAGACCGCATTTTATTATTCCCGAAATTGAAGCCCTTGCCACCGATGCACTTGCAGAAATTGAAGCACAAGGCAATTGCACCGTTGTTCCAAATGCCCGTGCCATTCAACTCACGATGAACCGTGAAGGTATTCGTACTTTAGCCGCAGAAACGTTATCCATTCCGACTTCGCCGTATGCGTTTGCCGAATCATTTGAAGAATTAAAAACAGCGGTTGAAAATGGCATCGGTTATCCGTGTTTTGTCAAACCTACGATGTCATCGTCGGGTAAAGGGCAATCGATGGTAAAAACGGCTGATGAATTACAAGCTGCGTGGGAATACGCAAAAAATAGCGGACGTGTCGATACTGGCAAAGTCATTGTCGAAGGCAAAATCGATTTTGATTTTGAAATTACGTTATTGACCGTTCGTGCGTTGAATTCAGATGGCGAAGTTGTCACCCATTTTTGTGAACCGATTGGACACATTCAAGAAAATGGCGATTACCGTGAAAGTTGGCAGCCACAAAAAATGACAGAACAAGCGGTTGCAAATTCGCAACAAATCGCAAAAAAAATCACCGATGCAATGGGGGGATTGGGATTATTTGGTGTGGAATTATTTATTTGTGGCGATGAAGTTTGGTTCAGTGAAGTCAGTCCACGTCCACACGATACGGGCATGGTGACGCTACTCACGCAAGTACAAACCGAATTCGATTTACACGCTCGTGCCATTTTAGGTTTGCCTATCAACACACAATTGAAAATCGCAGGTGCGAGTGCTGTTATTCTAAGTCCCATTGAAGCGAAAGGCGTAATTTATCAGGGTTTAGAACAGGCATTGAGCGTACCACATACGGATGTGCGTTTATTTGGAAAACCAGAAGCATTTGTCAATCGTCGCATGGGGGTCGCTTTAGCAATCGCTAATTCTGCCGATACAGCTCGCAAGAATGCGGTACAAGCCGCAAATTTAGTGGTGATAACAACGAGCTAAAGGTATTGATTTTATGCGTAACGGTGTAGTGATTTTTTTGATGATGGGGTGTTGCAGCAACGCAACCGCTGATATTTATAAAAAAGTAGTCGACAGCAATGGTGTGATTACTTACACGAATAAAGCGACTACCGTTACGGAAAAACCGATTATCAAAACGGTGGCACATTCTGCTACACCTACAACAGGATATTTCTATAAATATCAAGATAGTGCGAAACACGTTATTTACACCGACAAACCGCGCACTGACGTAGTCTTATTGAGCAAAATGAAAGTCACTGTTCCAGCTCAAAATGCGCCACCTCTATTTTTTAACGCGCCCTATCCGCCAACAGTGACTTCGTTTTATAGTAATCCGAATAAAGCCAAATTCAATCATTTAATCGCTCAAGCAGCAGCACGTCACCAAGTTGACGCAAAATTAGTTCATGCCGTTATTCAAACAGAATCTGCTTACCGCCCTGATGCAATTTCGTCCTCTGGTGCGGTTGGTTTAATGCAATTGATGCCTGCAACGGCAAGTCGTTTTGGCGTGATAGACAGTAATAATCCCGAACAAAACATTAACGGTGGTACACGCTATTTACGATATTTAATAGATTTATTTCCCCACAGTTTAGACCTTGCAGTAGCGGCATATAACGCTGGGGAAAATTCAGTATTACGCCACAATAACTCCATTCCACCCTACCCTGAAACGCAAAATTACGTCAGACAAGTGATGGCGTTGTACAAGCAAAAATCGTAAAACCTATTCACTTTCCAAATTTAATTTTTCAATTAACGGCACAATCACCGTTTGCAAAATCGTCAAATCGACAGGTCCTGTTTGTTTGTGACGAATAACCCCTTTTTTATCTATCACAAATGTTTCAGGTACACCATAAACGCCCCAATCCAAACCAGCAGCACCTTCGGTATCCGACACGCTGATTAAATAGGGATTTCCCAATTTTGCCAACCACTGTATAGCTGCGTTTGGCTCATCCTTATAATTCAAACCAATTAAATTTATCGATGGATTTGCCCGCGCAAACTCGGTGAAATAAACATGTTCCTGACGGCAGGATGCACACCACGAAGCCCATACATTGAGTAGCCACACTTTTCCTTTCATATCTACTGGCGAAAAGTTTTTTTGTGGTTCATGCAATTGGGGCAATGTGAACGCAGGGGCGGCTTTTCCAATTAACGGCGAAGGTACATCGTGTGGGTCTAGTTTTAAACCGATGCCTAAAAAAATCACCATCACCAAAAATACGCCCAATGGCAGTAAAAAGCGTAATTTCACTAAACTGTCTCCATGTTGATTTCACGACGATAACGTTTGTCCATAACAGCTAATAACCCGCCGAACGCCATAAATAATCCGCCCATCCAAATCCAGCGTACAAATGGTTTATAATAAATTCGCAACGCCCACGCACCATCTGCGCCCAACGGTTCACCTAATGCGACAAACAAATCGCGGGTAATACTTGCATCAATACCAGCTTCGGTCATTGGCATTCCTGATGCCTGATAAATTCGTTTTTGTGGATACAATTCTGCGACAATTTTTTGATTTTGTGTCACGGTAAAATGACCTTGATTTGCGTCATAATTCGCACCTTTCGTAGGTGTTACGCCATGAAATAAAAAATCATAACCTGCTAAATGCAACGATTCATTAGGTGCAAGTCGAATGTCTTTTTCTTCGGAATACGTTGAAACCAGTGTCACGCCAACAATAAAAACTGCAATGCCAAAATGTGCGACCGTCATTGCCCAAATACTCAAAGGTTGTTGTATTAACGCTTTCCATTTATCGGTTTTATTTCGTAAGCGGTCATAAATTCCAAAACCTGCACCGAGCGTCGTCCAAACTGCTAACGTCAGCCCAATAAATGCAGCCCAGGTAAAATGATTTTGTAAAAACGCTAACGCTAAACCAATTACTAAACTGCTTCCAAGTGGCAACATCACTAACTGCCATAAGCGTTTAACATTATCTTGTCGCCAGCGGGATAAAACGCCAATACCCACAAAAACAGCAAGTGGTGCGGTCAACGGAATAAACACACCATTAAAATACGGCGGACCTACTGAAATTTTGCCTAAACCTAAAGCGTCAATGACCAGAGGATAAAGTGTACCGAGCAGAATCGTTGCGGTCGTGGCAACTAATAAAACGTTATTGACGAGCAGAAGTGCGTCACGCGAGACGAGTTCAAAATGTCCTTCGGTTTGGATTTTTGGTGCTTGAATGGCAAACAACATCAACGAACCGCCAACAACAATACCTAAAAATACCAAAATGAAAATCCCACGAGTTGGATCGCTGGCAAACGCATGAACCGATGTTAAAACACCTGAACGGACTAAAAACGTGCCAAGCAAACTGAGTGAAAAGGCGAATACGGATAATAAAATTGTCCAGCTTTTGAACATACCGCGTTTTTCTGTCGCAGCGAGCGAATGAATTAGTGCAGTGCCGACGAGCCACGGCATGAACGAGGCATTTTCGACTGGATCCCAAAACCACCAACCGCCCCAGCCTAATTCGTAATACGCCCACCAACTGCCGAGTACGATTCCGAGCGTCAAAAATAACCACGCCGTTGTTGTCCAAGGACGTGTCCAACGCACCCACGCCGCATCAAGTTTGCCATTCATCAACGCGGCAATCGCAAACGCAAAGGCTACCGAAAAACCGACATAACCCATATAAAGCATTGGCGGATGGATCGCCATACCAGGATCTTGTAACAGCGGATTTAAATCACGTCCTTCAAGCGGGACAGGAAAAATGCGCTCAAACGGATTCGAGGTAAAAATCACAAATAACAAAAAGCCTAATGCCACTGCCCCCATGATACTCAGCACTCGTGCCACTAATTCGGTCGGTAAATTCTTGCTAAACAACGCCACGGCGGCTGTCCACATTGACAAAATCAACGCCCAAAGTAAAAGTGAACCTTCATGCGACCCCCAAACCCCTGCGATTAAATACATGAACGGCAAATGCGTATTCGAGTTTGATGCAACGTATAAAATCGAAAAATCGTGTTGGATAAACGCTGTAGTCAGAATCGCGTAAGACACCGTCATAAAAAATAATTGTCCAAACGCTGATGGTCTCGCCAACGAAATCCAAGTACCCACGCCTTTTTGTACGCCGACTAACGGCACAACCGCTAATACCAACGATAAACACGCCGCTAAAATCAACGCCATGTGTCCTAATTCGGGCAACATCATTTTTTCATCTCCGTTGGCGAAGTTTTCATACTACCAGCCACTTCAGGTGGCATATAGTTTTCATCGTGTTTGGCTAAAACTTCTTGCGCGATAAAAACGCCGTTTGCATCTAACTTTCCATTCGCCACGATGCCCTGCCCTTCTCGAAATAAATCGGGCAAAATTCCCGTGTATTCAACCGTGACTTCTTTTGCCATATCGGTCAAAACGAAGCGCACTGTTAAACCAGAAGGCTGACGAACGACGCTACCTTTCACCACCATGCCGCCTAAACGAAATAAATGGTCTTTCGGAGCTTTGCC
>JAQTOX010000047.1 GCA_028713055.1 Methylococcales bacterium | reverse complement strand
AATGTACTTTCGTTAGGGTTAGGATTCGCGACGTTTTACGAAGTTGATTTATGGGGACGAATTCGCAACACGCAGAATGCAACGATTTTGGATGCACAAGCCAGTCAAGAAGATGTGAATGCGGCGGCAATTTCACTCACCTCAAAAATTGCCAGTACGTGGTTTAAGTTGCTCGAACAGCGTCAGCAATTGGATTTATTGGCGCGACAAATTTCGGTAAATGAAAAAAATGTTGCCGTTATTCAAGTCCGTTATCAAAGCAGTCAGGCGACGGCAGCCGATGTTTACAGCAACAACAATTACTCGAATCGGTGCGTGGGAATCAATTAACGGTCGTTGCCACATTGAAAGTTTTAGAAAATCAGCTTGCTATTTTGATTGGACAATCACCGAACACGGTGAAATTTTCACCCACAACAAAATTTGTTTCCATTCCAGAATTACCCGTAATTGATACGCCAGCGACGGTTTTACAAAATCGTCCTGATGTAAAAAGTGCGTATTTGCGAATTCAAGCTGCTGATCAACGTATAGCTTCTGCGATTGCAGATCGTTTTCCAAAACTCAGTTTGTCAGCAACAACGGCAACAAATTCGCCGAGTTTACAGTCGTTTTTCAATAATTGGTTGGCAACGCTGGCAGGAAATTTGGTTTTGCCAGTGCTTGACGGTGGACGACGAATTGCAGAAGTTGAACGCAATGAAGCCGTTTCACAACAAGCCTTGAATCAATACGCGAACACGTTATTAACCGCAGTCGGCGAAGTTGAAAACGCGCTAATTCAAGAAAAACAACAGCAACAACTCGTTCAAAATCTGACACAACAAGTCAAATTGTCTCAAGAAGCGAGCGAACGCATTCGAGCGCGATATTTATTTGGGGCAATGGATTTTCTTCGTATTTTATTGGCGGATACGACTAGTCAAAATTTAGAACGTACTTTGTTACAAGCGCAACAACAACTTTTCGATTATCGAATTGCATTGTATAAAGCGTTGGCAAGCGGTGTGTAAAGCAATGCTTCATTTTGTATAAATCAAAAAACGTGCGACTATCCGCACTCAATTCCTAAATTAACTAATAAACTTATGATCAATAACGATGTATTACGCCGTGTCCGTTACGCTTTAAATTTAAATGATGCCACGATGATGGACATATTTGCGTTGAGCGATTACGAAATAACGCGCGAAGATTTGCTTAAACTTCTCAAAAAAGACAATGAAGATGGTTTTGTCGCGCTCAATAATAAGCAACTGACCCTATTTTTAGACGGTTTAATTACATACAACCGTGGGCGAAAAGAAGACGCGGTCGTCAAAAAATCAGAAAGTGAATTGGACAACAACGGCATTCTCAGAAAACTCAGAATTGCCTTTGAATTTAAAGAAGAAGATATGTTGAATACATTAAAACTAGCGGGTTTTGAATTGTCAAAACCCGAACTCAGTGCTTTTTTTAGACATGAATCACATAAACATCATCGAAAATGTGGCGACCAAGTATTAAGAAACTTTTTACAAGGTCTCACCATCCATTTCAGACCATCCGTCGATTAACCGTTTTGCGTTGCTAATTCTAAAATAACGCGGCGTGAACTACGGCTTTTTGTTGTTCCAAATGTACCCGAAAATTTCCTACCGCTGGCGCAGCAGAAGGTTCACGCCCCGCGTAAACAACTGAAATCTCGGCAGGTAAATTTTCCACAAAATGATGATTCGAGTTGTACCACGCACCTTGGTTTTTGGGTTCTTCCTGACACCAAATGAATTCTTTTAAATTCGGGTAACGCGCCACCTCAGTTTTAAATAGTTCTTCGGGAAATGGATAAAGTTGCTCGATTCTGGCAATTGCGACGTGTTTCAAATGGACTTCACGTCTTGTTTCTAATAAATCGTAATAGACTTTTCCTGCACAAAAAACTAAACGCGTGACTTTTGAATCGTCGAGTTCGTGTTCTCCCAAAATCGGGTGAAATTTTCCGTGTGTCAAATCGTCCAACGTTGAAATGGCTAATTTGTGACGTAATAAACTTTTCGGACTCATGACAATTAACGGCTTGCGGTAAGCGCGAACCATTTGCCGACGCAGTAAGTGAAAAATCTGTGCTGGTGTTGTTGGATTACAAACTTGGATATTTTGCTCGGCGCAAAGCTGTAAATAACGTTCTAAACGCGCCGACGAATGTTCAGGACCTTGTCCTTCAAAACCGTGTGGCAATAGCATGACCAGTCCACACATTCTTCCCCATTTCGTTTCGCCTGAACTGATAAATTGGTCAATTAGAACTTGTGCGCCGTTGGCAAAATCACCAAATTGCGCTTCCCAAATCACCAATGTACTTGGAATAGTGGTGCTGTAACCATATTCAAACCCTAAAACACCCGCTTCCGACAATAGTGAATCGTAAATTTGGGCGTTGCCTTGTTCTTTGTGCAGATATTTGAGCGGTGTATAACTGCGATTTTCCAACTGATTGTGTAAAACAGCGTGTCGATGTACAAACGTGCCACGTCCTACATCTTGCCCCGTCAAACGTACGTTGAATTTTTCTAACAGCAATGTTGCATACGCCATGTTTTCAGCAAATCCCCAATCCAACGGATGCAAACCCGCCATCATGTCACGGCGTGTTTCCATAACTTTTGTAACACGTGGATGGATTTCAAAATCTGCTGGCAATGCCAACAAACGCTGTGAGCAATAACGCAACGTTTCAAGTTTCACACCCGTTTCGCAAGGCGTTGTCCAAGGTGTATCTAAATAGGGCAACCATTGTGCGCTGTAGGAATACTTTAGTTTCGAGACAGGACGTGACACGATTTCACCCGCTGATAAACGTCGCTGATAATCTTCAATTTGCGCGTTAACTTCAGCGGCATCAATGACACCGTCATGAATCAATTGTTGAGCATATAACTCGCGGGCAGTTTGATGCGAACGAATTTTTTTATACATTAACGGCTGAGTCATGGCGGGTTCATCCGCTTCGTTATGACCTAATCGACGATAACAAATCAAATCAATCACCACGTCACGATTGAAACGCACCCGAAAATCCAACGCCAGCTGTGTCACAAACAAAACCGCTTCAGGGTCGTCGCCATTCACATGAAAAACTGGAGCTTGAATCATGCTCGCTACGTCAGTGCAATAAAGCGTCGAACGTGCATCACCAGAATTACTGGTCGTAAAACCAATTTGGTTATTGATAACAATATGCACCGTACCACCGGTATAAAACGCGCGGGTTTGTGACATATTAAGTGTTTCCATAATGATGCCCTGCCCTGAAAATGCAGCATCACCATGAATCAACACCGGAATGACTTGGTTAATCCCATTTTTCCCCGCTCTATCTTGTCGCGCTCTAACCGAACCTTCAACTACCGGATTGATAATTTCTAAATGTGACGGATTAAACGCCAACGTGATATGAACCATGCCACCAGCGGTTTCGACATCAGACGAAAACCCCATGTGATATTTCACATCGCCGCTGCTTACACCCGCCGAAAGTGGTGATGTTCCTGCGAATTCACTAAATAAAACATTTGGATTTTTGCCAAAAATGTTCACCAAGACGTTTAAACGACCACGATGCGCCATGCCGATAACGATTTCTTTCGCGCCTTTTGCACCTAAACCCTGAATTAATTCGTCTAAAATTGTAATCAACGATTCACCACCTTCAAGTGAAAAACGTTTTTGTCCGACAAATTTCGCGTGTAAATGTGTTTCGATACCTTCGGCAGCGATGAGTTGTTTTAATGTCCACCGTTTTTTTTCTTCGGATAAATTTTGTTCTTTTAACGTCGCATTTTTACCTTCTAAACGGTTGATAATCCAACGTCGTGTCGGTGTATCGACAATGTGCATAAATTCCGCCCCGATACTACCGCAATAAATCTGCTCTAAATTCACAATAATGTCGCGCAACGGTAATTGCTGACCACCTTGCAACGTTCCCGTATCAAACAACGTATCCATATCTAACGCTGAAAGTCCGTAATAAGTTGGATCTAAATCTGGTGGAACGAAAGGATTTTTACCCAATGGATTATTTCGAGCAATTTGATGACCACGCACGCGATAATGATTGATTAAACGCGCCACGGCGGCTTGTTTTTTAACACTTTCTTCGGTGAAACCTTGCAGTTTTTGGAGGCGACCTTGAGATTTTTGAGCGAGTTGTGCGAAACGTTCAACAATTGGACTGTGCGGAATTTCATAATCGGAGGCATGATGCAATTCACGAAATTTTGCTTGCCAACTGGGTTCGACAGATTCTGGATTGTCCAAAAAACGCTCGTAAAGGTCTTCAATAAAACTTGCGTTATTGCCGTAAAAACTCGACGAATCCTGAAAAAATGTCCGTAAATCGCTCATGTGATAATTTTTTAAAAGTAATTTGAAATGCCACTATTGTACTCGATTGAAATCCTCTCACAATCAGCAAGCCTTAGCACTTTCGGTTAAACTAACGCCCATTCCGATTCAATTCATCACACAAAATGCAAATTCATTTAAAAACATTAGGCTGTCGTTTAAACGAAGCCGAATTAGAAACCTGGGCGCAAGCCTTTCAAGCGCAAGGTCATTCGATTACCCGCGATATTTCTGCCGCGCAATTGGTGGTCATCAATTCTTGTGCAGTTACACAAGATGCTGCACGCAAATCACGTCAACTCATTCGTCGCATTCATCGCGAAAATCCGACCGCGAAATTAGTCGTCAGTGGATGTTATGCCACGTTGAATGCTGATGAAGCGCAAGCTCTTTTAGGCGTAGATTTAGTCGTCAGCAACAAAGATAAAGCGAATTTAGTCGAGAAAGCACTAAGCGAATTAACTTTTGAAACCATGCCCGCGATGGCAACCGAACCCGCTGAAATTTCACTTTTTACACGCGGACGGCAACGTGCGTTTGTGAAAGTACAAGACGGTTGCCGTTATCGTTGTACCTTTTGCATTGTCACGGTGGCGCGAGGTGAAGAAGTCAGCCGTTCAATCGCCGATGTGATTTCTGAAATCAACGCTTTGCACGCGCAAGGTATTAACGAAGTGATTTTAACGGGCGTGCATTTAGGCGGTTATGGCAGCGATAACGGTGAAAATATCGTGAGTTTGATTCAGGCGATTTTGACACAAACTGACATTCCCCGTTTGCGATTAGGATCGCTTGAACCGTGGGAATTGAACGACGAATTTTTTACGTTGTTTGAAAATCCACGTTTGATGCCGCATTTACATTTACCGTTACAAAGTGGTTCGGATGCCGTTTTACGGCGTATGGCGCGACGTTGCAAAACTGGCGAATACGCTGAGATGTTGAAACGTTTACGCAAAATTCTGAATTTCAATATCACGACGGACATTATTGTTGGCTTTCCAAATGAAACCGATGAAGAATGGCAAGAAAGTTTTGAATTTATTAAACGTTGCGGGTTTGGACACATTCACATTTTCACTTATTCGCCCCGCGAAGGTACGAAAGCTGCGACTTTGCCAAATCCGGTATCACATGAAATCAAAAAACAACGCAGTGAACAATTGCATCATTTAGCGGAAGAAATGAAACAGGCTTTTTATCAGCAAAATATCGGACAAACGTTCGATGTTTTGTGGGAAGGTCAGCGCGAAGAATTGAAAAACGGCAACATGCTAGTATCGGGTTATACGCCGAATTATTTGCGTGTGACTTGTGAAATTAACGAAAATGAAACGATTGAAAATCAAATTACAGCGTTTCAATTGGTGTAACGTTTTGCCAACTATTTTCAAATAACACGGATTCAAGAGCATGGCGAGTCGCCCAATTTTCTTGTTCCAACATCGGTTTGTCGTAAAACTGCTCAACGTGTCCTAAACACAAAATCGCCAGTGGATGACT
Source organism: Methylococcales bacterium (assembly GCA_028713055.1). GTDB lineage: Bacteria > Pseudomonadota > Gammaproteobacteria > Methylococcales > Methylomonadaceae > UBA10906. The sequence continues at coordinate 12,175 of JAQTOX010000047.1, read as the reverse complement.
ATCTGCTGGCATGTTGAGCAAAGTTTTTAACGCTTTTGGCTCAAACATTGACACCCAACCTAAGCCTAAACCTTCAGCACGTGCCGCCAACCACATGTTTTGAATCGCACACGATAACGATGCGACATCCATTTCTGGCAATGTTCGCCGACCGAAAACGTATTGTTCGCGGTGTTCGCACAACGCCGCCACTAATACTTCCCCACATTCTAAAATTCCTTCGACTTTCAACGCCATAAACGCATCGGTACGTTCTCCCAAGGCTTGCGCTGTTAAAATCCGTTCGTGTTCAACCAGCGTGTGAATTTGTTTACGTAATTCTAGCGAGGTAATCCGAATAAATCGCCACGGTTGCATAAAACCCACACTCGGTGCGTGATGCGCGGCATTTAATAAGCGTTGCAATATCTCTGGCTCGACAGCATCGGATAAAAAATGTCGCATATCCCGACGTTCATAAATTACACGATAAACAGCCGCAATTTCTTCGGGCGAGTATGGTTCGGCTTTCATGAAAGACTTAACAAAACGAGGAAAATAAAAATATCTAAACGCCACCGTAACGCCAATGCTTGATTTATCGTGGTGCGTGAAATGGGACGAAATGCGTCGCCTAAATTGGGTTTGAGTTTTAACTTACCGTGATATTGTACCGCGCCACCTAACGCAATCCGCAAACTTCCCGCTAATGCTGCAATCGGATAACCGGCGTTTGGACTGTCCAATTTATGCCCATCACGCCACAAAATTTTCCAACTGTTTTTTTTATTCGGCATCAAAATAACGATTAAAATTGCTGTCAAACGCGCGGGAATATAATTTGCCGCATCGTCCAAACGTGCCGCGACTTTGCCGAATTTTTCGTAACGTGCCGTGCGATAACCCATCATCGAATCCATTGTGTTAATCGCTTTATAAACCGCAATGCCTGGCAAACCGAACAACGTCAAATAAAACAACGGGGCAATTACGCCGTCACTTAAATTTTCAGCCCACGTTTCCATCGCCGCTTTATAAGCATCGTTTTCGCTCATATTTTCCGTATCACGGCTAACTAAATGACTTACAGTAATTTGTGGTGATTCACTTTGTGCAACATTTGCAACGCTCGAATACAACATATTCATCGCCAAACCCGTTGACGCACAAATTGCCAAAAATAGAAATTGTAGATTTTGGGGTAAAAATGAACTGAGTTGAATTACTAAAAAACTTATCAACCACGTTGTAAAAATCAAACTCAAAACTAACGTTGCACCACGCAAAATACTGTCTTGATAAAACCGTTTTTCAAACGCAAAAATAAAATCCCCCATAAACATCACAGGATGTTTACATGGCAATTCGCCAAACAGTTTATCGATAAAATACGCGGCAATCGCAAGTTCAAACATGAACTGACGCTAAGGCGTGGGCTAATTTTTGAATGTTCGTTTCAGATTTCACGGCAAAACGTACATCTTTGGAATCTAAAAAATCAAAACTATCGCAATTACGAATCAAAATTTTGAAACGAGCTAACTCTTTTTGTAAATCAAATTCATCACTTTTTAAGCGAGCCAAAACGAAATTCGCCGACCCTTCATAAATTTTTTCAAATAATTTTGAATCGATTAACACCTGTTCCAACATCGCTCGTAAACGTTTTGTTTCGTTTTGTGTTTGTACAATAAATGCAGTATTTTTCAACGCAGCTTTCATATATTCCATATCAAAACTGGATAATTTCCACGCGGGTTCAAAAGAACGTAATTTTAAAATTGGCGCGATTTGTCCTGCGATAAAACCAATTCGAACACCGGCACAACCGTAAAATTTACACAGCGATTTCACAATAAAAAGTTTGTGATAACTTTCAATATGGCAACTCATCGATGGCACGTCGCAAAAATCTAAAAACGATTCGTCGATAATAATTGTGCAATTTGCCGCTTTCCAATGCGCGAATAATGCGTCTACATCGTAAATTTTGCCATCGGGCGTAGATGGATTTACAAAAATCACCGTGCTATTTTTTGGAACAGGCGCAAACAAATCATCCTTAAAACGATTGATAAAATGCAGGTTCCACTCGAATTCTTTAGCGACATTCGAGTATTCACCATAAAGCGGTGCGTAAAACACAAGATTTTCGGGTTTTAAAAATCGAAGCAAAGCAAAAATTGCCGCACTTGCGCCATTGAAAAGTTCTAAATCAGTATTTTCAACTAATGCGTAACGCTCTTTTATAGTCTGCTTCAAATCGGTGTAATTAGGGTCTGCGTAAGGGACAAGATTTAAATTCGATAGTTCGCACCAATTAACGGCTTGTTCAAAATGGATATTCGATGAAAAATCGATAATATCGCTGGGTGAACAGCCTAGATTTTCTGCAAAAGCATAAATGTTTCCGCCGTGTAACGTCATTAACGTAATTGTCTCGCTAATAACACGACTGGATGTACCACGGTTACATTCTCACCTCGTTCACGTAACCCTGCTGCAATATGTAACGCACAACCAATGTTCGAACTGACTAAATAATCGGTTGGTTTTTCAAGCGCGTTTTCGAGCAATTCATTCAACAATGTTTGCGCCATTTTATCGTGTCTTAAACTGTAACTTCCCGCTGCACCGCAACATTGCGTAGTATCGGGTAACGATGAAATGTTTGCCTCTGGAATTCGTTTTAACAATGTCAAAACACTTTTGTCTGTTTTTAAAACATTTTTTAACGAGCAAGGCGAATGCACGCGAATGTTTGCCGCGAGCGGTTTTAAATCAAAATTCGTTTGAGCGAGAAAATGACTAATATCAACCACTTTTGGCGCGTAATCTTTCAGCGTACTTCCACAGCCGCTGGCAATTGTGATAATCGCTTGCAAATTTTCGGACGCAAATGCGGTTTGATTTTGTTTCGCCAAATTTTGTGCGGTTTCAGTATCGCCTTCGTGTAACGCCAAAGCCCCGCAACACGTTTGGGTTTCAGGTAAATGGACGTTAAAACCAACGTGCGTTAATACGATAATTGCAGCATTCACAGTTTCAAAATCAAACATTTCGCCCATGCAACCCACAAATAATCCCGCGTCCCCTTTGACTTCGCTGGTTGCGGGATAATAACTTTGCAATGTTTGTGATTCTTGATAATTTGGCACTAAGCGTTCTAATTTTTCTAAGCCAAACAACGTTGGCACTCGCAGAAAACGCGCTATTTTTTGAAGGTTATATTGCTGGTAAAACGCCAAACCCAATTTTATCCAACGATGAGCAGGTTTATTTTCAGCAAATGTTTTCACTAAGCGTACGGAAATTGGAGCAGATTTTTCACCGTGCATTTCAGCTCGAAAATCGTCAATCAATTTTGCATACGGCACGACAGCTGGACAAGATTTTTCACATGCTCGACACAGTAAACAACTATCAATATGTTCGAGTAAATTATCGGTCACGTTTAACTGTCCGCCAGCCCATGCCTGAATCAATGCAATACGTCCACGTGGCGATTCATTTTCATTTTGGATGTGTGTATAAGTCGGGCAATGCGGCGTACAAATTCCGCATTTCACGCAACTATCCGCAATCGCCAGCAGTTCTTTTTTCGCATTAGTCATTTTCGATTTCCCTGAATGAGTCGAGTATTTGTTGATATTCGTTGAATTTTGGACGATATAAAAATACGCCCAGTCCTGCTATCCACGTCAAAATGTACAACGTTCTAAAACCATCGCCAACATAAAATATCGTCGCACCAAAACAGCCAATGACCAGCATCATCAACATCGAAACGCCTACAGTTAATGTGTAACGCATTTTTACGACACGCTCTAAATTAGCATTTTTTAATAATGGCATGGTTTGATTTAGGCGTATGAAAACGTGACGTAACAAATTGGTAAGTGGCAGTATTAAAATGCTCAAAATATAAAAAAGAGTACGCCAAAATAATCGCGCGTCTTCAGCCAACAGGTTTTGCCAATGGTAAAAATGTGCGAATGCAATACTTAAACTCAGCATTGCAACGACAAAACTAGTAATAAACCAAGGTAAAAAAATCGGTGATTTCAAAAGATGGACTCGTTTAAAAACTTGAAGATGGCTTATTTTAAGCGGTAATGCGGGTTTTTGATAGGCAATAAAAAGCCCGCATGATGCGGGCTATACTTGAGTAATTATTTTTATTATTATCGTGTCGTTCTAAGCAATTTACCCAGCGACTTGACTCAAGTGAAAGTGTTTCTAACTATTTATTATTGTTATCAGCTTTATTCAAGCTACCTACCTAAACGCTTTCTATCGAAAGCGGGCGCATTTTAGCTGCAACAAAACCATTGTGTCTATTTAAAAAACAGATTATTTCCAAAATAAGAAAACATGATTTCATAAAGGTTAGCAAATACAATTTGTTAGAAAATATGTTGTAATCAAAACACAAGCAAATTTTGCCGATTAATTAGCCTTCTTTACCATCTTCTCGTGCTTTTACCAATATCGGAGCATAGACAAAAATGAATAACGCAAACGCTGCCAACCAAGCTAGCACTGCTAAATAAATCAATATGTTAGACGATGACGTAAACGTCATGGGCAAAATTACTCGAAATAATGCCGCCACATTCATTAACACAAATGCTGACACAATCACATTTGATGCTTTCATCGCGCGTCCGGTATGACCCAACGAAACTCGAGCCATCATGCCCAACGTTAAAATACCAATGCCACCTACCGTAAAAGCGTGTATCGCTAACGACGGTAAAACCAGTTCCCATTCTGCAAATGCGGTAAGAATAAAACCTAAAATCAGCCAGCCATAACCTAAATATAAAACCCACAATAGCGGCACAAACCAAATTCTAAACACAAACCAACTCGCCAATCGCCAACTATTCAAAATCGCTGTCGTTAACGCGATTAACGCTAAAAATGTGCCTGAAATACCAACTAATTGCAGTGTAAACAATACCAACGCGCTACCAACGGCTAAAATATCAAGTTGTTGATTTCGTGGAATTGAAACGCCCTTCAACCCTTTTTCTGTAAAAAATGGAAACACGCGCCCCGCAATCACCAAAATCATTACTACTATCGTTGCTAACACAATTTGCACGCCAATTGCTGCGCTGTCGTTGCACAATCCGAGCATTTGCACGTGAATTAAACCGTTGCCCAGCATCAACAATATCAATAAGCCAACAAACAACAAATTTTTATAGTTTTTTGCACGAATTAAATGGTTCGCAATAACATAAGTTAGGATAGGTAAAAATGCGAAATCGACCAGCGCAATCAATTCGTCTGGCAATAAACCAGCATAAAATGGCAAAATGCGTCCGTACAACCACAACAAACTCAGTCCTACTAACGCATTCCCATGCAATGTAATTTTGCCTGTCCAATTGCTGACGGCTGTGAGTAAAAATCCTGCAATCACCGCGACGGTGTATCCCAACAACATCTCATGCGCGTGCCAATAAGTCCCTATAAAATACGCCGATGGGGCGATGGTTCCTTCTGTCATCCCCCGCCACAAAATTAACAAGCCTAAAGCAGCCAATCCGGCGAGTAAAAAGAAGGCTCGAAAACCTAGTGCAAATAATGGGTAATTTAAAACGGTGGGGGATTTCATAATTTTATTCAATGTTTTGGATTTGCTCGCGCATTTGTTCGATTAACACTTTTAACTCGATGGCGATTTGAGTCATCTCTATGTCGGCAGCTTTCGAACCAAGTGTATTCGCTTCACGATTTAATTCTTGCATAAGAAAGTCTAAACGTCTGCCCACTGGTTCTGGTTGCTTAATAATTCGTAGCACTTCGTTGACGTGTGTATCCAAGCGATCTAACTCTTCGGCAATATCGAGTTTTTGTGTCAAATGTACTAACTCTTGTTCAAGTCTATCAGGATCAGGATTAGAGACTAATTCCGTTACACGCTCTTGTAATCTTAAGCGAATGTTCACTAAAACTTCTGGCATTCGCTGCTTTGCTTGCATGATAAATTGCTGCATTTTATAACAGCGTTCTTCTATCAATGTGGCGAGCTGACGACCTTCGCGTTCACGAGTTTCAATCAATTGTGTAAGTATCCGTTGAATTAACGCAACCATGCCGTCGTGTAGCAATTGTCTATCCACGCTGGCTTCATATTGAATCGACGGTAATGCCAAAATATCCAACGCCGAAAAACGCGCAGGATCTGGCATCAAATGTTCAATTTGTTGCGTGGCTTTTAATAACGCCGACACGGCTTCCATATTGACGACAAAAGCTTGTCCTTCTTTCGATTGTTTTTTGTAACTCAACGCACATTCAATTTTACCGCGATTAAGTTTGCTACTAATCAAAGCACGTGCATCTCCTTCGATAAAACGTAACCGATCAGGAATTTTGAGCGTAATGTCACAATAACGATGATTGACGGTTCGCAGTTCGCAGCTCACCACTAAATCCCCTAATTCAGCCTCGCCATTAGAAAACGCTGTCATACTTTTAATCATTTTTTTACCTATCATTTTTGATAAAGAAGTACGTCATTCTAACCGTGCGAGGCAGGGCTTGCACCTTTTAACTGTGCGTTCACGCGCCATCGTTATACGTTATACTGTGCGACAACTTTATTTTGAGGAACTAAATCGATGAGACCGAGTGGACGCAATGACGCGCAATTAAGAGAAATTAAACTCACCTGTGGTTATACCAAACACGCCGAAGGGTCGGTTTTAATTGAGTTCGGCGACACCAAAGTGTTATGCAATGCCAGTGTCGATAAAAGCGTGCCGCGTTTTTTAAAAGGTAAAGGCGAAGGCTGGGTAACAGCGGAATATGGAATGTTGCCACGTTCAACACACAGTCGAATGGGGCGTGAAGCCAGTCAAGGTAAACAAAGTGGACGGACGTTGGAAATTCAACGTTTAATCGGTCGATCGTTACGTGCTGTTATGGATATGAAAGCGTTAGGTGAACAAACGATTACGATTGACTGTGATGTACTGCAAGCAGATGGTGGTACGCGCACAGCAGCAATTACAGGCGGTTATGTCGCGTTATGTCTCGCCATTCAAACTATGTTGGCACGTAAACAGATTAAATTTAATCCAATTCATGGACAAATTGCAGCGGTTTCAGTGGGAATTTGTAACGGTGTACCGGTGTTAGATTTAGATTATGACGAAGACAGTAATGCCGAAACCGATATGAATATCGTCATGAATGATGCAGGTGCATTCATTGAAATTCAAGGTACTGCGGAAGGGCATGCTTTTCGTAAAGACGAACTCGATGCGTTGTTGGAATTAGCGAATACTGGCATTCAAACCTTATTAGCGAAACAGCTAGAAGCTTTAGAGTCCGCGAAAAAGTAACTAAAAATTGTAGAGTGAGCAAGTGAAGACTAAAATTCAAACAGTTATTGTTTTTTTTAAGCGTTATTTTTTAATGAAAAAGAGGATTTACCATGTTATGTAACCAAGCATTGTTAGACGAGTTAAATGTATTAGCACGTTATAACTTAACCAGTACACAAGAAGGAATTAAAGTTCACAAAGACGCATCTCCCGCTGTAATTGAAGCGACAGCGCGATTGTTTCATAAAGGGTTAGTTGACCATGAAGATGGTGGTTATTTAACACACTTAGGATTGGAAACAGCTGAAAAGGTACAGGCAGTTTTAACAATACTTTGCCCAGAAGCCGCTTAATTATTTGAATGGGTCGGGATTCAAAACTTTGAGTCCCGACTTTATCGTCAGCTAGTTAACGATAATTTCGACCATAAAAAATCTCAGTCACTTCTTTGTGAACTTTCTTTTCGATTTCGACTTTTTGATCGCTTGACAAATTACACTCTTTTTCAAACAAATAATTTTCCAATTCCGTTTTTTTCAACATCATTTTGGTGTGGAAAATGTTTTCTTGATACACATTCACGTCAATCATTTGATAATTTTCTTGCGTATCAACCGCAATGAAATCTTGAATCGAAGTAATACTGTGATCGATATAAAGTTTTTTGCCTTCAATATCGCGCGTAAAACCACGCACCCGATAATCCATTGTGACCACGTCTGATTCAAAACTATGAATTAAATAATTCAACGCTTTTAACGGCGAAATACGTCCGCAAGTAGAAACGTCAATATCAGCACGAAACGTACTAATTCCGCTATCGGGATGACTTTCTGGATAAGTGTGAACAGTAATATGGCTTTTATCTAAATGTGCCAAAACTGTTTCTGGTAACGGACCTGGTGATTGTGTATTCATACTCGGTGGTGGTGGCGAATCACCTTCCGAAATCAACATCGTTACACTTGCGCCTTGCGGATCATAATCTTGGCGAGCGATATTTAAAATCTGCGCCCCAATAATTTCAGCGACATTTTTCAAAATTTGAGTCAGCTTGTCTGCGTTATATGCCTCATCGATATATTCGATATAGGATTTTTGCTGCTCGGCAGGCGCGTAACAAATGTCATAAATGTTAAAACTGAGCGACTTTGTTAAATTATTAAAGCCATGTAATTGTAATTTCGTATTCAATGTTCTTAAACCTCGATAACTTCAAAATCATGGGTAATTTCTACCCCTGCGTTTCCTAACATAATTGCCGCAGAGCAGTATTTTTCTGCTGACAATTTTACTGCACGTTCGACGACGGTGGGTTTTAAATCGCGTCCACTGACCACAAAATGCAAATGAATTTTACTGAAAACAGCCGGTACAGCATCAACCCGTTCCGCAGTTAATTCAGCAACACAACTAACCAAATTGTTACGTCCTTTTTGCAAAATTTGCACTACGTCAAATGACGAACATCCGCCCACACCTAACAACAACATTTCCATTGGACGAATGCCCATATTTCGTCCCCCTAAATCAGGCGGTCCATCCATGACAACAGCATGCCCGCTGCCGGATTCACCGACAAACATCACACCATCAACCCATTTAATAGTTGCTTTCATATTTTTTTATCTCAAATTAAAAAAATGGCGTGAATGGTAACACACTATTTTCGTAGCGCGTGTGACAGGGTTATTTTTTTGTTTTTTCATCGACATCAATGTTTAATTCAGTAACTTTTCGTGCCAATGTATTTCGTCCATAACCCAACAAAATAGCGGCTTCATGACGTTTATTTCCTGTAAAATTTAACGCAGCTTTAATCAAAATATTTTCAACAATTGGAATGATTTGTTTGGCAATTTCAGCGGTTTTATTGAATAAATGACGGTCAATTGCGTCACGCAATAAACCTTCCCAATCGCCACTCAAAGGCATTTTATCGCCTGTTATCATCAATAACTCAGGTGGCAAATCATGGATATGAATTTCACGCCCCGATGCCATTACAGTCAACCAACGACAGGTATTTTCCAATTGCCGCACATTGCCGCGCCAATCTAACGTGCTTAACAATTCTTCTACCTCGTGTTTTAAAATCTTGATTTCCATATCCAACTCTTTTGCGGCTTGCCGTAAAAAATAATGTAGTAACAATGGAATATCTTGTTTTCGTTCGCGCAATGGTGGGATATGAATTCGAATCACGTTTAAACGATGAAATAAATCTTCCCGAAAACGTCCTTGTTTTACGAGTTCTTCTAAACATTGATGTGTTGCGGCAATAATTCGCACATCTACTTTTATCGAAGCATAAGCACCGACGGGATAAAACTCACCATCCGCTAATACGCGCAATAGACGAGTTTGCAATTCGGCTGGCATATCACCGATTTCATCTAAAAATAAAGTGCCTCCATTTGCCTGTTCAAACCGCCCTGCTCTGCGATGAACGGCTCCAGTGAATGCGCCTTTTTCATGACCAAACAATTCAGATTCCATTAAATCTTTCGGAATAGCTGCCATATTTAACGCAATAAACGGTTTTGCACTGCGTGGACTATGGCGATGTAGAGCTTTTGCAACTAATTCTTTTCCCGTCCCCGATTCACCATTGATTAGCACCGTAATTTGCGAACGAGCCAACCGCCCAATAGCGCGAAAAACTTCTTGCATCGCGGGTGCTTCGCCAATAATGTCAGGAATTGTATCTTGTTTTGAAATGGCGGGGTTTGTTGCCATTTCACGTTGCTGTTGCGAATGTACACAAGCGCGGCGCGTTAGTTCAACGACATCGGAAATATCAAACGGTTTTGGCAAATAATCAAATGCGCCACCATGAAATGCCGACACTGCACTATCCAAATCAGAATGTGCCGTCATGACAATAACGGGTAATTCAGGATAATCGGATTTAATTTTATCGAGTAATTCTAAGCCGTTCATACTCGGCATTCGAATATCTGTAATTAAAACGTTCGGGATCTCGTGCTGCAATGCGGCGAGTAATTCTTTTGGATTTTGAAAACTACGTGTGGAAAGCTCGGCTTTTTGTAGAGCTTTTTCTATCACCCAGCGAATTGACTTATCGTCGTCAACAATCCAGATAGTTTCTAATGTGTTCATCGCTCAACTTTGTTAAGTAAACGGCGGATATTGCTTTCATGCCGCCACAATAAAAATCCTGTCATGATTAACACTGCGCCTGTTAAAACAGGATCGTCTGTTAAAAACCACGTATAAAATGGCGCAAGTGTTGACGTAATCAATGCTGCAAGCGATGAAATTTTGCTAAGTTTATAAATAGTTATCCACGTTAAGATCACCGCACTACCCACAAATAAATCAAAACCAATTAAAACACCCGCTGAAGTTGCTACGCCTTTTCCGCCTTTGAATCCGAAAAAGATGGGATATAAATGTCCAAGAAATGCAGCTAGTCCGACAATTGCCCATAAAATGGACGGTGCGCCAATAAATTTAGCCATTAAAACCGGTATAAGTCCTTTCAAAAAATCCCCGAAAAATGTAATTGCGGCTGCTTTTTTACCACCAATTCGCATAACATTCGTCGCACCAGGATTTCCCGAACCTTGTTCGCGGGGATCAGGTAATCCCATTAACCGACAAACAATAATCGCGCTAGACACCGAACCCAATAAATACGCGAATAAAATAAGAAAACTTAAAAGCATTTTGCACCTGTTAAAATTCGTGAAAACTTGTGAGTTGCTGACTTTGCAGCAATACTTACATTATTTTTAAACCCAATATCATAATCGGAAAATCTACAAACATGACAGACATCATTTTTTTACGCGACGTACATATTGACACATTGATTGGCATTTTCGACTGGGAACGCGAAGCAAAGCAAACACTTATTTTCGATATAGAGATGGCGTTTGATTGCCAACCTGCCGGTGAGTCTGACGACATTTCAAACGCATTAAATTACAAAGCTGTTTTTGATCGAGTGACCGAGTTTGTTGAACAAAGTGAATTTTTTTTAATTGAAAAACTCGCTGCTGAAATGATTCGTTTAATTCAAACAGAATTTGGTGTGTCGTGGGTGAAATTAACGGTAAATAAAAAAGGTGCGGTGGGCGCAGATATTAACGTTGGTGTAATTATGGAACGTGGGATTCGCTGATGGCGCAATGTTACGTCAGCGTCGGTAGTAATATTGATAAAGCTAAAAATATCGAAGCAGGTTTGAATTCTTTGCGTGAAACTTTTGGTACGTTAACCGTTTCGCCGATTTATGAAACAGTAGCAGTCGGTTTTGAGGGTGATAATTTTTACAATTTGGTCGTTGGTTTCACAAGCGATTTATCGGCACGCGCAGTTTTTCAAATTTTACGCGATTTGGAATTTAAACACGGACGGTTGCCAAATAGTCAGAAGTTTTCACCACGTCGTTTGGATTTGGATTTATTGCTGTTTGGCGAGGAAGTTATTGACGATGGCATTCTAAAATTACCGCGTGCGGACATTGAAAAATATGCTTTTGTATTGCAACCACTCGCCGATATTGCACCGAATTCGATTCATCCAGTTTTACAAAAGACTTACCAAAAAATGCTAGAATCGCTGCTTTCGCAATTGCCAGAACCAACTCTAGGAAAGTTATGACTTTAAAAATTGTAGTGCCGCATCTTCCCGAATCTGTCAGCGACGCGACGCTCATTGCGTGGCATAAAAAAGTTGGCGATAACGTCATGAAAAACGACAGTCTTGTCGATTTAGAAACCGACAAAGTCACGTTAGAAGTTGTCGCACCAGAATCAGGAATTTTGCGTGAAATCCTCAAAAGCGACGGCGCAATTGTTACGAGTGGCGAAGTATTAGCG
>JAQTOX010000046.1 GCA_028713055.1 Methylococcales bacterium | reverse complement strand
AATACAGTGGCCGCGGGTCATCACGCAATACCGAAGTCACTTGGGGCATGTCTGCGGGTTTCCATCCGCATATTCACGTGTTGAATTTTTTTGAAGAGTCATTGTTAGTCGCGCTTCCTGAGGTAGCAGATGAGTTGTTCGCTTTATGGACAGAAGCCTTAGAAAAAAATGGTTTCACCGCCCCAAGCCGCGAGGCTTTCGGGTGCAAAATTATTCCTAGCGACAAAAAGGGCATTGATGCCGTGGCGGCGTATTTTGCTAAACCCGAATCAGATGTCAATGACGCTGACATTGATGTGTATTTGAGAAAGCATAAAGCGTCAGTACGTTCGGTCGCAGACAAGTCGGGCTGGGGTGTTGAACATGAAATGACCAAATGGCATTTGAAAAAAGGACAAGGAGAAGGCTTAAATTTCCGCTATTCCATGATTGATTTATTGCGCGGTTACGAGATTGCCGAAATCATGGGCGATGAAGAATCCCGCAAAATGTTCCGAGCGCTTTGGTTATCCTATCGGGCGGCATTCAAAGGTGAACGCCAACTTTGGACACGCCATAAGTATTTTAAAATTAAAGAGTTAGAATGTTCAGATAAAGAACTGGCTGAAGACTCGCCCGATCAACCCGTGTCCAAAGTGGTGTATTCGATTCCATTTCAAATTTGGCTCATCGTGGTTTACATGGGCGCGCGTGGCACTATTTTAGAAAATGCGAGACAGAAGGGCTTAAAAGGAATTACCGATAGTTTAGCTTTTGTGTGCGACAACTATCACAAGCGATTTCCCGATGACCCCATAGGTTCTGCGGCACGAGAGCGACAGATACGAGCTAAAGAAGTATATGCGGCGGTTGAATCGCAGCGTAATGAAAAATATCGTGCTAAAAAATTCGATGCCATTCGCTAATATCTAATAGATGACGCGCACCAGAGAGCGGCGCGTAGGAGCGAGTGCGAGCGACCTAGCGAGCGAACAGGTGCGCCAACACTTTTAACCTATTCGCTACTCGCCGTCTTTTTCGGCTGAACCACTAATCCAGCATCATCAATTGTCCCATACTGTTTCATCGACCCTTGAAGAATGGCATTACACCCATCTGTACCTAATTCTTCAATACTACCGATAGCTTTGCGGTAAGACTTTGCGCTCAAATCGACGGTGATTTGAATATCTGTATTTGCCACTTGGATAGTGAGCGTCACTTTTTTCATACCCGTACTATCAATTACAGGAATGCTGGCAGGTTCGACCACCAATGTGACTTTTAAACTTTTAGCTATGGCGACATTATCATTCGTCGCTTTTATGGGCGACGGACTAGATTCGACTTTTGCAATGGTTACTTTCGCAGTGGGAGCAACTGTTTTTTTCTTAAGTACCAGCTTAGTTGATTTAATTTTTTCTTCGGTAGGTTGCATGGGTTCTATTACTTCAATGGGCGTTGGTTCAGTTAGGATTGTAGATTTTTCAGGTTTATTTCTTCTATCAAGGCGGTCTTGAGCTAAGCATTTATCATTTTTTGCCACTTCACCAACTAATTCACCTTGTTTTGTATTTTTTGATGTTTTCTTTGATTTTTCAGGTTTCACTTTTTCGTTGGTGTCTGCGAAACGTTTGTTAATCTCTTCAATGCCTTTTAGTGCGTTAACTTTGTTTTCTTCCGTGATTTCACCGCATAATTTTCCTTCTAAATCAACACGACTAGTATTTGTTAGAACAGATTTGAAATAGTGTTTTCTTGAGCAATAAAATCCCATTGCTACACGAAGAACGTTTTTATCAAAGTATTCGGGGTATTGCGCCAGTATTTCGTGACGTATCCCGCACTTCAATGGTTTAGTCTTTTCTTTGTCGTTATTGAAAAACGTATTAGGAAAAAGTTCGATCAATGTGTTTAGTGTTTTTGTAGATTCTTCGCGTGATATTTTTTTTTTCATTGTTTTACTCAGATGTAGATAATTAGAATTTTCAGTTTATTTGTTGAGACTAAAAACGTTTGGATATTGCCGATATAACCAATTCTTAAATACACGTTGGTTAATGGATTCTTGGAGAGTTTTTGACATGGATCAAGGATAATAAGTTTTGAACAGGATTTGATTCTAAATGAAATCACGAAATAGAGTAACTCTTAACAAGCAACAACACAGCTTTGTCTAAAATTCGGCAGTTTCACACTTACACTTGACACTTGATTAGTTGTAATCAGTAATCAAGTTTTGATTGTTTTTGTGTACACCAAAATAGAAAGTTAATTTTGTTTTTTTGATGTGGCGGGGCGAGGGCGGGTGAGAGCGACGCAAGGGGCGTGCGACCGCACGCGCTCCGCCGTTACTGTTTATAAAGCGGGTAAATCTAAGCCGATTTGTTTCAATAAATCATTAGCCAGTGGAGAGTGACTTTCTATCAATTGTTGCAATGTATCGTACCAATAACCGTTTTCAGCTTTTTGTTCGAGAGTAGACAATGGAATCGTAGGTATTTGGTAAATGATAGCAGCATTAGCATTTTCTGAGTCATTGAGAACGGATAGTGACCATTGGTATTTTTTAGCCTGTTGCAAAACCACGCCATTATCTATCAATCGGATACTGTTCAATCCATTCGTAGCTGAAACTCTTTTTTCTAACAACGGCTTATTCGCGCCCTCTTCAATTAAAATAAATTCTATTGTTTGTTGATTAGATTCTGACGAATACCAATACAAAGTTGGTTGAGATTGGCTGGTTAATGCGATCTGTTTTGGGGCTAATACTTGGATTTTAGGTATTGAGAAATTCAAACTGCGTGTACCACCACCAATGCGCGTTTGAGGGGCATTTATTTGCGGCGGTTTATAGACTAACAAACCTTCGGCACTGGTAAAAGAAGAGAGTGACATAGCGAAAATTATCAGTGGGATAAATTTTTTGTTCATCAGAAAAGCTCCAAATAGATTTAGCTTAATTTTTAGCGTGTGAGAATTTGATAGATTTTTGAATATTCAT
Source organism: Methylococcales bacterium (assembly GCA_028713055.1). Classification (GTDB taxonomy): domain Bacteria; phylum Pseudomonadota; class Gammaproteobacteria; order Methylococcales; family Methylomonadaceae; genus UBA10906. The sequence goes on along the minus strand of JAQTOX010000046.1, from coordinate 15,081 downwards.
TTCTACCTTTTAATTGGCATTCACCGACGATTCTTGTTTCGTAGAGATGGGCAACATGATGGTAAGTCGTTTCACCAATTAAAATACGACAAGGATGTTCGTCGTTGGGTCGTGCAACTGATTTATCAAAACTTTCCAAACGTGAAGCAGTGTTAACTGTATCACCAATGACAGTGTACTCCATTCGTACTACACCACCAAAGCTACCCGCAACCAAAGAACCCGTATAAATACCAGTACGCATAGTGATTTGTGGAAGACCTTGCGCTTGCCATTGTTGATTTAGTTCACGTAACTGCCGATTAAATTTAACAGCACATTGCACGGCGTGTTGTGCATCGATTTCAATTTCACTGTCTGTTTCACGTTTAACTGGTACACCAAAAATTGCCATCATCGCATCACCAATATATTTGTTCACCATGCCATTGTGATTTATGACGATATTACTCATTTCACCCATGTATTCATTCAACCATTTCATCAAAATCAGAGGTTCCATATTCTCTGCGATGGTAGTGAAATTTGCGATGTCAGTGAAGAGTACCGTCGCTGTTAACGTATCGGGGCGTACACCGCCTTCGCTAAAAAATTGTTCCCGTGCGTTCCATAATCGTTTGGCAACTTCTGGGGAAACATGACTGGCAAATAATTGCATTAGTTGGCGACGTTCTGCACGTTCTTGACTGGAAAAATAAAGTACGCTCAATGCCAGTGAACTCGCCCAACCTAACATCGGTGCAATAAGCGGTGCCCACCAACCTTCATTTAAAAATGCGATATTCCAAACGAATAAAAATATAAATTCACCCACTATCAAGGCGAGTAGTCGCGGTAAGCTACCTCTGCGAAAACCTGTGAATGCACCGGCTAAACACAAAATTAACAACCAAAGGTATTCGCTGTAATTTGACCAAGCATGTAGAGGTTGGTTTTGTTTGATTGCAGTGTTGAGTAATTGGCTTACAAAATAGGCGTGGTACTCGACACCAAAGCGTTTTATCCCATTAGGTAATAATCTGTAATCTTGCAAGCTCGGAGCTGTTCCACCGATTAACACAATTTTATCTTTGAGCATGTCTGTTGAAATTTTGTTATCGAGTAAATCCGACAAAGTAAAAAATTTAAACGACTGCGGCAAACTGGGATAATTGAGCATTATTTGATAACCGCCCGTATCTGCACTACTGTATGCGCCAAAATTTGAATCTATTGGCGGTAAACTCACGCCATTCAAACTTAAGTTCCCTTGCTCATCTCCTTGAGCGTGGATATTTTCAGCCGCTAAATAGTGCAAGGCGAGTAGTAATGGGAAGGCGTAGTAACTGTTACCATCAATGTCTAAAAATAATAATCCCCGCCGCGAAACACCATCGGAATCTTCAACAAGATCATTAAACCCCATTCTTTCAGGATTATTTGCTAAGACTTCTGGTGCGGGAATAAATTCTTGCTTTGAATTACCAGCGAAAAAAATCCAGATGATATTGCCGTATTTTTGCAAAATGTTTTTGAGTTCGTCTGTGCCTGGTTTAACGGCTACGTCGCGGTATTTGTCCACGCCAATTACTCGTGCGCCAGCGGTTTCTATTTTTTGCAAAGCATCGGCAAGCACTTTGTCAGACAGTGGGTGTCCATAACGGCGAATATCTGGCTCTGTTTCACCAATGATGACAATTCGATTATCGATTTCAATGTCTGGTCGTTTCAATAATAATTGGTCAAACGCTCGCAGTTCTGCACCTTGCAAAATACCGGCGTATTGCACTGAAGTAATTACAATTGCAGATAACAGTCCCAACAAAAAGCAACTGACAAGAGGACGACGCAGCCATTTTTTGAATGTATTTTGCAATGTGATGTCCACAAGCCCCATAAAATATACGCAAATATAACACCTAGTTAGGCGTTATAAAAATTATGGCGGCTTACTCTAAATCCAAGGTAACATCTCGTACTCGAATACAAAATTTACATGGAATATTGAAAAAGCTGTCGCAAATCAGAGAACTCATTACGTTGTTTTTGAAATTACTACTCATTTGTTTGTTAACTATTTGCTTTGATCTGTCAAGCTTACATCGAACTACCTTGTACGATTATTATTTTTGGAGATAGATAATGAAAAGATTTACACAATTTGTCGTGTTGTCGGTTCTATATATTTTAGGAGGGATAGGTGCAGCCATGGAAAATAATGAAGTGGATTCATTGGTGTTTGAACCAGAACCATTAGGTTCCAGTGACCTTTTAAAAATGCTCGACATTACAAGCGTGGAGAATATAAGAGGATTTGCGTTACCAGGCACAGAAGATGAAAGTGAACTTAGAGTAGTGGATGGCAGGGTAAGTGTAGGAAAACCTCTGGTTTATAAATTAAAAAATCCAAAATCTAATCTCCTTAGTCAGCATAATGAAAAATACCATTTCTATCTTGTCGAATTTCGATTCACATTACACCCACCTGAAAACAAACGTCGCTATGAGGAAATGAAGTTAGAAGTGAAACTTGCAGATCCTAAAGTCTCCGCTTTGCGACTTTTACCCACTAGCGTAAAGACAGAAATAGATATAAGCCAGACTTTTGATATTGGTTTTTCAATTGCACATCCAGAAAGCCCGCAAATATCAGTTGGAGCTAAGTCTGGGCAGACTGTTACTTTCAAACAATTGTTGCCGATTACCACGGCTTTCGGTAATGGTGAATCTAATTTTTACTGGATTTATTCCAAACCACCTGGCACTGAAACAGTCGAACCGGGTACACGCATGGTTGCAACCGTAATACAAGTTCCTGATGGATTACGTTCATTAAGTGCAACTATCCAATGGACAGTAAAGTTGAATCGCAGCATTTTTGGAGAGTGGCGTGATGTTCCTGTTAATATAGAACCAATAACCGTGAATTTACCTCTCACTTAAATTACTCATCGCAAATCTTTTGCTCGCAACGGCAAACCACCTTTGCCTTTTTTAGTAAGCGAACTGCCTTGACCTAAGGCGCAATAATCTTGACTGATAAGGTTATTATCAAAATTTGAATTACCGACATTCGCTAACACTCCACTCAAATTCAGTTGCGGTGCAGAGTTGGTGACGGTTCCGCTCACACCCGTTTGTGAAGCCGCTTGAATGACGTTTCTTGTAGAAGGCGACGTGTTCCAATCAACAGTTTTGCCCCCTTTTATTAGTGTGTCGGCACTGGGAATAAGAGCTTGCAACGCTAAATTGATGTTACCACCATTGCCACTTTTCGCATTGGCTTGAATTAAGCCTGTGTCCATGATGAGCATTTCAGCTTTCGCAGAAATATCGCCGCCGTTGCCATTTTCACCGCTAACGGTCGTTTTGAACCCCGAATTTTTCAAGTAAATCAGTTCACCGCCATTAACTTTAATACTGCCACCGTCACCTGTATTCGCTTCGGTCGTGATAAACGACGAATTCATATTTAAGCGATTAGCAAAGTTTATGGCGATATTACCTGCTGCTATATTGCCTGTTGATTGGCTGGTGATTTGACTCTTCGTTGTCATATTGATGTTTGGGGTATCTACAGTGATAGTACCAGATGCAATTTTGTTAGCATCAGCGGGAGTTGCTCCATTTTCGATGCTGATTTTTCCTAGGTTAGATAAATTAACCTCATTGTTGGCAGTGATATTTACATTGCCAGTTTTTCCACCACTAGAAATCTCAGCTTTGGAATAAATACCAGATGGTTCAGAAACACCTAAACGAAATCGTAATCCATCGATTTCTAATGTTTTGGCTGTAATCGCTATGTCACCAGCTTTTCCTGTGCTATTAAGAAGGGCTGATGTGTCAATTACTCCACCATGCAAAATTGATATATCATCTCGCGATTCAACATTAACTCCCCCACCGTCACCGCTATAAAGTGCTTCCGAATAAATCCCCGTGAACGCATTATTTGTATTATTACTTCCGTCAATTTTTAAAGTCCCTGCTTTGACAGTTACATTGCCAGCATCACTTGCATTAAAAGAGCTATTAAAAATGACTCCACCATTTAAAACATTTATAGCATCATGAGCATCTACTGTTACATTTCCTGTTTTTCCTACGACTCCGTAACTCGAAGAATAAATTCCTGTATAACCTTTGCTGTTAGTCTGATTATTTATTTTTAAAGAACCTACACTGATAGTTATATTACCCGAATCACCTGTATCTGGGGCAGCGGAAATCATTGCTCCATTGACAATATCTAACGATCCGATAGAGGACACCGTTATATTGCCACCTTTAACACTTTTGTTATAAATCCCCGTCAAATAATCAACTCCTTTACCGTCTAAATTTATAGAAGCCGCTGTAACCGCCATATTTCCTGTATCTGAAAAGTTGTTAATTCCAGCACCATTGCTAACATTCAACGCTCCAGTCGAATTAACCGTTACATCACCTGCATAAAGTGAAGTAATTTTTGCTTTATTATCCATATTCACTTTTCCTGCTTTGACAGTTACATTACCGCCAGCTAAACCAAAGGCCCCGTCACTGATTTCAGCGCCATTAACCATATTTAGTAATCCAGTGGATTCGACCGTTACATCACCCGTTTTTCCAGTTCCCTTGCTCATTGCATAAATCCAAGCGTCATTATTCATGTTTATAGTACCCGCCTTAACAATCACATTACCTGAGTTATATTGACTTGAGGTTGCTGAATAAATGGACGTGTTATCGTCCATGTTTATTGATTCCGACTTGACAAAGATGTTCCCACCATTTCCTTTTGAATCCTCCTGTGCGCTACGAGACACAATTTCAGCCTTAGAATTAAGCATGATTTGATTTGCGTTTATATTGACTGACCCCGCATCTCCCATACCATAACTGTCACTTTCTATCGTACTAGCCCCAGAAAGATTGATGGCTTCAGTCGTTGTAACAGAAACATTTCCCGCTTTCCCCGACGAGCTTGGCGTGTTGTCCGTCCAAATTGATGAACTGTTTAACATGGTTAAAGAATTAGTATGAACCTCAACCTCTTTTTCGATTGGCGCATTCGTGACACCGTCATTTCGTGAAACCAGCCAAGTATTTTTTAAAGAAACATCACCGCCCCATATACCAATACGTTGTCCACCGTCACCAAGAGTTTGGATTTTACTATCGTTGATAGAAATATCGCCTGCATTAGCAGTTGATGGAATTGCATCAGGAAGAGGTAAAATGCCATTCGTTGTTTTTTCTAAACTCGTTAACCCGTCACCTTGCATAGCTATTAAACGAATTTCCTCTTTTAAAATACTAGCCTTTACGCCACCACCATCAACTTGGATTTGCCCTGCCACGACATCAAGCATTTGTCCATTTTTTGGCGTTTGGGTGGTAACTAATGATGAATGATTGAAATCAATTAACCCATTATTCGCCTTCGATGTTCCCAAAAAACCAAACGCCGCAGGTGCATCACTACTAAGTTTGCTGTCTTTGCTTAAATCGACATAAAACACACTGCCATTTTTGCCAAAATCCATTTTATCCGCAGTGCTGACATGAAACGCGGCAGGCACATCAACCGACGCATTTGCGCCAAACGTGATGCCGTTGGGATTGATAAAGTAAAAATCGGCGTTTTTGATGTCAGATTTTAAAACGCCGTTGATGTTGGAAGCGTTGCCACCCGTGACGCGAGAAATCACATTTTGCAAATTGTCCCCGCCCGTGAAAGTCGCTGTTTGTCCCGTGTTGATGTTGAAATCGGAAAAACTGTGAAACAAATTGTTGCCCACTGTTGTGCCAAGTGTTTGCGGAATAGTGACATTTGCACCCGTTAACGTTTGAGGCGCACCCATTGTGCCGTCGGTCGCAATGCCTGCGGCAAAGGTAAATTGTGTAGACATTGCAAAACCAAACACTAAAAATTTAAATGTGTTCATAACCAACTCCCCGCTAAAATAAACGGCGACCAATAAAACGGATTTTCGAGGTCTTTTTGTTTGAGTAACTTAATCTGCGCTTGCCGTAAGGCTTGCACTTTACTGGTATTCGGTTGTGAAAGTGCTTTGTAAAATTCATCCATTAGCAGTGATGCGGCTTCATCCGAAACTGGCCATAACGTTCCTAATACGCTACGCACTTTTGCTTTTAACGCAATCCCGCTTAATCCCAACGGCGCACGGTCGTCGCCTTCGGCAGTTTGACATGCGCTTAATGTCAATAATTCCACAGGTTGTTTAGCGAATTTGTCGGATTTTAAAAGCCGATCCAAATCGTTCATATTGATAACATCATCGTAAGCCATAACAAAACTAGCATCTGCTGTTTTACCAAACACGCCATGCGAGGCAATATGCACGACGGAATAAGGCTCTTGAATCGCTTGATGTTTAAAGCCTTCGACTGTGAATGCTTCATTCAGCAGCGCGGTATTAGGAATTTCTTTTTGTAAGCTGTTAATTTCTTCGGCAACACCTGGCAAACTCAGTTGTTCCTTGAGATGTTGCCGAAAAACAGGCTCTTTTATCATGCGTTCCATTTCAAGCTGTCGACTTTTAACGGCGACTTCGCTCATGTCCTCAAAATTTTCCACACCTCGACTGTCTGTTAAAGCCTGTAAAAAAATGGGCGGTAAATGTTCAACAACCGAACCTGGTTCACTCATCCCTGCCAATAATGCTTTGATACCGCGTTGTTGCAGAGGTGCAGGTTCAAATAACGTTAACCCTGGTGAAATGGCAACCGCGTAATTTTCAATTAAATAATGCTGTCCATCATATAAAACTGCTGGTGGAATCAAACGTAATACGCCATCGGGAACCATCACCAACGTTTTTATATGTTGCGTTTTTAACCACGGTTCAACAGGCGCAATTAGCCACTGATAAAGTTGTTGCGAAGCCGTTTTGACATCGTATTTGCTCACACGCAGACTATGCGCCAAATGTTTTGTTAAATCTTGCACCGCCGCTGCTTCGACAGGTTGAGTATATTGGCGAATTTCGTTGCCGCTACTGACTAAAATTTCCAATCTATCAGGTAAAAGAATCGGATAAATGATTGCCGTTGTCGGTTCAACGGCTTCTAACAACGCATTTTTATTACCGTGTACCGCACAACGTCCACCTAAAAAATCTTCAATTTCTGATTGTTTGATAAGTTCGACCGTGGCTCGTGCATGACGTAACAAAACATTTTTGTCGTCGCCACTTTTTTGGCTGGCTTGCATTAACAACAAATCCGCCAATCCTAAATAAACAGGTTCTAAAATTTCTCGAAACGAAGACCGCCCATTGTGATATTCGACGGGAATATCTTGGCGAATTGCCTCAATGTGTTCGATGGCTTGTTGATATGCAGCTGTCGCTTCGGGTAAATGTTGCAATGAGCGTTGCAAACGTCCTTGCCGCCATTCCAGTTCCAGCAATAAATCATGTGCGTCAACTTTTTTCGCGACATTGATCGCTTGCGAATTCAGTCGTAACGCTTCATCGAAACGGGTTTGTTCTTCGTACAATTGCGCGAGTTGCCCTGTGGCTTCGACTTGCAAACGTGGTTTATTTTCACCGTCACGACGCGCTTGTTCAAAACTTTTAAACGCGAGTTCTAAACCATTTGCGCCAAGTTTGTGTGCTTGTTCGCCTGAATTTATTAGCAAGCGTGACCGCGTTTCAGGATTTACAACAGCATCTAAACTGTCGTTAATCATTTTTAATCCGGTTAATTGTTCAGCCAACGGCAACGTTTTAACTTTTCCAAATCGCAAACCTGTAACCAATTCGGCATCATTTTCAGCTAAAGATAAGGCTTGTTCATAAAGTGGACGAGCCGTTTCGGGTTTGCCTTTCTCAGCTTCCAAATCCGCGAGCGTGCCTAACCAACGAGCGCGATCTGCTTTTTCACCCACATTTAACGCAACCGCGTCACGCAATAATTTAGTGGCTTGTTCCCAGCGTTGCATTCGGTAATACGTTAAACCTAGCGTTCCTAAAATTTGCGCTTGTTGTTCCAGTGTCGATGCCAATTGTTGCGCGTCGTTCAGCATTTCGATAGCCAAACTGTATTGTTCTTGCGCTAGACGATTTTTACCTTGCTGATAAATGTTTTCAAAATCTGCACTGTGAACAACGCCCGCCCATAAACCTGTTGCAATAATCCATACACGAAATCGATTCATTTCAAATTCCCAAAAAAGTTAAAACAGGTCTAAACGGGCTTTGAAATGAATTCCCGCATCTTGTAAATCACCTTGTTGCGTAGTCTGCGGCTTGTTCAAAGCGTAACCGTAATAAAATTCGCTGTGAAACCGTTGCCAATCAAATTCCAATCCCGCGCCGACTGAAAAGAGATTTTGTGCAATACCGCCTTTATTCCACGCACTTCCATAATCGACAAATGGCACTAGATTAAGATGAATTTGTGAATCCGTAGCAGTTGCGCCACCCAAAATTGAATAACGAAATTCAGTCGAAACGTTATAACCTTCATCACGGACTAATTGATTTTCTCGATAACCTCGCACCGTTCCCATACCACCAATGGCAATGCGCTCTAATGGTAACAACGTGTCATTCGTTAATTGGCTATTGCCGCGCAAAATCACTTGCGAACCTTTTTCATTCACACGATACGCATATTGCACCTGACCTAACCAAGCAAAAAACTCACTGCTCTTTTTGGGCGTAGCACCGAGTGTATTTAGACCAACACTAAACGTTGAACGTAACGACAGCGCGTGATTTTCCCAACGTTGAATATAATCTTGAAAAGCTCGCCAAACAGTGGCTTGTGTATGCCCCGTTGAATCACCCGCGACAAATGAAAACGGTTTGCCATCTAAAAATGTTTCATTTTCTCGAATGGCGAGCAACGTGCCAAAATTTAAACGTTGTTTTGACGTATTGATAAGCGGATGACTGATACCACCTTCTAAATTATATACTTGGCTGGTAACATTAATTTTGCGAATTGGTTGCTCTTGAACGGATGAATCGCCCTCGTCAAAACGGAAAAAGACTTGTGTATCTTGGTCAGTAATCGGGACATTAAAATTGCCCGTGTAACGATTTGAACCCGCGCTGGTGTAATAAGTAAAATCGAGCAAATCGCCAAAACTCGTCAAATTTCGCACCCAACCATTTACGCCAAAGGCTTCGGCACCGATAGACGGCGGACGTTGATTATTGCCGAGCAAACTGAGTTGATAAGGTTGAGCGCGTGTGACATCGACATCGAGAATACTTTGCGCGGGGGAATTACTAGGCAAAATACGCCCATTCATTCGACTAATCAGCGGATCGGTCAACAGCATTTGAAAACGGTCTTGCAACGCTTGTAAATTCAACGGTTGCTGTGAATCACCGCGCAGACGATTGGCAATATAGCCTTCGCGCAAGCCTTCTTGACCGTGAATAATGATTTCGTCTAAATGCCCTTCCAACATTTTGAAATGCAACACGCCCTCGTTAAAAGCATCCGCCGTCAAAATCGCTCCTGAATTCACATACCCTTGGTCGATGTAACGTTGGGTGATTTTTAAACGCAAATCTTCTAATTCGTTGAGCGTAACTCCGTGTCGTTCATACGATTGGACTAATTCATGGAGTGATTTTTCGTCAAGAACCGTATTGCCTTCAAATTCGATTCGGACTATATCAAATTGACGTTGTTCGCTAGTTTGTTGAGGGAAATTTTCGGGAACAGGGGGAAGTTTAAAATCGGGGAGTTTTTGTTTTTCGGCGGGGAATTCAGGTAATGGACGCATACTCGGTCTGTCCATCGATTCCGTTCCACCGCCTTCTGCCAATGACAGAATTGGATGCAACACCAAGGCAATAAAAATAAGTAGTCTTCGCATAAATTGCTTCAATTTCGCAGGGTTGATAAAACATACAACGTTTTTTTGATCTAACGCACTTGTAAATCCTTCGCTCATAACGGCAAACCACCTTTGCCGTTTGATGACTGTAAATCAACACGCAAAAATATCTTCTAGGGGTATCACACGTCCTCCGTTGCTAAAACATTTTGGCGTGCATTTTCAATTTCCCAGCCTTTACACGCTAATGCAATGTAACGAGGTACGGGACGTTTGCCATTCCCGTAAGCACTCATGGTGCGAGGTGTCATACCGAGTGCATTTGCGGCTTGTGAAAGGGATAGCCCATTACGCGCTCGCCACGTTGCGAAAATTTTCGTATTTTCATCGGTGGTGTTTTGCGCCTGCGCGTCTAGCCACAAAATATCAGCACAAAATTGAATATCTAAGTCACTCCATTCAACCGTCCAGCCTTCGCCTTCAATAATGGTGGCTTTTTTAAAAACGTCTGGGTCTTTTAAAAGACCCAGCCTAGCTGTTTTTTCTAATTCTTCTGCCATTGAAACCGTGTAAATACTGCCATTAACAAAATGCAAACGCAGTTTGTAATCGTCGAGAGCTTCAACAGTTAAAAGTCTTGGGCGTTTCATAGTTGTTGACATTTTTTCCATTCCTTAATCATTTCGGTTTGATTTTCTTCTAACCACATCAACACTTCTTTTCGCAACGTACCAGGTGTTATGTATCCTGCCAGAATTTTCAATGTGACTAAGTCAATTTTGGCATTGATGTCACCGCCGACAAAATGAACGTGCATTGGCTCATGGTCGTTTTCACGAAGTTCCAGGCGGTATTTATTGCGAAAGCGTTGTTTTGTTGTCATGCTCGTTATTGTATTGAAATTATTTCAATAGTAAAACTATTTCAACTTGCATGAATTTGTCAGAATTTAGGAACGCCTCTTTGTAACGATTATCAACGTATTTGTAAATCCTTCGCGCGTAACGGCAAACCCCCTTTGCCTTTTTTAGCAAGTGAACTGCCTTGACCTAAGGTGCAATAATCTTGACTGATAAGACTGTTACCAAAGTTTGAATTTCCGACATTCGCCAACACGCCGCTCAAATTCAGTTGCGGTGCAGAATTGGTGACTGTGCCACTCACACCCGTTTGTGAAGCGGCTTGAATCACATTTTTCGTAGAAGGAGACGTGTTCCAATCAACAGTTTTGCCCCCTTTCATCAACGTGTTGGCACTAGGAATAAGAGCTTGCAGAGCTAAGTTGATATTGCCACCGTTACCGCTTTTTGCGTTGGCTTGAATTAAACCTGTGTCCATCACGAGCATTTCTACTTTTGCAGAAATATCACCGCCGTTGCCATTTTCGCCGCTGACGGTGGTTTTGAAACCAGAATCTTTCAAATAAATCAATTCGCCACCGTTAATTTTTATGGATCCGCCATTACCTGTGTTTGCTTCGGTGGTAATAAACGAAGAATTCATATTCAGGAGATTTGTGAAGTTTATGGCGATGTTTCCTGCCGCGACATTGCCAGTTGACTGGCTGGTGATTTGACTCTTCGTCGTCATGTTTATATTTGGTGCTGAGATAATGATTTTTCCAGGGGTAATTGAGGTAGCATCAGCGATATTCGCATTATTCACAATGCTAATAACACCACCGTTGTTGATATGTAGCCAATCATTTGCCATAACTACTACGTTGCCTATCATGCCACTTGATTCTGTACTCTGAGAAGTCGAAAAAATCCCCGTCCCATCATGAGAACCTTCACTGTCGATGGTTAATTTATCTGAGGTGATGTTCACACTACCTGCTTTGCCTTGAGTAAATGTACTACTGGCAATTTCTCCGCCACTGACAATATTCAAGGTCTTAGCGTTGATTGTGACCGTTCCCGCATTGCCGCTACTACCTTTTCCTGTATTAGAAGAAATATAGCCACCATCAAGGGTTAAATTATTTGAAGTAATAGTTACGTCGCCCGCTTTACCTGCAGTAAAAGTTGACGAATCCACCTGTCCACCGTCGATAAGGTTTAAAATTTGGGCGTTGATTGTGACCGTTCCTGCATCTCCGCTGCCATCACTTGCTTGAGAAGAAATATCTGCATCCTTGCCAACTGTTAATGTATTAGCCGTTACAGTTACGTCGCCCGCGTTACCTGTAGCAAACGTATCAGAAGAAATAGAGCCACCATTCAGAATATCAAATGTTCCTGATTTGACTGTCACTGTTCCCGCATCACCGCTACTGCCTGTACTCGCCTTGGAAAAAATATGACCACCATCAAGAGTTAAGTTATTATTTGAAGTGATTGTCACACCACCCGCTTTACCCGACGTGAATGTACTAGAATCGATGCCTCCTCTGTTGAGAATACCCATGTCTTCCGTTACAACAATCTGCACATTGCCTGCGTTGCCGCAATGGCTTCCGCAGTCTTTCCCGTTTGTTCGACTGGTGATGCCTGTGAACGAGGTCGAATCTTTCTTGTCGATGCTTAAGTTATTGGCGGTTATTTTCACAGCTCCCGCTTTACCCGTGGCAGAAGTTGACGAGGAAATCATGCCACCACTGAAAACATCCAATTTTCCCGCATGGATAGCAACTGTTCCAGCATTGCCGTTACTGTCTTTTTCCGCAGTAGAAAAAATCCCTGTCGCTAATAACGAATTGATTGGATCATCAATTTTTAAAATATCCGCATTGATTGTAACGGCTCCTGCATTGCCTTGAGCGTGTGTACCGCTGCTAATTTCTCCACCATTTGATATATCTAAGTTCTTGGCATTAACTATCACTGTTCCCGCATCGCCACTACTACCTTTTTCTGCATTAGATAAAATCCCCGCAGTATATTGTGTAGAATTATTTTGGCTATTATCAATAGTTAAATTATCCGCCGTAACGATCACATTGCCTGCTTTGCCTTGAGTAAATGTACTACTCGAAATTACTCCACCATTGTTAATGCCTAGAGTTTTAGCGTTGACGGTCACTGTTCCTGCATCACCACTACTACCTGTATTGGCATTGGAAGCAATATAACCACCATCAAGGGTTAAATTATCGGAAGTTACTTTCACATCACCAGCGTTTCCTATGGCAGAAGTTGACGAGGAAATCATGCCACCACTGAAAACATCCAATTTTCCCGCATTGATAGCAATTGTTCCCGCATCGCCACTACTACCTTTTTCTGCATTAGATATAATCCAGCCACTGTTATTGGTTAATTTATTGGCGGCTACTTTCACATCACCCGCTTTACCTGTGGCAGAAGTTGACGAAGAAATCATGCCACTACTAAAGATATCCAATGTTCCAGCCGTGATTGTGACCGTTCCGGCATTGCCACTACTGCCTTTTTCTGCATCAGATAAAACTCCTGTCATTATTGGCGAATTGATTGAATTATCAATTTTCAAAATATCCGCAGTGATTGTGACGGCTCCAGCGTGACCTTGAGCAAATGTATTACTGGCAATTTCTGCACCGTTGTTAATGGCTAAGGTCTTGGCATCGACTGTTACCGTTCCAGCATCACCGCTACTGTCTTCATAGGCATTAGATAGAATGTAGCCAGCATCAAGGGTTAAATTATCGGAAGCGATAGTTACGTCACCAGCTTTACCCGTGGCAGACGTATTTGAGGAAACTTGTCCTACGTTGTTAATGGCTAAAGTTTTGGCATCGATAAACAGATTTCCTGCGTTACCTGCATTTAAAGCATTAAAAGTGACAGTGCTATTGTCAATATCCAATGAATTGACGTGCATATAAACGCTTTTAGTTAGGGCGGCATCTGTAACTCCACTGTTATCGGCTTTTACTTTACTGTCTTTGAACACAGTATCACCACCCCAAATTCCAATCCGACCGCCACCATTACCACTCGTATCAACAGCGCTGGAGTTTATAGATATTTTGCCAGAATTGGTTTCTGACGGAATTGAATCAAGAAGAGGTAATACTCCATCGACCGTTTTTTCTAAACCTGCAACTCCTTTACCCTGCATAGAAACTAAGCGCACTTCGCCAGTTGGTGCAGTAATGGCGGTTTTGTTTTCAACCGTGATTTGTCCAGCAACCACATCCAACGTTTGCCCTTCTTTCAAAGTTAATTTGGCATTATCAAAATTCAACAACCCATTATTCGCCTTCGATGTTCCCAAAAAACCAAACGCTGAAGGTGCATCGCTACTGAGTTTGCTGTCTTTGTTTAAATCCGCATAAAACACACCGCCGTTTTTGCCAAAATCTATTTTATCGGCGGTGCTGACATGAAACGCTGCTGACACATCGACCGAGGCATTTGCGCCAAACGTTATGCCGTTGGGATTGATAAAGTAAAAATCGGCGTGTCCAATTGTAGATTTTAAAATGCCGTCTATTTTTGAAACGTTGCCACCTGTCACACGAGAAATCACGTTTTGCAGATTATCGCTGCCTGTGAAAGTTGCTGTTTGTCCTTTATCGATGTTGAAATCAGCGAAACTGTGAAACAAATTATTGCCCACCGTTGAGCCAAGCGTTTGCGGAATGGTGATGTTTGTTCCTGTTAAAGTTTGAGCTGTTCCCATTGTGCCATCCGTTGCAATGCCTTCGGCGAAGGCAAATTGTGTGGTGAGCGCAAAACCTAACGCCAAAAATTTAAACTCATTCATAACCAACTCCCCGCTAAAATAAATGGTGACCAGTAAAACGGATTTTCGAGGTCTTTTTGTTTGAGTAACTTAATCTGTGTTTGCCGTAAGGCTTGTACTTTACTCGTGTTCGGTTGTGAAAGTGCTTTGTAAAATTCATCCATTAGCAGTGATGCGGCTTCATCCGAAACTGGCCATAACGTTCCTAATACGCTACGCATCCCACTTAATCCCAACGGCGCACGGTCGCGCAGACGATTCGCAATATAACCTTCTCGCAAGCCTTCTTGACCGTGAATAATGATTTCGTCTAAATGTCCTTCCAACATTTTGAAACGTAGAACGCTATCTTTGAAAGCGTCTGCCGTCAAAATAGCTCCTGAATTCACATAACCTTGGTCGATATAATGTTGCGTGATTTTTAAACGCAAATCTTCTAATTCGTTGGGGGTAACACTGTGTTGTTCATACGGTTGTGCTAATTCATGGAGCAATTTTTCGTCAAGAACCGTATTGCCTTCAAATTCGATTCGGACTATATCAAATTGACGTTGTTCGCTAGTTTGTTGAGGGAAATTTTCGGGAACAGGGGGAAGTTTAAAATCGGGGAGTTTTTGTTT
>JAQTOX010000045.1 GCA_028713055.1 Methylococcales bacterium | reverse complement strand
TTAACGGCACGGGCAATAAATCAGGCAATATCATTACGGGCAATATTGGCGATGACACCTTAAACGGCATGGCGGGTAATGATAAATTAGACGGCAACGAAGGTGATGATACGCTCGATGGCGGTTTGGGTATCGACACGTTAATTGGCGGTAATGGTTCAGATGTTTATTACATGAATAATTTAGACGATCAAATTATCGAAGATAAAAATGGCGGGGATCAAGACCAAATCATTGCGAAAGTGAATTTCAATTTAACGCAAAGTGAAAATGTAGAAGTATTGACGTTGTCTGGCGCAAAAGCTAAAGAGGGAGATGGCAACGAATTAAATAATCTTCTTCAAGAAGAGGTTGGCGGAAAAACGAATAACATATTTAACGGTAATGGCGGCGACGATGTTATTTACGGTCAAGGAGGAAATGATACTTTAGAGGGTGGCGAAGGCAATGACGAATTGGACGGCGGCGACGGTAAAGATACCGCTGTTTTTACAGGGTCATCAGAAGATTATCAAATTACGCGAAATACTGACGTAGAAGGTGTCGCTCAACTTATAGTGGAATACAAAGGCAACGACGAAACGATTTTGGATGGCAGAGATATTTTGACCAATATCGAAGTTTTACAATTTGCTGAAGGTGAAACCATTAACACCAATACGTTAGTAGTGTTAACAGGAGTCACCACGAACGCATAATACGGTTTATCTTCAAAAGCGTTTGTAATAAACGATAACTATAATAAATTTTAGAAAGTCATCAAATCACAGGTTCACCGCGCATGAAACAATCTTTACATTTACGAATGGGTCATCAGTTATCGATGACTCCGCAATTGCAGCAAGCAATCAAATTGTTGCAAATGTCCACGTTAGATTTGCAGCAAGAAATTCAACAGGCATTAGAAGCTAACATCATGCTGGAGTTAGAAGATGACGAATTTGGTTCATTTTCGTTAGATACGCCATTGCACGATAAAAAAAGCGACAACCTCGATTTGATGCAAGGCAGTGAAGGTTCACAAACGGATATTCCTGATGAATTGCCCATTGATACCTCATGGGATGACATTTACGAACCTGAACACGAATATGATTCGATGCCTGATTATGAGTTCGGAACCATTCAAGAGGTATCGAGTTTCGATGGTGAATTCGAAAGTCAACGCACGAGTACCTTGAGTTTGCAAGCGCATTTACTAGCACAATTGGATTTAGTTTCATTTTCAGAGCGTGATTTTGCGATTGCGATTGCAATCATTGATTCGATTAACACCGAAGGGTATTTAACCGCGACCGTAGACGATATTTTTCATATTTTAAATGAACAGTTGTCTGATTTAGAACTCGACGAAGTTTACGCCGTATTGCACCGAATTCAGTATTTTGATCCAGCGGGCGTGGCGGCGATTGATTTAGGGGATTGTTTGCGTTTGCAATTACAACAATTGCCAGACAATACACCTTGCAAAGCCGACGCATTACTTTTAGTGACGCGCCATTTGGATTTACTCGCCACGCACGAACAAAGTAAATTGGTGCGAAAACTCGCCGTGACCGAAGAAGAACTCGATGAAATTGTGATGTTAATTCGGACGTTAGACCCTAAACCAGGTGAGCAAATTCAAAGTACGTTGTCAGAATACGTTGTGCCAGATGTTTACGTTCGAAAAATTAACGATCGTTGGGCGGTGGATTTAAATCCTGAAGTATCTCCAAAATTGCGAATCAATGAAACATATGCGGGTTTAATTAAAAAAGCCGATTCTGGTAAAGATAACACCATCATGAAAGAACATTTGCAGGAAGCAAAATGGTTTATCAAAAGTTTACATAGTCGCAACGATACATTATTGCGGGTGGCGCGGTGTATTGTTGAAAAACAAACCGCATTTTTTGAACACGGTTCAATTGCCATGAAATCGATGGTATTGCGTGATGTTGCCGAAGAATTAGAATTACACGAATCCACCATTTCGCGTGTCACTACGCAAAAATATATGCACACGCCCAATGGCATTGTTGAATTTAAATACTTTTTTTCGAGTCACGTTTCAACCGATGGCGGTGGTGAATGTTCATCAACAGCGATTCGAGCGTTAATCAAAGAGTTAATCGGCAATGAAAATGTAACAAAACCGCTTAGTGATAGTAAAATAGCGGAGTTTTTAAAAGCAAAGGGCATTAACGTTGCTCGTAGAACCGTGGCTAAATATCGTGAAGCGATGTTTATTTCCTCGTCCAGTCAACGTAAGCGTTTATTATAAAAACAAAAACGCTCGTTGAGTTTTCCACTTTGTACGTTTCATCTTTATAAGGAATTACTTATGCAAGTTATTATTAGCGGTCATCATTTAGAAATCACCGACGCATTAAAAGCGCACACGGAAGATAAATTTTCAAAATTAGCGCGTCACTTTGACAAAGTGACCGACGTTCACGTTATTTTGAGTGTGGAAAAATTGGTGCAGAAAGCAGAAGCGACTTTGCATTTTGCAGGAACAAAATTTTTTGCGGAAGATCATCAAGAAGATATGTATGTAGCTATTGATGAATTAGTGACTAAATTAGATCGTCAAATTCTGAAGCACAAAGAAAAACACGCCTCGCATTAAAATTTGGTAAACGGTTCAAGGTGAAAGATGTATGTCTTACACCTTGAATCGACGAAATGAACGTAGGCGCGACAAATTCGCGCCTTTTTATTGTCAGGAGTTTCTATGTTAGAAAAAATTGAGAATTCACTCGAAAAAACGATGTACGCCAGCCGTTGGATTTTAGCCCCGATTTATGTGGGGATGAGTTTGGGATTGGTTGCCTTATTTCTTAAATTTTTTGAAGAACTTTACCATTTACTCCCGCATTTATTAGACATCAGCGAAGATACGTTGGTGTTAAAACTTTTGACGCTAATTGACTTAAGTTTAGTTGGCAGTTTACTTGTCATTGTGATGTTTAGCGGTTATGAAAATTTTGTTTCACAATTGAACCTAAGTGATTCGACAGAAAAACTCAATTGGCTTGGCACACACGATTACGGTTCGCTAAAAGTAAAACTTGCATCGTCCATTGTGGCAATTTCCTCGATTCATTTGCTGAAAGTGTTTATGAATATCGAACATACTGACAGCGATAAAATCATGTGGTACGTCATTATTCACATGACTTTAGTGGTTTCGGCGGTGATGCTCGGTTATTTAGATAAACTGACAAAACACTGATGCGTTTATTATTACTCGGTACATCTGGTTGTCATTTGTGTGAAGACGCGCAAACGCTTTTGAACGACAACAACATCGCTGCCGACTACGTTGACATTGCCGAACATGAAGAATGGCAAGCGCAATTTTCTGTTCTAATTCCTGTTTTGTACCACGTTAAAACGCAACGTTATTTAAATTGGCGTTTTGATTCTCCTGCCCTGCTCTCTTTTATTGAATCTTTGAACATGACTAATCCCTTATTAAACCAAACTGATTTGCCGCATTTTAGCCAAATCAAACCTGAACACATTGAACTTGCGATTGATGAATTATTAGCCAATGCGCGAAAAGCCGTTGCCGATTGTTTGGACACAAACGAAATTTATACGTGGGAAAATTTAATTGAACCCATTGAAAACGCTGAAGACCGTTTAAGTAAAGCGTGGTCGCCCGTTAGTCATTTGAACGCAGTGATGAATAATGACGAATTACGTGATGCGTACAATGCGTGTTTGCCGAAATTGAGCGATTACGCGACCGAAATGGGACAAAACGAAAAGCTGTTTCATGCTTATGAATCGATTGCATCACATGAAACCTTTTCGACGTTGACCAAAGCACAGCAAAAAGTCATTACCAATGCTTTACGTGATTTTCAATTGTCTGGCGTGGCATTACCGTTAGAACAAAAACAACGTTATAAAGAAATTTCACAGCAACTCAGTTCACTGACCAGTCGTTACGAAGAAAATGTTTTAGACGCAACCAATGCGTGGACAAAGTTAATCACGGATATAAACGAATTGGCGGGATTGCCAGAAACGGCTTTAGCACAAGCCAAACAAAGTGCTGAAATATCTAATGTGGAAAATGGCTGGTTAATCACACTGCAATTTCCGTCATATCTTGCTGTGATGACTTACGCAGATAATCGAGAATTACGCCGCGAACATTACACCGCGTTTGTCACGCGAGCGACCGAAAATGATTTTGATAATACCGAAATCATGGAACAAATTCTCGCGTTGCGTCACGAAGAAGCGCGATTGCTCGGTTTTACAAATTACGCTGATTTATCACTTGCGACAAAAATGGCAAATTCGACCGATGAAGTGATTTCATTTCTCGAAGATTTAGCTACAAAATCGTTACCGCAAGCGCGTCAAGACGTAGAAGATTTAAAAAAATTCGCGCTTGATAATTATGGCATCGATAATTTACAAGGGTGGGATGTCAGTTATTTATCTGAAAAAATGCGTCAACAACATTACCAACTCTCACAAGAAGAAGTGAAAAGTTATTTTCCTGTGCCGCACGTTTTGAAAGGTTTATTTGAAATCGTTCAACGTTTGTATGGATTACAAATTACAGAATTGCACGAATTTGACCGCTGGCATGAATCGGTACAATTATTTGAAATTTGCGATTCACACGGACAAACGCGAGGACGGTTTTATTTGGATTTATTTGCCAGAACCAAAAAACGTGGTGGCGCGTGGATGGATGATTGCATTGGACGACGCAAATTAGACGATAACAACATTCAATATCCTGTCGCGTATTTGGTGTGTAATTTCACGCCGCCAACCACCGACACGCCGTCACTTTTAACACATGACGATGTCACGACGTTATTTCACGAATTTGGACACGGTTTGCATCACGTTTTAACGCAAGTTGATTATTTAGGTGTTTCAGGAATTAGCGGCGTAGCGTGGGATGCTGTCGAATTACCAAGTCAATTTATGGAAAACTGGTGCTGGGAAAAAGATGCGCTGGCGTTAATTTCAGCACATTACCAAACAGGTGAAATGTTGCCCGAATCGTTATTTGAAAAGATGTTGGCAGCAAAGAATTTCCAAGCGGGCATGATAATGGTTCGGCAATTAGAATTTAGTTTGTTTGATTTTCATATTCACCGTGATTTTGAGCCGCAAAAAGGCGGACGTATTTATGAAATCTTGAATGACATTCGCCAACGTGTCGCAGTAGTACCAGTGCCAGAATTTAATCGTTTCGCACACAGTTTTTCACATATTTTCGCCGGTGGTTATGCGGCGGGATATTACAGTTACAAATGGGCAGAAGTCTTATCAAGCGATGCGTTTTCGTTGTTTGAAGAAAAAGGCATTTTCGATGCTGAAACGGGCAAAGCATTCTTGACTAACATTTTAGAGCAGGGCGGTAGTGACGATGCAATGGAATTATTTAAAAACTTCCGTGGTCGTGAACCGTCGTGTGATGCGTTATTGCGTCACAGCGGAATTAAAGTGTAAAAATTCATGATGACAACCAAGTTTTGGGGAATTGTCCCTGCTGCTGGCGTAGGTAAACGGATGAATGCTGACCGTCCGAAACAGTATCTTTTGCTCAATAATGAACAAACCGTTATCGAACATACGTTGACACGTCTAATCAAATCAAACGTTTTTGAAAAAATCGTGGTCGCGATTTCTGACGGTGATCCGTATTGGGATAATTTTGCGATTTCAAAACATGAAAAAATCATTCGTGCCGAAGGTGGAAAAGAGCGTGCAGATTCGGTTTTAAACGCATTGGCAGCAATTCAAAATTACGCAAATTCGCAGGATTGGGTTTTGGTTCACGATGCCGCGCGTCCTTGTATTACTTCGCACGATATTGAAAAGTTAATTTCTGAATTATGCCATGACGAGGTGGGCGGAATTTTAGCGTTATCGTCGCACGATACATTAAAAGACGTGGACGGCAATCAAATTGTCGGGACATTAAATCGCAATAAAATTTGGCGAGCGTTAACGCCACAAATGTTTCGATACGGTGCATTAAAAACGGCGTTAACACTTACGCAAGGCAATGTTGAAATTACTGACGAGGCAAGCGCGTTGGAATTTCAAGGATTCTCCCCAAAAATTATCGAAGGGCGTTCGGATAACATTAAAATTACCCGCCCTGAAGATTTAGCATTAGCACGGTTTTATTTAGAGCAACAAACAAAAACAAAGGAAACTTAAACATTATGCACAACAAAACGATTACCGAACTCGCGCAAAGTCTACGCGCAAAAGAATTTTCCAGCGTCGAACTCACGCAACATTTTTTAAATCGCGTTAAAAATCACGCTGATTTGAATGCGTATATTACCGTTACCGAAGAATTAGCATTACAAGCGGCACAAGCTGCCGATGCGCGTATTGCGACAGGAAATGCCGAATTACTTACCGGTATTCCAATGGCGCACAAAGATATTTTCTGCACGAAAGATGTGAAAACAACGTGTGGTTCAAAAATGCTCGATAACTTTATCGCGCCATACAACGCCACCGTTGTTGAACAGTTGAATGCCGTTGGCGCAGTCAATTTGGGCAAATTGAATATGGATGAATTTGCAATGGGGTCATCGAACGAAACCAGTTTTTATGGTGCGGTAAAAAATCCGTGGAACAAAAACGCGGTGGCTGGTGGTTCATCTGGTGGTTCAGCGGCAGCAGTGGCAGCACAACTTGTAGTTTGTGCAACAGGTACCGATACGGGTGGTTCAATTCGTCAACCCGCCGCATTTTGTGGCATCACGGGTATTAAACCCACTTATGGACGAGTTTCACGTTATGGCATGATTGCATACGCATCGAGTTTGGATCAAGGCGGTTCAATGGCGCGAAGTGCTGAAGATTGTGCACTTTTATTGCAAGCAATAGCGGGTTTTGATGCGAAAGATTCGACTAGCGTTGATGCACCTGTGCCAGATTATTGTGCAGATTTAAACAAGCCACTAACCGGTTTAAAAATTGGGCTGCCCAAAGAATTTTTTACCGCTGATTTAAACGCTGACATGGCGGCAACATTAGAAATCGCAATTAACGAATACAAAAAACTCGGCGCAGAAGTTAAAGAAGTTTCCATGCCGAATCTGAAATATGCCATTCCAGCGTATTACGTCATTGCCTCGGCAGAATGTTCGTCGAATTTGTCGCGTTTCGACGGCGTTCGTTTCGGTTACCGTTGTGAAAATCCTGCTGATTTGAATGATTTGTACACCCGTTCACGTGGCGAAGCGTTTGGCAAAGAAGTGAAACGTCGCATTTTGATGGGAACTTACGCGCTTTCAGCGGGTTATTACGATGCGTATTATTTGAAAGCCCAACAAGTTCGCCGTTTGATTAGCGATGATTTCAAAAATGCCTTGAACGAGGTTGATGTTATTTTTAGTCCAGTTACGCCAACGCCTGCGTTTAATATCGGCGAAAAAATCGCTAATCCGATTGAAATGTATTTGGCTGATATTTACACGATTGCAATTAACTTAGCCGGTTTGCCCGCAATGTCGATTCCAGCGGGTTTCATCAACGGATTGCCCGTTGGTTTACAAGTGATTGGCAATTATTTTGACGAAGCGCGATTGTTGAATGTCGCACACGCTTATCAAAACGTAACGGATTTTCATAAACAATCGCCTTCACTTTAATTCAGAGGAAACGCACATGAACACACAATGGGAAGTCGTGATTGGCTTAGAAATTCAAACGCAATTAGCGACAAAAACTAAAATCTTTTCTGGCGCGGCGACGGCTTATGGCGCAGAGCCAAATACACAAGCCTGCGTTATTTCATTGGGAATGCCAGGCGTTTTGCCTGTTTTGAATGAAGATGCCGTGCGAAAAGCGGTTATTTTCGGTATGGCAATTGAGGCTGAAATTGCGCCGTATTCTGTTTTTGCCCGAAAAAATTATTTTTATCCTGATTTACCGAAAGGTTATCAAATCAGCCAATTTGAATTACCGATTGTCGGCAAAGGTTTTTTAGATATTGAAGTCGAAGGTGAAACAAAACGAATTGGCATAACGCGAGCGCATTTAGAAGAAGATGCTGGCAAATCGTTACACGAAAATTTTCATGGGTCGACTGGCATCGATTTAAATCGAGCTGGCACACCGTTGTTAGAAATCGTATCAGAACCCGATATGCGTTCAGCAAAAGAAGCCGTCGCTTACATGCGAAAACTTCATGAACTGGTACGTTATTTAGGTATTTGCGATGGCAATATGCAGGAAGGTTCATTCCGTTGTGATGCCAACGTTTCGGTACGTCCGAAAGGGCAAGAAGAATTCGGCACACGCGCTGAAATCAAAAATATAAACTCGTTTAAATTTGTCGAAAAAGCCATCAATCACGAAGTTGAACGCCAAATTGAAGTGATTGAAAACGGTGGAAAAGTCGTTCAAGAAACTCGTTTGTACGATTCCGACAAAAACGAAACGCGCTCTATGCGTAGTAAAGAAGAGGCAAACGATTACCGCTATTTTCCTGACCCCGATTTGTTACCCGTATTTGTGAGCGATGAATTAAAAGCCGAACTTAAAGCAGCGTTGCCAGAATTACCTGAAGCGAAAAAATTGCGTTTTAAAACCGATTACAAATTAAACGATGAAAGCGCGACGATTTTAACCAGTTCGCGTGACATGGCAGATTTCTTTGAAAATGTGGTGAAAATTTCGGGTTGTGAAAGTGCGATTTGTGCAAATTGGATTACAGGCGAATTATCAGCAGCATTAAATCGCGCTGATTTAGAAATTACGGCATCACCAATTAGTGCCGAACGTTTTGCGGGTTTAGTAGCACGAATTGCGGATGATACGATTTCAGGAAAAATTG
This sequence comes from Methylococcales bacterium, assembly GCA_028713055.1. Lineage (GTDB taxonomy): Bacteria > Pseudomonadota > Gammaproteobacteria > Methylococcales > Methylomonadaceae > UBA10906. The sequence continues at coordinate 9,387 of JAQTOX010000045.1, read as the reverse complement.
GCAAACAAGTGTTTGAATTTTTGTGGAACGGTTCGGAATCTGCCGATGAAATTATCGAAACGCAAGGCTTGAAACAAATCACCGACACGGGTGCAATTGAAGCGATTATCGACACTATTTTGGCGGCAAATGAAAAACAAGCCGAGCAATATCGTGGCGGTAACGAAAAAATGTTTGGCTTCTTCGTCGGGCAAGTTATGAAAGCCATGCAAGGCAAAGGCAATCCCGCTGAAATTAACAAAATTTTGAAAGCGAAATTAGCGTAAATCTTTTGAATCGTTCCTTTGCTTTGGCGAAGGAACGATTACGTTTTGATTCCAGTCCCACGGTGTAATAACCACAAGGCAAACACCGTCAGCACCACAATAAACCCACCAGTCATTAAAAAAGCCAGTGAAATATCAACGTCCGACACACCAATTACGCTAAAACGAAACGCATTAACCATATACAAAATAGGATTGCCGAGAGAAATATGCTGCCAAATTTGTGGCAACATATCGACTGAATAAAACACGCCGCCTAAATAACTCAGTGGGGTCAAAATGAAATTGGGAATAATCGAAATATCATCAAAACTTTCAGCCAGAATTGCATTGATAAAACCAGCCAGCGCAAAAAGCGTTGCCGTTAAAAATACGACAGCTATCGCCATTGCCAAATTTTGAATAATCAACGGTGTAAAAAAGAGTGAAATTATCGCGACGACAACGCCGACTAATACGCCGCGCAAAATTCCGCCGCTAATGTAACCCGCTAAAATTACCCAATTCGGTACAGGTGCAACGAGCAATTCTTCGATATTGCGTTGAAATTTAGTGGAATAAAACGACGAAACAACATTCGCATAAGAATGTGTAATGACCGACATCAAAATAATGCCTGGCACAATGTAATCCATATAACTTACACCGTGAATCGTACCGATACGATCACCAATCAGTTTGCCGAAAATCAGAAAATACAACGCTGTTGTAATGGCTGGTGGTAATAACGTCTGTGGCCAAATTCGAATAAACCGATAAAGTTCTTTTCGTACAATCGTATTAAACGCAATCAACACACTCATAATTCCCTCGCGTTTTTGTTGTCAATTAAATTGATAAATAATTGTTCTAAGCGATTACTTTTATTTTTCATACTGACAACATGAATATTTGCAGCACTGAGTTGGGTAAATAAATCGTTCAAATTACGCTCTTTTGGCACGCCAACTTCTAGCACTTTGTCACTGATTTGTTTTACTTCATAGCCAGTTAAAATCGGATTTGTCACGGATTGTCCCAAATCTAAAACAAAATAATCGACGTGTAATCGAGTAAGCAAACTCGCCATATCTGAATGTTCAATAATTTTGCCGTTATCGATAATAGCGATATTTCGACACAAACTTTCGGCTTCTTCCAAATAATGCGTGGTTAAAATGATTGTCGTACCTTGCTTGTTTACTTCTTTCATCATCTCCCACATTGAACGGCGAATTTCAATATCAACGCCAGCGGTGGGTTCGTCGAGAATTAACAGTTTCGGTGCATGAACCATTGCACGTGCAATCATCACACGGCGTTTCATACCGCCCGATAAACGCCGAGAAGCGGTATCACGTTTATCCCACAAATCGACTTGTTTTAAACAGGTTTCCGTTCGTTGTAATGCCAATTTTCGAGGAATACCGTAGTAGCCCGCTTGATTGAGAACGATATTTTTGGCGGTATCGAACTGATTAAAATTGATTTCTTGCGGCACTAAACCTAAACAGCTTTTGGCTAAATCACGTTGTTTGTTTACATCGTAACCAAAAATTTTTACCGTACCACTCGACGCATTTACGAGTGAACTAATGATGCCGATTGCTGTCGATTTACCTGCGCCATTCGCACCAAGTAAGGCGAAAAAGTCGCCTTGTTTGACTTCTAAATCGATGCCTTTTAAGGCTTCAAAGCCATTTGTATACGTTTTATAAAGATTATTTATTGAGAGTGCGTTCATTTTTTGAAAAACTGGGAAGTGACAACGCGGCTAGTTTAGCAGTTTTTGGCGTGGAAAATTGGCAAAAAAAAACCGTGCTAAAACTAGCACGGCTTCTTTTTTCAATTCACAAAATGGAGATTTTTGAATGAAATTATTTGCTGCCCAAGTAAGCGAACAATGCGTCAACAGCTTGATCTTCTCCGTAGCCCGCTTTTTTAACGGGACCCACTTCCATGATTGCTGCGATAGCTTTCGGCATACCGCCTTTGCCATCTTTCAAAGTTTGTTCAAAGCTTGCACGTGTCAATTTACCTGATTTCACTAAGTCGAACAATTGTGGGTTTGACGCGATGTCGTGGCAAGTGCCACAACCACGACCGAATGAACGTTCGTAGATTTTCGCGCCGATTTCTAACTTTTCGTCAGCCAAAACTGAACCACTTAAACCGATTAACGCAACCGTTGCTAAAGCTAAAACTGATTTTTTCATAAATATCCTCAATGGTAGTAAAAAAGCTGTTTTTTTATTCTAAAAACATATTCAAATTAAGCTCACGTCATGGTCAAGATTATCTTGCCCCCTAGAGAACGAAAGGGATTTTAGATGTTTTTACAAAATTTACAACAAAAGATGCGCGTGACACCTTATCAAATGTGACAAAAACGTTGCACTTCGCAAGTGTTCAATTTTCTGTTAATTTTTTAACAACTGTCTGCATAACTTGGGTATTTCAGGCAATTCCGTTGACACTGTTTTTTTTCCTTGAACAGGATTTGTCGCTTCAGCCGAAAACCACCACGCTAAATCTTCATCACAACCATCACCAGCAGGAAGTGATTCTTGATGCTCACAATTCGTACTGTCTTTCGGGCAACTTAAACGTACATGAAAATGGTCGTCATGTTTCCACCACGGACGGATTTTTCGCAACCACGCCCGATTATTGGGCTGTGAATGGTTGCACAATTCACGTTTAATCACAGGATTTACAAAAATTCGTTCTACGTCGGGTAATTGCGCGGCAGTTTTTAAAACGTGTTCATGTGCGGATGTCCATTCTTTCAAGGCAATTTTATCGGAACTCGCCAGCATCGAAGTCGCGCTTAACGTTTCACGCTCTTGGTCAGTCAACGCATTCGCAGTAGACAATGAAAACCAAATATCCACATCTAATCCGTTTTGATGACTACGGTGTCCACTCGGTGTTCGTCCACCGTGAAGCTGTCCTAAATCACCAATTAACAAATTACTCGCGTGTTCAGCGGCAACAGTTTGTCCGAGGCTTTGAATAAACTGGATTAAATTCGGATGCCCATAAATTCGATGGCGTGACAACCGCATCACTTGATAACCCGTTCCATCAATAGGCAACGCCACCGCGCCACTCAAACAGCCATTTGTGTAAGTTCCGATGCTTTGGGCATTTTCGTAGTTTGAAAAATCGGTAGTTTCAGGCGCGTGCGTGGTAGCGACACAATTGTTAATGGATAGCAAGATGAGGCAAAACGAAAGACTGAATTTAAACATAACGTCGAACAATTAAGCCCCATCCCAACTCAAAAAATTTGCCAATAACTGCAAGCCAACCGTTTGACTTTTTTCAGGATGGAACTGCACTGCAAACACATTATTTTTCATCAACGCACAAGCAAACGCATTCGGATAGTCACTCGTCCCCGCCACAATCGCGTCATCTTGCACGGCAGCGTAATAACTGTGAACAAAATAAAAGCGACTATTATCAGGAATATCACGCCATAACGGATGTGGATTTTGTTTAACTTGATTCCAACCCATGTGTGGAACTTTCAAAATCTCGCCGTTTTCGTCAAGCAACGGTTCAGTAAATTTCAAAACATGACCGTCTAAAATCCCCAGACAATCCGTGTGACCATTTTCTTGACTATCATTTAATAACGCCTGCATTCCCAGACAAATGCCTAAAAAGGGTTTTGTTTCGGCAACTTGTTTAATCACTTCGACTAAATTCAAATCGTGCAACGCTTTCATGCAATCACGCATCGCACCAACGCCTGGAAAAACTACGTAATCAGCATTCAAAATCGTATCGGCATCGGACGTAACGACAACATTCACATCGGGTGCGGCGTGCTGTAAGGCTTTCGAAATTGAATGCAAATTACCCATACCATAATCAATCACTGCAACTGTAGACATTACAAAACTCCTTTTGTTGACGGCATAATACCGCTCATTCGTTCGTCTAACGTTATCGCATTTCGTACTGCCCGACCAAACGCTTTAAACACGGTTTCTGCGATATGATGCGCGTTGCCACCTTTCAAATTATCAATGTGCAACGTCACACCGGCATGATTCACAAAACCTTGAAAAAATTCGCGCAATAAATCCACATCAAAATCACCGATAAAAGCACGATTAAATGTCGCGTCATAATACAAACTCGGACGACCCGAAAAATCAATGACGACCCGCGACAACGATTCATCGAGTGGGACGTAAGCGTGACCGTAACGTGAAATACCTTTTTTATCACCCAACGCATTCGCCAATGCTTGTCCTAACGTAATGCCAATATCTTCAACGGTGTGATGTGCGTCGATGTCTAAATCACCTTTCGCGTGAATTGTCATATCAATCATGCCGTGTCGCGCAATTTGATCCAGCATGTGATTCAAAAACGGTACGCCAGTTTGAAAATCAGTTTTCCCCGTGCCGTCTAAATTAACGGTGATTGTGATTTGTGTTTCGAGCGTGTTTCGCTCTATCGTTGCAATACGTGAAGTCATAATTTTTCGGTGTTGGCTAAAACGAAAACGCGATAACACCGTTTGAATCGATATTATCGCTGTTGTTTTTTGTAGAAAAGGCTTAACGAAGTAATTCTAAAATATCTTCCAATTCGACAATCATTTGATGAATCAGTTGCTTGGTGATGGTGGAATCATTTTTTGAATCGGCACTTGATAGATGCGCTTTCGCTCCACCAATCGTATAACCTTGTTCATAAAGCAATGCCCGAATTTGCCGAATAATTAAAACATCGTGTCGTTGATAATAACGGCGATTGCCACGACGTTTAACAGGGTTTATTTCGGTAAATTCCTGTTCCCAATAACGTAAAACATGTGGTTTTACACCACATAATTCACTCACCTCACCAATGCTAAAATAGCACTTTGCCGGAATAACCGGCAATTCGTTGTTAGTACTCGGATCCAGCATACGCTTCTACTCGTGCTTTAAGTTTTTGACCCGATCTAAACGTCACCACACGGCGTGCCGTAATCGGAATTTCTTTGCCCGTTTTTGGATTGCGTCCTGGACGACCCGTTTTATCACGCAATTCAAATTTACCAAAACCCGATAATTTAACTTGCTCACCGTGATCCAAAGAACGCTTAATTTCTTCAAAGAAAAGATCTACCATATCTTTGGCTTCGCGCTTATTTAACCCTAATTCATTAAATAAATTTTCTGCGAAATCTGCTTTTGTTAATGCCATATTTAATCTCTCAATTTTGCGCCCGTTTGCACGGTTAAAGTCTCTAGGAACGTGCTAACTATAGCATCAATTTCGGTATCTGTAAGCGTTTGTGCTTGATTTTGCAACACTAAACTCAGTGCCACACTTTTGTAACCGTCTTCAACACCTTTGCCACGATACACGTCAAAAATCACCGCTTCTTGTAATAATGGCTCTGAACACGATTGAATCGCCCCGATTATATCGCCAGCATTCACCTCTTCTTTAACGAGTAATGCTAAATCACGGCGCACAGATGGGAATTTCGATAACGGTTTAAAACTCGCGCGTTGTTTTTGCAGCAACAAATCTTGCGATAATTCGAACAAAAATACCGGTGTTTCAAAACCCAATTGTTGTTCTAAATTTGGGTGAAGCATTCCGAGCCAACCAATGACTTCGCCATTTTCGGTGAGAATTTTCGCGCTTTGTCCGGGATGCAAGGTTTCATGTGAAACTGCGACAAATTGCACTTCACAACCCGTCAACACAAACATTGCTTCGACATCGGCTTTCACGTCGTAGAAATCTACCGGACGTTCTTTTTCGCCCCATTGTTCATTCCACGCGCTGCCTAATGCCAAACCTGCCAGCATTTTTTCTTGCAGTGTTTCACCGTCTTTTTGGACAAAACGTAAACCCGATTCAAATAACCGCACGCGCGTTTGTTGACGATTGGTATTGTGCAATGCCGCAGTTAATAATCCGCCCCATAATGTGGTTCGCATTACCGCCAAATCAGCAGAAATGGGGTTTTGCAAGCGAATAAACTCCGCGCTTGGCGCAATGGCTTTTTGCAAATTTTCATCGACGAAACTGTAAGTAATCGCTTCTTGATAACCGCAATCGACCAGTAAATCTTTCACGCGATCCAAATCTAAAACCGTTTCGGTCGCTTGATTCAATGATGAACGCGCCAAAATTTGATTGCTTGGCAAATTGTTGTAACCGTAAATTCGCGCAATTTCTTCGATTAAATCGGCTTCAATGGCAATGTCGAAACGAAAACTTGGTGGTGTCACCAACCAGCCGTCCGTTTGTGCGGCAACTTTCATGCCCAAGCGTTCCAAAATGCCACTCACATTTTCAGGCGCAAACGACATGCCTAAAATTTTGGTGAGTTTCGTTTCGCGCAATGCAATCGGTTCGCGCTTTGGCAATTCAGCAACACTTGTCACGTCGGTAATATCGCCTGCTTGACCGCCGCAAATATCTAAAATCAATTGTGTGGCACGTTCAATGGCGCGGTTTTGCAATTCAAAATCCACGCCGCGTTCAAAACGGTGTGACGAATCAGTATGTAAACCGAATTGACGCGCTTTGCCAGCAATTGCCAATGGCGTGAAAAACGCACATTCTAAAAAGACGCTTTGCGTGTCTTGGTGAACCGCAGAATATGAACCGCCCATCACGCCAGCGAACGCTAACGCGCTTTCATCGTCGGCAATCACTAAACTTTTTTCATCAAACATCACTGTTTGACCATTTAATAATTCTAAGATTTCGCCATTTGTGGCATAACGAACCGTGATGCCACCGGCTAATTTTGCCGCGTCGAAAACGTGCAACGGTTGACCTAATTCGAGTAACACATAATTCGTGACATCGACTAACGGACTGAGCGAACGTAAACCGCTGCGGCGTAAACGTTCTTGCATCCAAAGCGGCGTTTGCGCTTGATTATTCACGCCCGAAATTAACCGTCCTAAATAACGCGGACAGGCTTTTGTGGCTTCAACGGTCACGGGTAATTTTTCAGAATGCGTGATTGCAACCGGTTCAATTGTCGGAACATTCAAAACGATTTGATTTAAAACGGCGACTTCACGCGCGACACCTTCAACGCTTAAACAATCGGCGCGATTTGGCGTTAAATCGACTTCGATGCTGTTGTCATTTAATTGCAAATAGTCACGAATGTCTGTACCAACAGGTGCATCGGCAGGCAATTCCATCAAACCTTCGGCTTCGGCGACTAGCCCTAATTCTTTTGCCGAGCAAAGCATTCCGAACGATTCAACGCCGCGTAATTTTGATTTTTTGATTTTAAAATCACCAGGTAACACTGCACCAATTACCGAAGCAGGAATTTTCAAACCTGGGCGCACGTTTGCCGCACCGCACACAATTTGTAACGGTTCAGTTTCACCAACATTGACTTTGCAAACGCGCAATTTGTCCGCGTCAGGATGTTGTTCTGTTTCTAAAACTTCACCGACGACCACACCGCTAAATTGCGCCGCAACAGGTTCGACAGCATCGACTTCCAAGCCTGCCATCGTGATTTGGGCGACGAGTTCATCGGTGCTGATTGCTGGATTAACGTAAGTTCTTAACCAAGTTTCACTGATTTTCATAACGTCCTTGCCTTAGTTAAATTGTTGTAAAAATTTGAGGTCATTTTCAAAAAATAAGCGCAAATCGTTAATGCCGTAACGCATCATGGCGAGACGTTCCACGCCGATGCCAAAAGCAAATCCGCTGTAAATTTCGCTATCGATGCCCACAGATTTGAATACTTCGGGATGAATCATGCCGCATCCACCCACTTCTAGCCAGCCAGTTTGTTTGCATACGCGGCAACCTTGACCATCACACATCACGCATGACACATCGAATTCTGCTGACGGTTCAGTAAAAGGAAAATAAGACGGTCTAAAACGTACTTGGCAATCTTTTTCAAAAAAGGCTTGTAAGAACTCATAAATCACGCCTTTCAAATCAGCAAAACTCACGTCAGTATCAACTAAAAAGCCTTCGATTTGATGAAACATCGGCGTATGCGTAATGTCGGAATCGCAACGGTAAACACGACCGGGGGCAATGATTTTTAATGGTGGTTTTTCCGATTCCATCACGCGAATTTGCACCGGCGAAGTATGGGTGCGTAAAACGCGGTGTGCGTCGAAATAGAACGTGTCGTGCATGGCTCGCGCGGGATGGTGTTCGGGAATATTTAAGGCTTCAAAATTATGATAATCGTCTTCAATTTCAGGACCTTCAACTACTTGAAAACCAACGCCAGCAAAAATTTTATTGAGTCGGCGTAATGTAGTGGTCACCGGATGCAAACCACCCATTTTTTGACCACGACCGGCAAGCGTTACGTCAATGCGTTCATTTGCCAAGCGTGCCGCAAGCGCGGCGTTTTCGAGTTCGATTTTTTTTGCGTCTAATTTTTCTTGAAACGCATCTTTAGCTTGATTGATAACTTGTCCAGCATCACGCCGTTCTTCGGGGGGCAATGCGCCGAGTTCTTTCATTTGCGCGGTAAAAATCCCTTTTTTACCTAAATACTGGACACGAATAGCATCAAGGCTAGTCAAATCAGTGGTAGCAGCAAGCGCGTCTAATGCCTGTGCGGTGAGAGCTTCTAAATTAGCGGACACGGGAAAACTCGCGGTAAGTTTAAAAAAATATGTGTTTTTAGGTATCTGTATATACAAAAAAATCTGCCCACTGTTTTAAGTCAGGCAGATTTTTAGGGTTAAAACCGAAACTGAAAATTAAAGCGAACTAACGTTTGCTTTTGCAATTTCAGCGATTTTACCGAATGCGTCAATATCACGAACTGCAATATCAGCTAAGACTTTACGATCAATTTTTACGTTCGCTTTCGTTAAACCGTTAATTAAACGGCTGTAGGAAATACCGAACATGCGCGATGCCGCGTTGATACGAACAATCCATAAAGCACGGAATTGACGTTTTCTTTGTTTGCGGTCGCGGTACGCATATTGACCAGCTTTGATTACCGCTTGTTTTGCAACGCGATAAACGCGGCTTCTTGCGCCGTAATAACCTTTTGCTTGTTTAAGAATTTTTTTGTGTCTTGCTCTGGCGGTAACGCCACGTTTTACTCTAGGCATGATTTATCTCCGATTATTAAAGGTAAGGAATCATGCGG
>JAQTOX010000163.1 GCA_028713055.1 Methylococcales bacterium | reverse complement strand
AACATTTACGCAGGGGTTGAAGTTCACGCCAATATCCTTAGTGGTTTATTAGATCAAACTGTGAAATCGCGACCAACTGATATTCTCGGTTATGAAGCGATTGAGTTGGTTGTACTGCTCATTTTATCAATGCTGATTTTCCCTCGTTTAGGCGTAATGGCATCGGCTGCCGTATTTATCGTTTTAGCCAGTATTGTCGTAGCCGCAAATTTTTACGTTTGGACAGCAAAGAATTTAGACACTCATTTAGCAACACCTTTATTGTTATTTTCACTGCTTTACGGTTTACAAATTTTCTTCGGATTTTTCTTTGAAAGTCGTCGAAAAAAGCAACTGGGTAACATTTTCGGGCAATACATCCCTAGCGAACTCGTTGAGGAAATGAGTAAAACTGACGAAGAATTTACCCTGAAAGGTGAGAATCGTGAAATGTCGGTGTTTTTCTCAGATGTGCGTGGTTTCACAACAATTTCTGAAGGGCTTGAACCACAAGAATTGTGCGACTTGATTAACGATATTCTCACACCGGTCACGCACGCTATTCATAATCACAAAGGGACGATTGATAAATATATCGGCGATGCGATTATGGCGTTTTGGGGCGCACCGTTGCACATGGAGCAACATGCAACCGAAGCTGTCAAAGCTGGATTGGCGGTAATTCAAACGTTGCCGGTCATTAACGAACGCTTCAAATTAAAAAATTGGCCTGAAATCGATTTAGGTATCGGTATCAATACAGGTCCGATGGTTGTGGGTAATATGGGTTCGCAGTTTCGGATTGCCTACACGGTGATGGGCGATACGGTGAATTTAGGGTCACGCTTGGAAGGTCTAACCAAACAATATGGCGTAAAAATGATTGTCAGCGAATCGACTAAAGCGGCCGCGCCCGAGTTTGCCTATCGAGAATTAGATCGCGTGCGTGTAAAAGGAAAGCACAAACCAATCACAATTTACGAACCGATTGGCGAATTGACCGAAATTACAATAGAACAACAAATAATTTTAGATTTAGTACATCAAGCGTTGGTTGATTATCGTCAACAATTGTGGGATAAATCCGAAACCGCATTTCATCAACTGCACGACTTAAAACCGGACGATAAGTTATATAAAATTTACTTGGAAAGGATTGAGCATTACCGCGAGACACCGCCTGAAGAAAATTGGGATGGCGCGTTTACACACACGAGTAAATAACATTTTTGAGGGCGCAAAAATTCACGCCCTCTTTTCATTTTTATTGCCGTTGACGCAACACTTCATACAGTAAAACACCCGTCGCCACCGACAAATTCAAACTTTCCACACTGCCAAGCATCGGCAATTTCACTAACATATCGCATTGTTCACGGGTTAAACGACGCATACCTTTTTCTTCTGCGCCAATAACTAACGCCATCGGCACAGTAAAATCACTTTGATACAACGTTTGCTGCGCTTCGCCAGCCGTACCAATAATCCACAAACCCTCCCCTTTTAGCCAACGCAAGGTTCGCGCTAAATTTGTCACCATATAAACCGGCACGGTTTCCGCCGCACCACTTGCCACTTTGCAAACCGTCGGCGTAATACCGACCGCATTATCTTTCGTTACAATAATGCCGTGAACGTGCGTTGCATCTGCGGTGCGTAAACACGCCCCTAAATTATGTGGGTCTTGCACATTGTCCAAAACCAAAAATAATGCGGGTTCAGTTAAATGTTCGACAGCCGTTTTTAACTCATTTTCGGATAATTCTTCTGGTAACGAAACTTCCAATACCACGCCTTGATGATTCATACCATCCGCAAGTTTGTCGAGTTTTTTGCGGTCAACTTTTTCGGTCGGCACGTCCAAATCTGTTAATGTTTCGAGCAATGTTTCTAAACGTTTGTCACTGCGCTCGGTATTAAGCCAAACACGAGTAATTTTTTGTGGCGAATAAGTCAGCGCAGATTGCGCGGCGTGGATACCGACGATTTTTGTAAGTTTCATTCGTTAATCTTTTTTGGCAGGTTGTGCCTCAAGCGGCAACAACGGAATGTGATATTGCGCCAAAATCTCAGCAATATCGTTGGCTTTTTCGTTAATCAATTTATTGAGTTGTTCTTGACGAGCTTTGTCATTTTTACGCACACCCATCGCCATTTGATAATCGAATTTCAAACCGTTTTCAGATTTCATCGGAATGACGTTGTAACCGTTGGGATTTTGTGACACCACATGACCTGCTAAAACGCCCCATAAAATTACCATATCTATTTTCTTAGCTTTCAAATCGTCTGACATTTGCATGGCAACGTTGTGTTCACTGTCGCCAGTCATGCTTTGATAAGGAATACCTTGATCGAGTAAATCGTGTTTTTGCAGCCAATCCGTACCTGCGCCACGATCAAACATGGCAATTTTTAATTTTGATTGTTGTGTAGACGGAAGTTGCGCGAGTTGTTCGGCAGTTTGAATCGTGTCCCAGCCACGACCTTTGGCAATCAACAACACATAGGTCGAATGATAATAAGGCTGTGTCGTCAAAACCATATCGCTGCCAGCGGGCATGCCCATGACGATGTCACATTTAAACTCTTTGCTTTCCACAGCATTTTCATCAGTAAACGCATTAAGCGAATTACGAATAAATCCGATGCGTTGTGGAAACCAAAAATATTCAAGTTCTTGCCCCAGCGATTTTGCAAAAAGTGACGCAATTTTATTTTCAAAACCATCTTCATTTTTGCTTGAATATGGTGGATTGAGTGGGTCGGCGCACACTTTGAATTTTTCAGCGTATGCAAGACTTGCTGAAACCGTTAATGCCAATCCTAAAATAGTAGAAATCAATTTCATTTTTTCACAACCCGAAATGAAAAAGCCCTATTCAAATGATTTGAATAGGGCTTTTAGTAATTTAAATTTTATTTACGAAGCCAAATAGAAGAGTTACTAAAAATCAGCTCCTGACAGTTATTAGAAACTGTAACCGACAGCCCCCATTCTGAGGCGTTGGCATTAAGCCCTTTGAGTTTACCATTGGAAATATCACCAACACCGTTGATAAATCTGACCGAATCACCATCCTGTGTAACATGATCAATCTCTGTTAATCCGTCACAGGAAATTGTGCAAATGTATTCCCCAGAAATGTTAAAAGCACCTTTTTCATTTTTCACACATGAACTTGGTGAAGCCGCAAAAGTTGCAACAGGTAATGCAATCATTAAAGTTATTAAAATACTCTTGATTTTCATGATTTTTATAGTTTGTAAATTTACTGAAATGAAAAACCCCAACCGAAAAAATCGGTTAGGGCTTTCGGCTAACTAAAAAAGCAAATCTTGAAAATGCTTACTTGTTAGGCAATGCGAAAACGGTGAAAGTTCCACCCAACTTTGTGAATGAACTTAAACTTCTGTACGCACCAACCGCACCCAAACCTTCAGAGTTTGAACCCGCTTCGCCGCTATCTAAGCCAGCTGCGATACCAATACCAGCCCACCCGCCGATACCTGAAAGAACACCAACGTATTGTTTACCTTGGAATTCCCAAGTGTTTACGTTACCGATGATGCCTGATGGGGTTTTGAATTTATATAATTCCTTCCCTGTTTTCGCGTCAACTGCTTTCAAGTAACCTTCCAATGTGCCGTAGAATACTACGCCACCAGCCGTTGCAACTGAACCTGACCAGACAGAGAATGTTTCTTTGTTAGACCAAGCGATTTTGCCAGTTTTTGCGTCAAATGCGGTGAATTGACCTAAGTTGGTTGAACCATCTGGTTTGCCAGTCAATACGTCTGCGCCAGCAGGACCCATAGTTAAAGTCGCACCAACATAAGGTTGACCCGCTGTGTATGCCACTTCAAATGGTTCGTAGTCCATGCACAAATGGTTGCCTGAAATGTAGAACAAGCCAGTTTGTGGAGAGTAAGAAACAGGTTGTTGGTTTTTAGAACCTAACGCCGCTGGACAAACGCCAGCTGTGTTCACGTCTTCGCCGTTTTGTTGTGTTGAGTATTTCGCAACAACTTCTGGACGACCGGTTTTCATGTCAACGTGGCTTGCCCAGTTAACAGATTTGTCGAATTTTTCAGCAACTAACAATTCACCTGTTTCACGATCTAACGTGTAACCAAAACCGTTACGATCGAAATGCACGAGTGTTTTGTGCATTTTGCCTTTCACTTCTTGGTCAACTAAAACAGTTTCATTGATACCGTCGAAATCCCATTCGTCATGCGGAGTCATTTGGTAAACCCATTTAACTTCCCCTGTGTCCGCATCACGCGCCCACAATGACATTGACCATTTGTTGTCTCCTGGACGTTGT
>JAQTOX010000044.1 GCA_028713055.1 Methylococcales bacterium | reverse complement strand
CTCTTCCGATCTCATACCAATCATAATCACGGCACGTTTTGTAGGAATCACATAACCCGCCAAACTCGCATAACCCATCGCGGCGAATAAACTTGTCAACGCGGCGACGTGAGGCGGTGAAACACGCAATGTGCCAAAACTTGCCCACAATTTTAACGTCAGCCAATAAACCAACCCCGCAACTAACGCAATGTGCGAACCAGAAATCACGATTAAATGCGTCGTGCCAGTAATTCGAAACGTGTCCCAGTTTTCAGAACTTAAACCGTTGTCGTCGCCAATCGTTAAGGCTTTCAACAAAGCGACACTGACATTGTCGCCATAACGTTGCGTCAAAGTATCGCCAATTTTTTGCCGTAACGAGTTAATACTAAACGAAGCCGGCTCAACAAAAATCGGTAGTGAATTTTTCGCATAAACTGTTCCCGTCGCGCCAATGCTTTGCGTAAATAACCAACTTTCAAAATCCTGTCCGCCTAAATTAAAATTAGCATGCGGGCGTTTGAGTTTGACGGTAAATGTCCACGTTTCACCAGCGCGTAAAATTGCCGTCGGGTTGTACCAACTGAGTTTGATTTTGTCGGGTAATTTTTTGTCGGATTTTAAAATAATGAATTCAAAGTTAGCGCGTTGTTTATCTTGGTCGGGCAAGTTGGCAATTTCACCGCTAATCGTTAACGGAATACCTTCAAATTCAGGCAATAATCGGTCGTGCAATTGATAATAACCAAACGTACTTGCCCACAAAAAACCAATTATAAAAAAGAGACAATGCCAATAACGCAACCGTGCCATAATTGCCGCTAACGCGCTAATAATCACTAATGCAGAAACGGGCGGTAATTTTGAAAATTGTTGCAATGCCAAATCACCGCATACAAACGCTAAAGCGCGAAGAATCATCTTAAAAAAATAATAATGAAGGAGAAATGAGGATGGCTAAAAAACTGATTCAAAAACTGATGCACAAATTTATTCCCGACCCTGAAGTGATTAAACGCCACAAAAGTTTACAGTTTTTGGGTACAAAACTACACGACCCAAATTTGTGGCATTTAAATCGACGGTCAATTTCGCTAGCATTTGCAGTAGGATTATTTTTTGCGTGGGTGCCAACACCAACCCAAATGGCATTTGCAGCGGCAGCGGCAATTTATTTTCGCGCCAATTTACCCGTTTCAGTGGCGTTAGTTTGGGTGACAAATCCGTTGACAATGCCACCGTTGTTTTATTTTGCGTATCAAGTGGGTTTGTGGTTTTTGAATCAACCCGCTGCCGAAAGTTTCGATTTTTCGCTGTTAGGCGACGTGTGGCAACCGTTTTTAACGGGCTGTTTGATTATGGGTGTAACGAGTTCTACTGCGGGTTACTTTGGAATGCAGGCGTTTTGGGTGTATCACGTCAAAACAAAATGGGCAACGCGCCATGAACATCCTCGTTTTGTGCGATTCCAAAATTTTCAGGCGAATGTTTGGCGACGTTAATTTTTAAAAAGGGTTTTGAACATGAAAAAAGTTTTAGTTTTTGCGAGTTTAATTGGCGCGACACAAATTGTTTATGCAGCAAAGCCTGAACCGCCATTATTATTAACGCCGTCTAGCACGACCGCACTTTCTTCAACTGCGCCCGTTTCGTTCACTTGGTCAAACTCAAAAGGCGCGGCGATAACCGGTTATCGACTAATCGTTTCCACAACGCCCGATTTCGCTGGCTATAACCAAAAAAACAAGGTGTGTCGAAATAACATAGTTTGTTTTTCCACAACGGTTCAAAAACCGAGTTATTCGTTATCAAATTTAAAATCTATGTTGCAACCGGATAGTGATTATTACTGGCGTGTCGAAGCCATTAACAATCAAGGCACAAGCACGTCAAGTATTGCCGGATTTGCATTCGGAGCATTGGCTAAACCCATCGACATAAAATATACAATCGTCGCAATGCCAAATATCACCGCTGTAACGACAGATTTTCCTTCGATTGAACAAGGCAAAACTATCAAAATTTCAGCCAAAATAGATGCCGCCGTTCCTACGGGTTACGCGGTAAAAGTGGATTATGGCAATGGTTTAGTTGCAATGGCGGGTTCAAGTCCAGACTATTCGGTAACGATTACGCCAGTGAAATCGTCAAATTATACGGTTGGCATTTACGACAGCAAAAACGTGTTGAAGAGCAATAAAGTCACGGGCAATTTTGAAGTCACTGCTCCTATTCCAACGAATGTTGCACCTGTGTTAAGTCTTAACAGTAATGTAGATAAAATTTCAAAAGTGGGCGTAAACAACACGTATACCATTGAACTTTCTGCGACGGATGACAACGGCGATTTAAGACAAATTACCGTTGACTGGGGCGATAATTCGAGTGATTCAGCAAATGTAAATGATGGTGAAAAACTTTCGTTAGCACATATTTATGTAACCGCTGGCATATCGACATGGACGGCGACGGCTTATGATTATGGTGATTTATCGAGCAACATTATTACGCAAGCGGTTACTGTGGAAGCCCCCGTGATTACACCACCGACTTCAACTACGCCAACGACTACGCCAACGACTGTACCGACAACGCCCGTGGTTGCGACACCTCCTGAACCACCACGATATTTTGAAATCGCTGAAGATGGAACAGAGTTACCAGACCAAGCGATTCTTATGGGAGCAGGTAAATCAGCACCACTCGTCGTGGCTGGTCATAATAGTTGGGCTTGCACCCGCGATGACAAAACCAAACTTATTTGGGAAATAAAAACAAATGATGGTTCTTTGCGTGATAAAGATTGGACATACAGTTGGTACGAACCTGACACGACCAAAAATGGTGGTTATGCAGGCGCACAAAATGCTGGAATTTGCAAAGGCAGTACATGCAATACGTCCGCTTACATTAAAGCATTGAATGATCAAAAATTATGCGGTCAATCGAATTGGCGATTACCCACCAAAAAAGAATTAGAAGGTCTGGTTGTTTGTCCGAATGGTTTATCAGGCTCTTACGTTGAGAACGAAATCAGTGATATTTGTGCGGCACCAACGTCGTCGCCCACTGATCCGCTTAATTCAACTTCTTCCGTGCCGACGATTGACACGGTTTATTTTCCAAATACACAAACCGATTGGTATTGGACATCTGATACTTATGTGCCGACCTTATCAGCGAAGGCAAAACCTTCGGCTTCGAAAACGCGATTCAATGATTCTGCGTGGCATGTGCTTTTTTATGATGGTCGAACTCGTCCCGATAACAAAGGCAATGCCGCTAGAATTCGATTGGTTTCGGGGTAATAACAAAAACATTTTTAAAATTAAATAACATTAAACATCCTTCACTTTTATAGGAAACTCGTGAAAACAAAACAACTGAATAAACCCGTCGCATTGCGCGATAGAAAACAACCAAATAAATCAGCGAGCCAAATGCGTCGTGAAAATGTGCGTCCAAATGCCGCCAGAAAAGAACCCGTCGAAAAACGGCTAGTCGATGTAGTTATTTCGAAAGATGGTGAACGAGTACAGAAAGTGTTGGCACGAGGTGGCGTAGCTTCCCGACGTGAAATTGAACGTTGGATTACTGAAGGACGTTTGAAAATTAACGGCGTTTTAGTCACGCAAGGCGCACATTTGAAAGCAGGCGATTATTTGCAGCTTAACGACCGTGTGTTGAATTGGGAAAAATTTGCGATTCAACCGACGCGCGTGTTGATTTACCACAAACCGACTGGTGAAATTGTAACGCGCCACGATCCGCAAGGTCGTCCAACGATTTTTGCGTCATTGCCCAAACTCGACACGTCGCGCTGGATTGCAGTCGGACGGTTGGACGTGAATACGTCGGGCTTGTTGCTGATTACAAATAACGGCGAATTAGCCAACAAATTGATGCACCCGTCCACCGAAGTCGAACGTGAATATGCGGTGCGGATTTTGGGCGATGTACCAGACGAGAAAATAGAATTACTTAAACAAGGCATTCAACTCGAAGACGGTGAGGCGAAATTTGACCAAATTTATTTTATGGGTGGCGAAGGCGCGAATAAGTGGTATCACGTCATCGTTAGCGAAGGACGAAATCGGTTAGTTCGCCGGTTGTGGGAAGCACAAAATGTAGTCGTTAGTCGTTTGATGCGAGTACGTTACGGGCCAGTGGTTTTGTCAGATGGTTTACGCACCGGCAAATGTCAGGAATTAAATGCAAAAGAATTAGATTTATTATTTGAATTCGCAGGTTTGCCTGCGGAAACGTCCCATATTGTTAGAGCGGAGAAAAAAGATGTCAAAACCAAGCATTCTTCAAGTCGCTAAAAGTGTTTTTGCCGCCGCGACCGGCATTCAGAGTCAAAAAAATCGTGAGCAAGATTTTCAACACGGCTCGCTGTCCGCGTATGTAATTGGCGGTGTGCTGTTTACGATTACGTTTATTGGTGTGATTGTGTTCGTGGTGTCTATGGTGTTGTAGCTGGTGATGAAAATCACGATTACCACGAATTTCACAAACTGGAGAATAGAACATGAACTCAAAGTTAGTCGTTGCTGTGCTGATGTTGACGTTGCCAATCATGGCGAATGCTGACCGACACGGACATGGTGGAGGTTATGGACACGGTAATCAATGGATTGCTCCCGCAATTATAGGTGGTGCAATTGTGGGGTCGGCGATATACGGCGCAACTCAAAAAGATGAGTGGCAACACGAAAATGAAGAACGGAATTATCGTCGGAAATTGACGCAACAAGAAATTCGAGAAGAACAATTCAGGCAACGAGAGCTTGAACTTGAACACCGTGAACATGAGTATTACGAACGACAAAACCGCGCTAGAGGTTTCAATAATGACAACTGCCGCGAGTATTATCGAGATAACGGCTATTCAACTTACTACTCCAGAAATTGTTGGTAACATGATCAGCACAGTAATTGTGCATAATATCATCCGCGTATGAACCGATTTTGCTAGAATAGCGAGAACAAAACCAGTACGGATTAGCTGCATCGTTGGCTAGTCCGATTTTTTTACCTTCAAATTACAAAAAGTAGCCCGTGGACTTAAAACATATTAGAAACTTCTCCATCATTGCCCATATCGATCATGGCAAATCAACCCTCGCAGACCGTTTTATTCAACTTTGCGGCGGCTTATCTGACCGTGAAATGTCTGCCCAAGTGCTGGATTCAATGGACATTGAACGCGAACGCGGCATTACCATCAAAGCGCAAAGTGTCACACTCGATTTCAAAGCCGCTGACGGCGAAATTTATCAATTAAACTTCATCGATACCCCTGGACACGTTGATTTTTCGTACGAGGTTTCGCGTTCATTGGCGGCGTGTGAAGGTGCATTATTAGTGGTTGATGCGGCGCAAGGCGTTGAAGCACAAAGCGTCGCAAATTGTTACACCGCCATTGAACAAGGTTTAGAAGTCGTTCCTGTTTTAAACAAAATCGATTTGCCATCTGCTGAACCTGAGCGCGTGATGACTGAAATCGAAGAAGTTATTGGTATTCCTGCTGATGAAGCGTTGATGATTAGCGCGAAAACAGGTTTAGGCGTGAAAGATGTTTTAGAACAACTCGTGTTGAAAGTGCCGTGTCCCGTTGGTGATCCCGATGCACCATTGCAAGCGTTGATTATTGATTCATGGTTCGACAGTTATTTGGGCGTGGTGTCATTAGTTCGGATTATGAATGGCAGCATCAAGCGCAAACAAAAAATCACCATCATGTCGACAGGCAAATCGTTCTTAGCTGAAAAAGTGGGCGTATTTACACCGAAGCGCGTCGAAAAAGAAATTTTAAACACGGGTGAAGTGGGCTTTTTAGTTGCAGGCATTAAAGATATTTTCGGTGCGCCAGTCGGTGATACTGTTACATGGACAGATAATCCAGCAAGCGAGCAATTAACCGGTTTTCAGCGGGTTCAACCGCGTGTTTTTGCGGGTTTATATCCTGTCAGTTCCGACGATTACGAAGATTTGCGCGAAGCATTGAACAAACTGAATTTGAATGATGCTGCGTTGCAATTTGAACCTGAAACCTCGCAAGCATTAGGTTTTGGATTCCGTTGCGGATTCTTGGGAATGTTGCACATGGAAATTGTGCAAGAACGCCTTGAACGCGAGTATGACGTTGATTTAATTACCACTGCACCGACGGTAATTTACGAGGTCATTACCCAAACGGGTCAAATCATTATGGTGGATAATCCTGCAAAATTGCCTGAAAACGGCACGATCCAAGAAATTCGTGAACCGATTATTCGCGCCAATATCCTTGTGCCAGAAACTTATGTCGGCAACGTGATTACGTTGTGTATCGAAAAACGTGGCGTGCAAAAAGATATGCAATACGTCGGGCGACAAGTTTCACTTCACTACGAAATGCCATTGAATGAAGTTGTTCTCGATTTCTTTGACCGTTTGAAATCGGTAAGCCGTGGTTTTGCGTCGTTTGATTATGAATTTTTGCGTTTTCAAGTTGCGTCATTAGTGAAATTAGACGTGTTGATTAACGGTGAAAAAGTCGATGCGTTATCAAGCATTGTGCATCATGATTTAAGTGTGAAACGTGGACGTGATTTAGTTGAAAAAATGAAAGAGCTAATTCCGCGTCAGATGTTTGAGATTGCAATTCAAGCGGCGATTGGTTCGAAAATTATTGCCCGTTCGACTGTGAAAGCGATGAGTAAAAACGTATTGGCGAAATGTTACGGTGGTGATATTTCACGTAAGAAGAAACTACTCGAAAAACAAAAAGCCGGTAAAAAACGTATGAAACAAGTGGGTAATGTTGAAATTCCACAAGAAGCGTTTTTGGCGGTTTTGAAATTGAATAAAGAATAACGGTGGCGTAAATGGATTTTGATTTTTCATTTTTTTTATTTACGGCGACGGTCGTTACTGGCGTGATTTGGGGCGGTTATGCGTGGTATTTGAAACAGCAAAATGTGCCTTATGACATCGAAAAAGAACCCATGTTAGTCGAATACGCACATTCGTTTTTCCCTGTCGTTTTAATTGTTTTTTTACTGCGTTCATTTATTGCTGAACCATTTCGAATTCCCTCTGCGTCAATGATGCCGACGTTGTTGGTGGGCGATTTTATTTTGGTGAATAAATTTACTTACGGTATTCGCATTCCTGTCATTAACAAAAAAGTCATCGAATTAAATCAACCTCGACGTGGCGATATTGTTGTTTTTCGTTATCCCAAAAATCCCGAAGTCGATTACATCAAACGTCTAATTGGTTTGCCGCACGATAAAATTTCATACGTTAATAAACGTTTAACCGTGAATGGTCAGCCCATCCCCGAAACGTCGTTAGGAATTTTTCAAGGCGTAGGGCAGGGCGAAGACATGACGGGCGCGGCACTATTTTTAGAAAATTTAACCGGTGTAGAACATCAAATGTTAAATCGTGATGGCGTACAGTCGGTTGAATTTACTTACACCGTTCCCGAAGGTCAGTATTTCATGATGGGTGACAATCGTGATAACAGTAACGACAGTCGTTATTGGGGAACCGTTCCCGACGAAAATTTAGTTGGCAAAGCCTTTTTCATTTGGATGAGCTGGGACTGGCAACATAAAGGCGTTGATTTTTCACGTCTAGGAACAATTTTGAAATAGCACCAGATTTTTCTATAACCTAAAAAGGAAATCACTATGACACCGACACAACAAACCGAATTAGAAGCTGCCGCATTTCGTCGCTTAGTTTCACATTTACAGGCGCATACGGAAGTTCAAAATATCGAGTTAATGGTACTTGCCGATTTTTGTCGCAATTGTTTGGCAAAATGGCTTGTCTCTGCTGCAAATGAACAAAGTGTAGAACTTGATTATGAACAAGCACGTGAAATTGTTTATGGAATGCCTTATGACGAATGGAAAAAACAATTTCAAACCGAAGCTACTCCTGAACAACTCGCTGCTTACAACGCTAAAAAACAATAGGAGCTACAAATGAGTGCAAAAAAATACGATGCGTTATTTTCTGGAATCATCGGAGAAGAATACGACATGCTTAATCTGACTTGTCCGTTAGCAATAAAAATGAGTCATTTGGTGGGTGACACGTTAAAAGATTATGCGGCAACTAAAACCGAGACGTTAAACGTTGTGGAATTGGGCGGTGGCACGGGCATTACTACGTTGGCATTACTTAATGCGAGCGAGAATATGCACCTGTTAAGTGTTGATAATGAACCCGTGATGCAAAATCAAGCAAAAGCACATCTCAATGCTTGGGTTGAATCAGGGAAACTGACATTTTCTGAAAATGATGCGCTGATTGCGTTAAAGAATTTACCCAATGCTAGCGTTGATGTAATTGCATCCGCATATACGTTACACAATTTTCTGAACACTTATCGCACCGAAGTTATTGGCGAAATTTTTCGGGTCTTAAAATCGGGTGGACAATTTATTAACGGCGACCGTTATGCGTTGGACGATATTTCACAACATACTCGTATTATTCAAGATGAAATTGCAGCTTGTTTTCGAGTATTAACCGCTGAAAATAAATTAGATTTGCTTGAACATTGGGTAATTCATGTATTGAGCGACGAATCAGAAAATCACATTATGCGCGAAGCTGTCGCGTTGCAAGAATTACACAATGCAGGTTTCTCAGAGGTAAATTTAGCGGATCGTATTACTTTGAATGCGTTAGTCACGGCGATTAAAGCGTAGGGTTATTCTATGCAAAACCAAAACAAATTATTTTTTCTTGTGTTATTGGTTTTTAGCGTCAATGTTTCTGCGTTGACATTGAGTGGTACTGTCACGACAACCGAAGGCGAACCTGTTTTTGAAGCGGTCATTACTGCTGTTGGTACCGTGAAAAACAAACCCGTTTTATCAAAAGCACCACGTAAAATGGATCAGCGTCATCGTGAATTTGTGTCACACATTTTAGCGATACACGTTGGCGAATCGGTTGTCTTTCCAAACAGTGACAACATTCAGCATCATATTTATTCATTCTCCCCGACAAATTCGTTTGAAATCCAGCTCTACAAAGACATTGTGCCTAAACCGATTGTGTTTGATAAATCGGGCGTCGTAGTTTTAGGTTGCAATATTCATGATTGGATGGTCGGTTATGTGTATGTCACAGACGCGCCTTATTTTACGCAAACCGATGCGAAAGGCGCGTGGTCATTAAATTTACCTGCGGATGATTACACATTGACACTGTGGTATCCGCATTTAGACAGCACAAATAATGTGCAAGTGCAGCAAATTAAATTGAACACTGAAAACCCCGCATCAATTGAACAAAAAGTGACGTTAAAAACAACGGCGCGTACTGGTAAACCGCCTGCCGAAGATAGTCAAAATCCACTTTATTAGTCTCAAAATGAAAAAAGAAATTCAGCTCGTAGGATTGATAAGTGCAATGCTTTTTGCAAATACCCTACGCGCAGACGATTTTCATAATATCCAATTGCATGGCGAGGCAGATTTTCGCTATTTACACACTGACAGCGACAGTCAAAATAATACCGATTTCAGCAAGTTTTGGGAGGGTGGCGCGAATCGGGATTTATTTCGTGTCAATGAAGCCGCTTTAACCTTGCAAGGGCGTATCAATTGGTCATGGACAGGCTCGATTACTGCAAAATATGGATATGACGCAAAAAATCCAGTCGATATTAGCGAAGCTGTTTTACTGTTTAAACCCGTGAGTACATCACCATGGCGCGTCAATGCACGATTGGGTTCTTTTTTCGCACCCATTTCGCTGGAAAATACCGGCATTGCATGGACTAGCCCTTACACACTCACTTCATCAGCTATCAATTCGTGGGTGGGTGAAGAATTAAAAACGTTTGGCGGTGAAGCAACGGTGGCTTACCATTTTGAAAATGGCGATCACGCTGATTTTTTCGGGGCAGGTTTTGGCAATAATGATACGGCAGGAACATTATTGGCATTTCGTGGTTGGCGGTTACACGATTATGAAGCAACGATTTTAGATGGTTTCAAATTGCCGAATCAGGCGCATATTCAAAGCATTTTCACCAAGCAAGCCTTAACCACACAACCGTTTGTGGAAGTTGATGGGCGTGCTGGTTATTACACCGGCTTTAATTTGGAACGTCCCGACGGGCTGAAATTTCGTGCTTTGTATTACGACAATATGGCGAATCCAACGATTGTTGAAAATGGACAATACGGCTGGCACACGCGTTTTGGTAGTGCGGGTTTAAAAATCGTTTTACCGTTTGAATTGACCTTTATCGAACAAAGCATGCTGGGAAATACACAAATGGGCGGTTTGGTGGGTAAGCATGCGGCGGTGGATGTTAATTTTTGGGCGCATTCGTTTTTGCTCAGTAAGAAAATTATCGACGGGCATCGTTTCAGTGTTCGATACGATATTTTTGGCACACATAAAAATGACGAACTCGTGCAAAATCCCAATGCAGAAAATAGCAGCGCGTGGACGGTGAATTACAATTGGATGCTTTTGAAACATCATCAATTAAATTTTGAAGTGACTACGACGACTAGCAATGTCACAATGCGAAGTTTGCAAAATATCAATCCGACGCAAAATGAAACGTTGTGGCAAATGGGTTATCGAGTATTTTTTTAATGGACAATTGGCTGCACTTCAAACGGTTTCGCAGTCGCTTATTGTTCTACATTATCGGTTTATTTTTATTGACGTTAAGCGGTGTATTTGGCGTAGTGAACCATGTTTTTCGACAAAATACCGAAGACAGTATTCGCCGCGAATTGATTATTACTGAACGTATTTTTTTGCGTTTGCTTCAGGAACGAAGTTCGCAATTGACGCAACAGGCGACGGTACTCGCGAGTGATTTTGCCTTCAAGCGGGTCATGGCAACGCGCGATAATGCCACGATTTCATCTGCACTTATCAATTTAAGCACGCGAGTAAACGCCGATGTGGCGTTTTTGGTCACTACAGATTACAGCGTCATGGTTGATAATTTTGATAGGCAAAAAATCGGACAACCTTTTTTTGCGTCAGAATTGATTAAACAAGCTGAAACAAAAAGCAAAGCCACAAAATTAGTGTTACTTAACCAAATGCCCTATCAATTGATAGTCGTCCCTGTTTTAGCTCCTGAACCAATTGCGTGGTTATGTTTGGGGTTTGCCGTCGATAACGCGGTGCTAACGCAACTTAAACAACTCACTCAAGTCGAAATTAGTTTATTAAGTGAACAAAATGCTGCGTTGCAATTGTACATTTCAACGCTTGATTTACCTACAAATCAAACGTTACCGCTTTACGAAACCAACGCCGATGGCTTTTTTTGGCACACGGATAATGAATTGTATTTAAGCCGGTTGGTGATTTTGGAACCTAATCCAAACAGTAAAATTGTCGCGGTGATTGAACGTTCGTGGCAAAAAGCGTTGGAAAATTTCTACCGTTTACAATGGCTATTGCTAGTTATCGCTCTAATCAGTCTCGGTTTAGTGAGTTTGGCGGCATTATGGTTAGCGAAAACGGTGAGTAAACCAGTGCAAATTTTAGCGCAAGGCGTGCAAGCCATTGGACAAGGTGATTATAATTTTCAAGTTCAAATTAAAAGTCAGGATGAAATCGGCAAACTCGGCGTAGCGTTTAATAACATGGGGGTGCAGTTACTTGAAAAAGAAAAAATTCGCACGTTACTGGGTAAAATGGTGTCGCCAGCGGTAGCGAATGAGTTGTTAAATCATGACGTAATGTTAGGCGGTGAAGCGCGAGAAATTACCGCACTTTTTACGGATTTAGCAGGTTTCACAAGTATTTCAGAACAGATGTCGCCGCAAGATTTAGTTGCGTTACTCAATGATTATTTAACACACATGAGTGGTGAAATTAGTCAGTGCGATGGTGTACTAGATAAATTTATTGGTGATGCGATTGTGGCATTTTGGGGTGCGCCAGTCGATGATAATTTGCACGCACAGCACGCCGTTTATTGTGCATTGGCGATGCAAAAGACGTTGCAACAATTACGAAAAATATGGAAACAACGAGGTTTACCCTTGTTGACGATGCGAATTGGCATTAACACGGGGTATGCTGTTGTGGGTAATGTCGGTTCAATCGACCGTCTCGATTATACGGTGATTGGTGACACCGTGAATTTAGCGGCACGTTTAGAAAGTGCCAATAAGTATTATGGTAGCGAAATTTTAATTTCTGAATTTACTTTCGAACAAATTAAAGACGTGTTTATGTGTCGTGAATTAGATAAAGTGCGTGTACAAGGCAAACAACAACCGGTGGCGATTTACGAAGTTGTTGGTGAGAAAGACCGTTTAACGACTGAACAACTGACATTTTGTCTAGCATTTGCCGAAGCGTTAACCGTATTTCGTAATCAGCGCTTCGGACACGCCAAAATACTATTCACTGAATTGGTCGAACGTTATCACGATGGCGCGAGTGCGTTGTATTTGCAACGTTTAGACACGCAAGAAATGAACACCGTATCAGCAAAATTTGAAGCGATTTATGAGTTACCGAAATAAATCAAATCCATGTGGTAGTATTCACACCTAGCAAAAATTCCTAACTTCTTTTTTACTATGACAACACCTCAACTTACCCATTTTAACGCGGCTGGTGATGCGCACATGGTCGATGTTGGTGACAAAAATTTCACCTATCGCATCGCCATTACGGAAGGTTTTATTTCGTTGCAATCGGCAACGTTAACACTTATTTTGCAAGGCGGACACAAAAAAGGCGATGTTCTCGGTATTGCGCGAATTGCAGGAATTATGGCGAGCAAACGCACATCCGATTTAATTCCGTTATGTCATCCGTTACCGTTGACGCATGTTGAAATCATTCTAACTCCGGAGCTAGAAAATCAGCGTATTCGTTGCCAAACCACTGCCAAAACGCACGGTCAAACGGGCGTAGAAATGGAAGCGTTAATGGCAACACAAATTGCGCTGTTGACGATTTACGATATGTGTAAAGCAGTTGATCGAGGCATGACCATTGACGGCGTGCGGTTGCTTGAAAAATCGGGCGGAAAATCAGGGCATTGGCGTGTGAATGACGCAATTTAACTCAATCGAAATCAAAAAAGAGAACTAAACATGGCAATGACGATTAACGAATTAGCTCAAGCCTGTGGCGCGACGCTTGAAGGCGGCAATGCTGAACAAATAATTACCGCCGCAAATGACATCTCTTCCGCGCAAGTTGGACAAGTAACGCAATTGACACAGGCGCGTTATCGACATCATTTGTTGAATTCGCTGGCTTCGGCGTGTTTTATTGCCACCGATTTTGAGGTGCAAAATGTGCCTGAGTCGCTGACTTTATTGCGTTGTGACGATCCCGAAATGGCGTTTGTAAAAGCGGTTAAATTGTTACATCCAGATACAATTTATCCAGCAACAATTGTAATACAAGCGGTAATTTCGGAAAGTGCCATTTTACATGAAGGTTGCTACGTGGGTGCATTTGCGGTGCTTAACGACGGTGTAGAAATTGGTGTAAATAGTCAAATTTTGGCAGGGGTTTATTTAGGAAAGAATGTCAAAATTGGTAAAAATTGTCGAATTCATCCGTATGCTGTGA
The DNA here is from genome assembly GCA_028713055.1 of Methylococcales bacterium. GTDB lineage: Bacteria > Pseudomonadota > Gammaproteobacteria > Methylococcales > Methylomonadaceae > UBA10906. The sequence goes on along the minus strand of JAQTOX010000044.1, from coordinate 4,785 downwards.
TTTATGATGACGTAGAAATTGGTGATAACGTGATTATTCATTCGGGAGCGGTTATTGGCGCGGATGGTTTTGGCTATAAATTTCGCAACGGACAACACGTTAAAGTGCCTCAAATCGGTAATGTAGTGATTGGTGATAATGTCGAAATCGGTGCGAATACTTGTGTTGATCGTGGTGCGTTAGGCAGTACGGTAATTGGCAGCGGCAGTAAAATCGACAACTTAGTTCAAATTGGACACAACAATAAAATTGGGCAACACGTTATTATTTGTGGTCAGGCAGGAATTTCTGGTTCGTGTACGATTGAAAATTATGCAATTTTAGCGGGTAGTGCAGGTGTAGCAGATCATGTCAAAATCGGACAGGGAGCAGTGGTGATGGCGAGAGCTGGCGTAGCGAATGATGTGGTACCGAAAACGCAAGTATTTGGAAGTCCGGCAAAAGAAAAACGGGTGGCATATCGTGAACAAGTGGCATTGAGTAAATTGCCTGATTTATTGAAGACAATTACGCAATTGGAAATGCGGTTGGAAAAATTGGAAAATACGAAAACTTAAAAACAACTTAGCCCGACTTTTGAAATCATCAAAAGTCGGGCTAAGTCACAACAGAACGTTCTTCGCTATAAAAAATAATTAGAAAATTAGTTAGTTCTATTGTTCGAATGTTTATTTTCGATTTTTTGGAAAACTTCTGCTTGGCTTTGTGCTACTGCACCACTTTGTAAATGTTTAGTTTCATCAGATTTCAGCATTAAAACTAAAACAATCGTGACTGCAATCAAACCACCGATGTAGAACCAAAAATAATCTTTTTCTTGTGTATCAGACATTGTTAAATCCTCATAGTTATTATAATAATTTTTGTGTCTCTTTCTTCGAAGAGGTCGTCCTAAAACGACGGTGTATTTTTATCATGAATTTAGTAGGCATGTCAAAATCATAAATTAAAAATTGAATTTTGAAATGATTAAATCTCGTCAAATGCCTTTATGAATTTTGTATGAATTCACTTAACATACCGCCTAACTCTATTTTTAACCTACAGATACGTTATGCCAAAGATTATTCTAGCTTCCGCCTCTCCCCGCCGAAAAGAACTACTAAACCAAATCAATGTGCAGCATTTTGTACAAATCGTTGATATAGATGAAACTCCGTTGTTTAACGAATCACCGAGTGATTATGTACAACGTTTAGCTGCCGAAAAAGCCACAGCGTGTTTTCAAAAATTTAATCCGCAATTGCCCATTCTTGCCGCCGACACTACCGTCGTTTTAGGTAATAACATTATGGGAAAACCCAAAGACCAAAATGAGGCGTTAACCATGCTGCGTCAATTATCAGGTAATACGCATCAAGTTTTCACAGCTATTACCTTATTCGGACGCTCGCAACATCACGCTCTAAGCATTACCGACGTGACATTTAAAAACCTTTCTGAAGCTGAAATGCTCGCCTATTGGCAAAGTGGAGAACCCATTGACAAGGCGGGCAGTTATGCAATTCAAGGCGTAGGTAGTTTATTTATCGAACGTATTAACGGTAGCTTTTCTGGTGTGATGGGCTTGCCACTCTTCGAAACCGCTCAATTGCTCGCCCGTGAGGGCATTGAGTTACTCGTATGAGTGAAGAAATTTTAATTAACGTTACGCCGCCAGAAACTCGCGTCGCTGTGATTGAAAATGGTGTATTGCAGGAGCTAATTATTGAACGTAGCTGCAAAATCGGTTTGGTTGGCAACATTTACAAAGGGCAAGTTTGCCGTGTATTACCTGGAATGCAGGCGGCGTTTGTTGATATTGGTTTGCCACGTTCTGCATTTTTGCATTTGTCCGATTTATGTCCGAAAGAATTGGAACATAAAGGCTCGGCGAATATCGAACATTATTTGCATGAAGGACAACATATTGTTGTTCAAGTGTTTAAAGACCCGTTAGGTAGTAAAGGCGCACGGCTAACAATGGATATTTCAATTCCGTCACGCTATCAAGTTTATATGCCTTATTCAACGAATACAGGCATCTCACAACGCATTGAATGTACTGAAGAACGCACCCGTTTAAAAGCATGTTTAGAGGAATTTAGACAAACAAATAATTGCGGTGGATTTATTGCGCGAACGGCTGCCGAATCTGTCGAAGAAGCCATATTGCTTGCAGATATGGAATTTTTGTTGAAATTATGGGAATCAATTAGTGCGAAAATCGCAACTGCCGCGCCCAAACAATTTATTCACAAAGATTTACCACTCAGTATTCGCACGTTACGCGATTTATATCGTGAAGGCATTGAACGCATTCGTGTTGATTCCAAAGAAACATATTTAAAACTAATCGAATTTGCTGAGATTTTTGCGCCTGAAATTATTCCCGTGATTGAGCATTACGCTGGCGATTGTCCCGTATTCGACATTTACAGCGTTGAAGATGAAATTGAAAAAGCCTTGGCTCGAAAAGTAAAACTTAAATCTGGTGGACATTTAGTGTTTGACCAAACCGAATCGATGACCACTGTTGACGTGAATACTGGCGGTTATGTAGGCGGGCGAAATTTAGAAGAAACAATTTTCAAAACCAATTTAGAAGCCGCTCAAGCGATTGCACGACAATTGCGATTACGTAATTTGGGCGGCATTATCATCATTGACTTTATTGATATGAAAGGCGTGGAACATAAACAACAGGTGTTACAAGCGTTGAATCGACATTTAGAAAAAGATCACGCGAAAACGAAAATTACCGAAGTTTCAATTTTGGGTTTGGTTGAAATGACGCGCAAACGTACTCGCGAAAGTTTAGAACATATTCTGTGTGAACCGTGTTGTGCATGTGGTGGACGGGGCGTTTTGAAAACAGCGGAATCGATTTGTTTAGAAATTTTTCGAGAAATCATTCGAGAAGTTCGGCAATATAATGTCCAACAAATTTTAGTGTTAGCCTCGAACGAAGTCGTTGAAATGTTGCTCGACGAAAAGGCGGATATGCTTTCTGATTTGGAAGCGTTTTTAAATGTACGAATTAAATTCCGTTCTGAATCAGGCTATAACCAAGAACAATACGACGTGGTATTGTTGTGAGAAAATTTTGAATATAAAAAAGGCGATGCTAAAAACATCGCCTTTTTTTGCTCAACACTTAACCAAATGTCGACCCGTTGTAACCCCAAAACGCGGCAGGTGCATTACTAAATTCGATGTAAATTCTATCTGTTGGGATTTGTAATTCAGCATTCAGCAATTGGCATAACGACGCGCTTAATACTTTTGCTTGCTTCTCTGTCAAACCAATACTTTTGCATTCGAAATACGCGAGTGGGTCGCTCGTGCCTGCAAACAACATGTTCGGATTGTGTGCAATTTCAACCATCACATACGATTCAGGTTTACTGGTTTCTTTTGCTAACAGTTGTGAAAGCTGACGCAAAATTTTTGGTTTGTCAGCGATTTCAACGTTGGTATTGAGTTTGGTGTAAGGCATAAAATTTCCTCAAAATGATAAATTGAAAAATAATGTTAACTTAATTTCAGTAATAAAAAATTCCGAGTTCGTTTTGCGGTTCGTAAAACAGGTGCAGAACCGCCCATTGCTACGGCATCGACTAAACAATACCACGCTGCAACACCGCTCGGTGGATTTCCTTGTGGTAAACCTAAAACGGGATCAATTGCCGCCCATTGCCACGTTCCGACTGCCGTGCCAATGATTTCCAGCCACGTTGTAATAAAAAATGCTGCCAAATAAACCAACGGCGAACGTCCTTTGAACAAATAAAGTAAAAAGATGACAAACAGTAATGCACCGACAAAATCGCCTTGCGCTGCAAAAGTAATTCCCCACAACGACCACGTGCCACAAACTGTCACCACAAAATAAGCAATTTGCCGCGCATATCGCACAAACAAACCAGAACGTCCCAATGCAACAGCGGTTAAATAAACCATGCCGTGACCTGCGGGAACATAAGCAGGAACATTGTGAAAACGGTAGGTATAACCGCCCATAAACGGTGATGCGAAATGTTCACCGATAGTCGCAAATAACACCGCAATCAGCACTTGTACGCGGATTTCTTTGTTTTCACCGAGCAACCACCCAATTAAAAATACCCAGCCACTCACGCCCAAAGCGTTTTGTTTTTCCAGCGTCGCATCAGCATCAGTAATTAAACACACGGCAACACAAAAAAATGTAAATGCGGCAATGTAATAATCACGGTAGTTGTGGGGGTGAAGATTGTGTTGCGGGGGAAAATAACGAAACATTCAACGACTCTAAAAATTCAAAAATGATAACAGTTTCGAAGTCTAGCATTCAGACACGGCTTTTCATAGCGCGTTTATAGCCTGTGTTAGGCTAAACCGTTATGATATAGCGACTTCCTTGAACCTTTTTACCAAAAATATGAACAGATTAAAGTTTCTCACTCTTTTTTTGCTCAGTGTGTTATCGCTAACGGTTATTCCTGCATGCTCCACCGAAAATGCAAAACGCGAAAGTACCGGCGAATACTTTGACGACACTGTTTTGACCACAAAAATAAAATCTACTTTTCTGGGCGATTCACGTTTAAAAATGCTCGATATTAACGTCAAAACGTTCAAAGGCACCGTTCAAATCAGTGGTTTTGTAGATACCCAAAAAGAAGCCGATCGCGCCGTACAACTCGCGCGTACCATTAAAGGCGTAAAAGCCGTCAACAATAGGCTAATCGTTAAACCCTAATCCATGACCAATTCTTTAAAACTTTCCCTTGAAACCTTAAAAGCGACTATCGATTTAAGTGC
>JAQTOX010000043.1 GCA_028713055.1 Methylococcales bacterium | reverse complement strand
CGACATATCAAACGACATATCATGACTACTCAAGCGTTTTTCCATTTCATAAACTTCGCTTACATTAACATTCAAATCAGCCGCAATCGCTTGTGCGTCGTCGTGTGTGAGCCAGTTCAAATCTTTTTTTAATTTACGTAAATTAAAAAATAATTTACGTTGTGCTTTCGTGGTGGCAATTTTAACGATGCCCCAATTTTTAATCACATATTCGTGAATTTCAGCTTTAATCCAATGCACTGCAAATGACACCAACCGCACGCCCATATTAGGGTCGAAGCGTTTCACAGCTTTCATTAAACCCACGTTACCTTCTTGAATAATATCCGGCATCGAAAGCCCATAACCGCTATAACCCCGCACCACATGAACCACAAAACGAAGATTAGTCATGACTAATTGGCGAGCAGCTTCCAAATCGCCCTCATCGCGAAAACGCAACGCAAGTTCACGTTCTTGCTCACTGGTTAATTGCGGCATTTGACGAACAACATTTAAGTAAGCGTCAAACGTTCCAACAGATAAATTTGTAGGTAAAGCTAAAGCGTTTGTCATAATAAAAATACCTCGTTGCCATTGAATGATTGTGAAAATTCTAACATTTTTTAACATGAATAGATGACTTTTCTTGCTATGATAATCGGCATTATTCCGTTTATTTTTAGTCACTTTCATGAAAAAAATAGTTTCTTTTTTGAGTTTATTACTTGCCTTAAATAGTCATGCTGACGATTTACGTGCCACTGGTGATTTGGGTTTAGTTATCGAACGTGAATCAAATTCTGCGCTGATTATTAACACATCACAACCAAGTCGTCTCGCTAAAATCCAAGGTCTAGGCGATTTATCACACGCTTCGGTGGTGTTTTCGCGTGATGAGCGATTTGTTTACGTTTTTGGACGAGACGGGGGCTTGAGTAAAATAGATTTGCTCTCAGATGAGGTCGAGAAACGAATAATTCAAGGGGGCAATTCAATCGGTGGTGCAATTTCTCAAGATGGAAAAATTATTGCCGTGTCGAATTACCAACCCGCAGGTGTGAAATTATTTTCAGCGGACACGTTGGAATTGATTGCCGACATTCCTGCGATTGATGCGAAAGGTCAATTTTCTAAAACGGTTGGTTTGGTCGATGCGCCGAATCAAAAGTTTGTGGTGAGTTTGTTTGATGCCGGTGAAATTTGGGTGATTGACGTAAAAAATCCAAAATCGCCGCGTATTGAAAAATTTACCAACATTGGAAAACAACCTTATGACGCGCTAATTTCGCCAGACGGACGTTATTACATTGCAGGATTATTCGGTGAAAAAGGTTTGGCATTATTGGATTTATGGCATCCCGAATTGGGTGTAAAACGAATTCTAGCGAATTACGGCAAAGACGACGACCAGTTGTCAGTTTATAAAATGCCGCATTTTGAAGGGTGGGCGATGACTTCGGATTATGTATTTGTGCCAGCCGTTGGACGACATGAAGTGTTGGTTGTCGATAAAAAAACGTGGCAACTCGTTAAAACAATTCCAGTCGTCGGACAACCTGTGTTTGTGATGGCTCGACCTGATGGACGGCAGATTTGGGTGAATTTTGCGATGCCCGATAATTCACAAATTCAAATTATCGACGCGAATTCGTTGAACGTTTCAAATACATTTAGCGCGGGTAAAGCTGCGTTACATTTTGAATTCACACCGCGTGGCGAACAGGTTTGGATTGCGTTGCGTGACGATAATGCTGTTGCGGTTTATGACACGGATACATTAAAAGAGGTGGCGCGTTTACCTGCTGAAAAACCAAATGGTATTTTCTTTTCTGCGCGAGCGCATCGGATTGGAATGTAATCGTGCTGACGGATTTACAAAAAAAATTGCTCAATGATTTTCAGCGCGATTTCCCACTTTCACCCACGCCTTATGCCGATATTGCCGCGCAATTAAATGTGACCGAGAATGAAGTGTTACAAGCCTTTCAAGACATAAACGATAAAAAATTTATCAGTCGAATTGGGGCGATAATTCCACCAAATCAAATCGGTGTTAGTACCTTAGCAGCGGTTTCAGTATCTGAAGATGAATTGGAACGTGTAGCCACACAAATCAATCGTTTTAGCGAGGTGAATCATAATTATGAACGCGAAAATGAATTGAATTTGTGGTTTGTCGTGATTGCAAAGGATGCGTCGCATTTGGATAGCGTGATTGGTGCGATTAAAATTGAAACGGGTTGCGATGTGTTATGTTTTCCACTCGCGAAAGAATTTTTTATCGACTTAAGTTTCCGATTGGATTTGGCGAATGCTTGATAATCTAAACCAACAATTACTCGCACAACTCGCTAATGGTTTACCGATTTGTTCCCGTCCTTATTTAGAAATTGGCGAACGTTTGGGAGTTAGTGAAACTGAAATCATTGAACGCTTAAAACAATTGCAAACGACGGGAGTTATTAAACGTTTTGGGGTGATTGTGAAACACGCCGCGCTCGGTTATCGGGCTAATGCAATGTGCGTCTGGCACGTTCCCGAAGAATACATTGACGAAATCGCTCGGTATTTATTGGAATTTTCTTTTGTGACGCTGTGTTATCAACGTCCCGCTTTGCCAGAGTGGAACTATAATTTGTACTGTATGATTCATGGCAAAGACAGAAATACTGTTCTGGCTCAAATTGCCCAAATAAATTCACACCCACAAATCCAAACCTTTACGCATCAAATTTTATTTAGTCGCCGCTGTTTTAAACAACGCGGGGCGATTTATTCATCAACGCTTAACCATCAGGATTGTCATGTCAGACCATAAAATTTATCCCATCAAACCACACGTTGCAGAGCAGGCGCATATCAACGCAGAGCAGTATCACGCTCTTTATCAACAATCGATTCAACATCCCGAAACCTTTTGGGCAGAACAAGCCACCGAATTTTTAGAGTGGCACACACCGTGGCATACCGTTTTGGATTACAATTTTTCAACGGCACATATTCGTTGGTTCGAAGGTGGAAAATTAAACGTCAGTGTCAATTGTTTAGACCGTCATCTTGAAAAACGTGGTAATCAAACTGCGATTATTTGGGAAGGCGATAATCCTGAAAATGATAAAAAACTCACTTATAACGAATTGCACCAGCAGGTTTGTAAATTCGCCAACGTATTAAAAAATCACGGCGTTCAAAAAGGCGATCGTGTTTGTATTTACATGCCAATGATTTTGGAAGTATCAGTGGCAATGCTGGCGTGTACACGAATTGGCGCAGTGCATTCGATTATTTTTGGTGGTTTTTCAGCAGAATCATTGAAAGAACGGATTTTAGATTGTGATTGCCGCTATGTAATTTGTGCCGACGAAGGTTATCGTGGTGGCAAAGTTATTCCGATGAAATCCACCGTTGATAAAGCTCTCGAAAATTGTCCGAATGTAAAAACTGTTGTCGTGGTTCAAAACACTGCGAATCCAATCAACTGGCAAGAAGAGCGTGATGTTTGGTTTCATGACGAAATGGCGAATGTGTCGAACGTTTGCGAACCCGAATGGATGGATTCCGAAGACCCGCTATTTATTTTGTACACGTCAGGTTCAACAGGAAAACCGAAAGGTGTTTTGCACACAACAGGCGGTTATTTGCTTTATGCCGCGATGACGCACAAATACATTTTTGATTATCACGACGGCGATATTTATTGGTGTACGGCAGATGTCGGTTGGATTACGGGGCATTCGTACGTAATTTACGCGCCACTTTGCAACGGTGCAACGACGTTAATGTTTGAAGGTGTGCCAATGTATCCAGCAGCGGATAGATTTTGGCAAGTCGTCGATAAACATCAAGTAAACATTTTTTATACAGCACCGACCGCGATTCGTGCATTGATGGCAGAAGGTGACGAATTTGTAACGCGAACAGAACGAACGAGTTTGCGCGTTTTGGGAAGCGTTGGCGAACCAATAAATTCCGAAGCATGGGAATGGTATTACCACGTCGTTGGACATAACGAATGTCCGATTGTCGATACATGGTGGCAAACCGAAACGGGTGGTATTTTAATCACGCCGTTAGTCGGGGCGATAGAACTAAAACCAGGTTCAGCAACCCGTCCATTTTTTGGTGTGCAACCGGTGATTTTGAATAACGATGGACACGTTTTACATGGTGCAGCAGAAGGCGTTTTAGCCATTCGTTATCCGACACCAGGTATGGCGCGAACAATCTATGGCGACCATCAGCGATTTATCGACACTTATTTTAAGTTGTATCCGAATTATTATTTTACAGGCGACGGCGCACGTCGTGATGATGACGGTTATTTTTGGATTACTGGGCGTGTCGATGATGTTTTGAATGTTTCAGGGCATCGAATGGGAACGGCTGAAATTGAAGACGCTCTCGATTTGCATGAACACGTTGCCGAATCAGCGGTTGTCGGTTATCCACATGCGATTAAAGGACAGGGGATTTACGCTTATGTTTCTTTGAAACACGATACGCCGCCGTCGAACGAATTGAAAAAAGAGTTAATTCAATTAGTTCGCAACGAAATCGGTGCAATTGCCACGATTGATGTTATTCAATGGTCGCCGAATTTGCCTAAAACTCGTTCGGGGAAAATTATGCGTCGAATTCTACGAAAAATTGCCGCGAATGAACTTGAGGATTTGGGCGACATTTCAACGTTGGCGGATTCATCGGTGGTCGAAGAAATTATTGCAAATCGATATGGCATATAAATTCGCGCATTCAATGCGTCATGGCGCGTGTTACGGTAAAATGCCGCACGCTAAAAAAAGCGAATCCCCCATTTTTTAAATCATAGGAATTTTATGCACAGCGTAACCCTTATTAAAGGCGATGGTATTGGGCCATCGATTATGGACGAAGCCGTAAAAATTATTAACGCTTCGGGCGTGAAAATTAACTGGGAAGAAACGCACGCGGGTTTAGGTGCGTTTGAGGTTTTTGGTACGCCAATTCCCGAAGAAACCATGACCTCGATTGATCGCACACGACTGGCATTTAAAGGGCCACTGACAACACCGATTGGTGCTGGTTTTAGAAGTATTAACGTGGCATTACGTCAAAAGTACGATTTATACGCCAACGTCCGCCCCGCAAAAAGTTGGAAAGGTGTGAACACGCGTTATGAAAACGTCGATATTGTGATTGTGCGCGAAAATACCGAAGGACTTTATGCGGGTTTGGAACATTATCTAACGCCTAAAAAAGACATCGCCGAAAGTATTGCTGTGGTTACTCGTGTCGCATCAGAACGTATTATTGATTATGCGTTTCAATATGCACGGGATAATGGTCGCAAAAAAGTTACCGTTTGCCATAAAGCCAACATTTTGAAATTCACGCAAGGATTGTTTTTAGATGTTGCCCGTGAAACGGCAGCACGTTATCCCGATATTCAGTTTGAAGACGTGATTATCGACGCGGCATGTATGCACATGGTCATGAATCCACAAAAATTCGATGTCATTGTCTGTACGAATATGTTTGGTGATATTTTGTCAGATTTAACCGCTGGTTTAGTCGGTGGTTTGGGTTTAATCGCAGGTGCGAATATCGGCAAAGATGCGGCTTTATTTGAAGCAGTTCACGGCAGTGCGCCAGATATTGCTGGAAAAAATATCGCTAATCCAACCGCTGTCATTATGGCGGGTGTCATGATGTTGCATCATATCGGTGAACACGAAGCCGCCGAACGTATTAAAACCGCCGTGGAAAAAGTGGTCAACGAAGGCATTTTTGTTACGCCCGATTTGAACCCAAATACTAAAGCCGGAACGGTTGAAATGGGCGATGCAATTGTCGCTGCAATGGAAAATTTATAATTTAATTTTAGGACTGTTATGCACGAACTTATTGAACGCGAACTTTTTGAAGCCTTGGAATATGCGCGTAGCGTTGATGAAGAAATGGGCAAACGCATTTTGATTCAATTTGAAGTTGATCAACCGATGTTTTCACAAACGATTTTCAGCGTTTTTCCATCGGTTATCGACAATCAAAGTAGCGAAATCAAATATCAAAATCTCGCCCAACACTTTGCCGATTTATGTTTTGACGTGTTGTGTGTTTATACAAAAGCATTTGGCAAAATGCCGAATTTTGAAAGCGATCCTTTTTGGATTGAAAGCCAAGCACAACTATTAGACAAAGAACTCGCGCCATTATTGAATTCAAAACACATCAGCGACAAAACCGCTAAAAAAATGCGTGAAGAATTTTTCAAACCTAAAGAAGGCGAATTTATTCAAACGGGTTTAGTAGAATTTATGAATATGGCGGTGGATGATTACGCCAAAAACTCAGGTGACGATTATCACGATTCAATGTTGGATTTAACAAAAACGATGTTGTTTGTCGTGGTGCGAATGTTCAATAATCTTTACACACCTGTTGTTACGCGTTAAAAACGAAAGCTCAAAGGCTCAAGACATTTGTGTTGAGCCTTTTCAATTATTGAACGATCAACTAAACAATATCTGAAACCGTAATTTCAGACAAATCAGTACCAACCAATTGAATAACATCGGTGTAGCCTACACCGTCTTCGTCATGAACTAAGTAAGAAGTACCACCGACCAAACCAGTGTAATACAAATCCGTGCCGTCTAATGCCGAATCAGCCGCCGATAACATGGTTGATAATGTATAATTCGATGTGCTGTCTTCATAATAATTCCCCGTTGCGCCATCAACCACGCTAATCGTCGCGGAACCGGTTCCCGTCTCTGTTAGGTCGGTTAAATTACCTACAGCCGCCGCTGTAAATACGACGGTCGCATTTGAAGCTGTTCCAGAAACGTAAGAAGTCATACTGCCCGAAACGATGTCTGTTGGTGTTCCGCCAGGCGATATACTTTCAAAAAGATCTGCTACTTCAGTTGCTGTCAAACCACCACTCGGGGCGGTTACGGTAACGCCTTCTAAAGTAACAGTTTGCCCAGAAGTAAGCGCACTAAACGCCACCGAAGCTTTTTCGGTAACGGCCGTAACCCCCTGCGTATCAACGCTAACGGACGCAATACCATTGCCTGTATCTGTTAAATCGCTTCTTGCACCCGTCGCACCCGCTGTGAAAATAACAGCATTGGAGACATTTTGTGCGCCTGAAGCATAAATCGAACTCATGCTACCTGAAACGATGTCCGTTGGACTTCCGCTTGCACTTATATTTTCAAAGCGATCTGCTACTTCGGCGGCGGTTAAACCACCACTTGGTGCAGTCACGGTAATACCTTCTAAAGTAACAGTTTGCCCAGAGGTTAAATCGCTAAACGCCACCGAAGCCGATTCTGTAACGGCTGTTACACCTTGCGTATCAACGCTAACAGAAGCAATACCATTGCCAGTATCGGTCAAATCACTTTGAACACCCGTAGCAACCGCTGTAAAGATGACAGTAGCTCCAGATTGTGCGCCCGAGGTATAAGTTGCACTCATACTGCCAGAAACGATGTCCGTTGGACTTCCACTTGCAGATAAACTTTCAAAAAGATCCGCCACTTCAGTTGCCGTTAATCCACCACTCGGCGCGGTAATTGTCACGCCATCGATGACCATCGTTTGTCCAGAAGTTAATGCTGCAAATTGTACAGATGCGGACTCTGTTACGGCAGAAACGGCATCAACACCTTGGGTATCTGTGCCAACTGAAAACATAGTGCCAGTACCCGTAAAATCGGATGTAAGTATATCCGTTACACTTCCACTAGCATTTTTAGTAAAGGTTGCCGTGCCATTGCTATTATAAACAGCAGTCCATGTAGTATGTGTGTACCCCGTTACAAAGTATGATGCTGCCTGAGCTGAACTTATCGCTGCACCAAAAAATAGAGTGTAAGTTTTGGTGTAGCCATCGAAAATAATAGTATTACCATTGGCAGGCGGATAAAAAGTTGCTGTAAATGTTTCAGCCACCCCCGTCACTGCTGTTACACCATCTGTCACCGTAATAGCAGCCGAGCCTGTTCCCGTTTCGGTTAAATCAGTTTGATTGCCAACATTTTGATATGTAAATACAACCGTATCGGTAGTCGCAGTACCCGTTGCCCAATTCGGACTTAAACTACCTGATGCAACATTAGCAGGTGTTGCACTTGCCGCATTATTGGCGAATATACCCGCGACTGTCGTGGCAGATAAACCAGCACCATTAGTGGGAGCAGTAACAGTAATGCCGTTGAAAGTAAGACTATCGCCAGGACTCATCGCTTCAAAAGTCACTGTCGCTATTTCAGCAACACCCGTGACCCCTTCAGTAACGGTAACAGCCGCAGTACCCGTCCCCGTATTAGCGACGTTAGTGGTATCGTTAGTAAAAGTTGTGTCGTATGTAAAAACGACTGTGTCATTTGATGCAGCTCCCGTGGAATAAGTAGAACTCATGGTACCCGACACAACATTAGCGGGCGTTGCACTTGCTGCATTATTATCGAATATACCCGCAACAGTCGCAGCGGATAATCCGGCACTACTCGCAGCGGGTACTGCAACGGTAATGCCGTTGAAAGTCAGGCTATTTCCAGCACTCATGGCTTCAAAAGTTACTGTCGCTATTTCAGCAACGCCCGTGACCCCTTCAGTAACTGTAACCGTCGCAGTTCCAGTACCTGTATTGGCTACGTTGGTGGTATCAGGGGTAAAAGCTGTGCCGTATGTGAAAACGACTGTGTTCGTTGATGCGGTAGCTGTGGAGTAATCTGCACTCATTGTTCCCGTTGCAACATCCGTCGATGCGGCACTAAGCGCATTACCATCATAAATACCCGCGACGGTTGCGGCAGACAACCCTGCACCATTAGTCGGAGCCGTCACAGTAATGCCATTTAAAATCATGGTTTGCCCAGCGGTTAATGCACTGAAGGTTACAGTCGCCACTTCTACTGCTGCCGCTACGCCTGCACTGCCACCTAATTCGATGGTATCTGTAGCTGTTGTAAAGTCAGTAATAATGTCAGTCACTGCACCTGCGGTTGTATCAATATCGGTGGTTGCGAAAATCAATACGTCATTACCATCGCCGCTCGTGATTGAATCAATTCCCGCACCGCCTGTAATTGAATCATTACCCGAACCAGCGGTGATTGAATCATTACCCGAATCACCCGATAAACTATCGGTACCGGTACTTCCCGTGAGTGAGTCAGACGCGCTACCCCCAGTAATCGTTGCCGCCGTGGTAGTTGTTAATATCTGTACTGACGTATTTGTTGTCGCTGGCGCACCGTTTATGGTTTCAACATTGGTGAATGTTGCTGTGTTACTTGAGTCGGGCAACGTAACAGTATCATTGCCTGCACCACTATTTACTGTTACAGCAGTTAATGGCGCGGCTACCAAAAAAGTAATGGCATCAATGCCTGTGCTACCGGTTATTGAAGCAGTAGCATCTAAAATGCTGACCGTGTTGCCAACGCCGTTGAGGTAAATCACATCCGCACCTGCACCACCAGTAATCGTCGTTGCCGTAAGTGTAGAAGTAAAGGTGAGCGTATCGACTACAGAACCACCCGTAACTGAAATGCCATCGGTATCTGAAATAGTTATAACGTTTGAAGCGGCACTAGCACCTGTCACGGTATCAGCCCCTGTGCCCCCTATGATAGTTGCAGACGTAATTGCTGACGATCCAAATGTGAAAGTGTCAGCACCTGTCCCCCCATTAACGCTATCTCCTGTACCGAGATTGGTGAAAATATCTACCCCAGAACCACCTGTAATTGTATCTGCCGCTGAACCACCAGTAATGCTCACGGTACCATTTGATGCTAGTACCGTAGCTAAGTTCAACGCTGTTGCACTACTGTCATACATCGTCACTTTCAACACGCCGGCGGAAGTATAAACACCACTAAATGAATCTGCACCATAACCAAAATCAGTAATCGTATCGATTCCGGTGTCAGTAGGCGTAATCACAAACACATCGGTATCTGCGCCGCCGGCAAGGTTATCGGCACCCAAACCACCTATCAGCGTATCGTCGCCTGCACCACCTATCAGCGTATCGGCAGCAGCTGTACCCACAATACTATCCGCCCCTGCCGAACCCGTAATACTCTGACCACCCGCACCTGAAGCGGTAATCTTGAAACCTTCGGTTTGAGCCGTTAAATCTACCGTCAACGCAGTAGATGAAGTGACGGTTATTTTTTCAATGTTGGTAATCAAAGCGTCGACTGACCCCGAAAATGCCGAAGTAATTGCTAACGTATCCGCTGAACCGTCACCCCCATCGAGCGTATCGGTCACTAAATTAAACGCGAAAGTGTCATTCCCTGCTCCACCATAAATACTGTCTGCCGCTGTACCACCACCATTGATCACGTCAGCACCCGAACTGCCGGTGATAGTTTCAGCAGTTGTTGTTCCCGCAACCGTCCCTGAAGTTTCGATACCGCCTATTAAGGTTGATACACTTTCAATGGTCACAAATTTTTTGTTAATCCATGCGGTGGCATCCCCAGAGAAATTTTTCACTTGAACAGGTGAAAACGATTCCAGTTGGTTGCTATTAGCTGTCGATAATGCCGCCAATTGTGCCGCCGTAATGCCAGACACCGCTGCCGTCGACAGGTCGGCAATAACCGCTTTGTTAATCGCTTTAAATGCGGACGGTTTAATACTTTCAATTTGACTGGCCGTTAACCCTAAAAATGCACCGCCTGCCGTCGCAAAACTAGCGATTTGTGCCGAAGTAAAATTCGCGGTTTGGTCTGAACTCAACGAGGCAATGTCAGTCGACGAAAAATCTTTAAAATTCAAATTTTTAATAACGACAGGATCTAATCCAGCCGCTGCTGTCGTATTTAAACTCGTCACTTGTGTGGACGTTAGTTTTAACACTTGAGCGGGTGACAATGCCGCGGCTTGATCTGCACCGAATTGAGATAATTGATTGACACTTAACTTGCTAGTTTGGGCAGTTGTAAATGCGCCGATTTGTTCCGCCGACATTGATGCAAATGCTGTCGATACTAATGAACTAATCGTTGCAGATTGAAGCGTTTTAATGGCTGATGGTTGCAACGCTAGCACGTCTGCGGATTCAATTGCCGCGACTTGCGTTGCGGTTAATGCTTTCGTTTGAATAGACGTCAATGCGCCGAATTGTTCTGATGTTAATGCCGCAATTTGAGCGGATGCGGTTAATCCCGAAATACCTTTGGAAGAAATAGTTGCAAGGGCGGAGGTTTCAATAGCCGCTAACGCCGTCGTGGTTAACGCCGCCACTTGTGCAGCAGAAAGTAACGCTGTTGCTGCCGATGATAGCAATGGTGCAGTATCTGAACTGATTGCCGCAATTGAGGTCGTTGGCAACGTAGCAATTTGAGCCGGTTTGAGTGCGGCAAATTCATCACTTGTTAAGTTAACGATATTCAAACCAACAATGTTAGATTTATTGAAGCCAGCCATTGCGGGTAAGCTCAATGCCGCCACATCATCTGCTTCCAATGAGGCGACTTTCGCAGCAGTTAATTTGTTAATTTGCGCTGAGGTAATCGACCCCATTTGGTCAGTCGTCAAGGCTTGCAACTGTGCCGTTGTCAATGCTCCAAAAGCCGACGAAGGAATGCTCGCAACAAATTTCACATCCAAACCGGGAATTACATCAACGGGTAATACCGCTAATGATTTGAACGCAATCGCTTGAGAAGGTGTCAATGCGTTTGCTTGTTCCATGGTTAAGCCAACTAATTGTGTCGAACTCAATGTGCTGATTTGTGCGGGAGTTAATTTTGCAATTTGGTCGGAGGTTAATTGACTAAAAACAGTCGAACTCAAATCTTTAACGTGCAGGGCAGTCAGAACATTGTTTGTTAATGCCCCTATATGATCGGCATCTAAACCTACTAATTGGTTTTTGTTTAACGTACTTATTTGAGTAGATGTTAATGCTGCAAACTGGTCAAGGGTTAACTTAGCCACTTGTTCTGTCGTTAAACTCGAAACGGGTATACCAGGAATCGCTTTTGTAGGAATTGCAATAAGTACACTGGGATCAATATTTTTCAATTGATCTTTAAGTGCAGCGACTGTCTTGTCGTTCAACGTCGCGACTTGTTCGATAGTAAGCGATTGCGCTTGAAATTTACTTAGCTGCACTAAATCAGCGATGGATAATTTTGCAAAATCCCCTGCGCTCATCGTAGCGATATTAGTAACGGTACTAAATTTTGATGCTGTAGCCATTTTTACATCCTCGGATAGAAAAATTGAGCGGTTCATAACTAAGTTGGTCTGCACCAACTTTTTGTACACCGTAACGTCTCTATCGGCTGATACCAATTTTTCTGAACTGGTAGAGGGTGAAGAAATGGTGGAAGTGCGTGGTATCTCAGAAAATACAACTTTTTTTGGCAGCAAATTGATTTTTGCGTAAATGTGAAACTTAGGAAACAAGAGTTTATATATGTATTACGATCATAAATATAACTCTGGTAGAGATAACACGTTGGACTTGTGATTTACGTGTTAACGCATTGTGATGTGAAGAGAAAAACTGAGGATATCGAGATGATGGTCAGATTAACGCAAAAGTTAATCTGACACAGCGAATGAAACTATTTGATTTTAGCTTCTTTATAGATGACGTGCTTACGAGCCATAGGATCAAATTTTTTGATTTCCATTTTGCCGGGCATCGTTTTTTTGTTCTTTGTCGTGGTGTAAAAGTGACCTGTGCCTTCGGTCGAAATCAATTTAATTTTGTCGCGCATGATTTTATCCTGATTGAGGTTTAGATTTTTTGACCGGCTTTACGCATGTCAGCTAAGACAGCATCGATACCATTTTTGTCAATAATTCGCATTGCTTTGGTTGAAACACGCAAACGCACCCAACGATTTTCGCTTTCTACCCAAAAACGGTGGTGTTGCAGATTTGGTAAAAAGCGTCTTCTGGTTCTGTTATTGGCGTGTGAAACATTGTTTCCAGTCATTGGGCCTTTGCCCGTAACTTGACATACTCTTGACATGAAATCCTCTATCTATGTGATTTAAAATGAAAGTGCGGCATTATAATCGATGCACTAACATCATTAAATCGTTTTTTTCAAGAACATAAATGTAACATGCGGCTTTTGTTTGATATTTTTACTATTTAAATCGCTATAATTACTCCCATTTGAAACTCATAAACTAAATCTCATGTCTATCAAACTCGGCATGGTCATGGATTCCATTGACCACATTAACATTAAAAAAGACACCAGTTTCGCTATGCTGCTTGAAGCACAATCACGTGGCTGGGAATTATATTACATGGAATTGGGTGACTTATTTTTACGTAACGGACGCGCTTACGCTCGAACTCGAACCATAAAAGTTGAACGGAACTCAGCAAAATGGTTTGAATTTACCATTGAAAAGACGATTCCACTTGAGGAATTAAACGTCATTTTAATGCGTAAAGATCCGCCTTTTGATAGTGAGTTTCTTTATGCAACGTACATTTTAGAGCAAGCTGAACGAGCGGGCGTTTACGTGGTTAACAAACCACAATCATTACGCGAAGCAAATGAAAAACTCTTTACAGCTTGGTTTTCACAATGTTGCGCGGAAACGTTGGTTTCACGCAATTCACATCAAATCCGTGAATTTTTGTATGAACAGCACGATATTATTCTCAAACCGTTGGACGGCATGGGTGGCGCGTCAATTTTCCGCTTGCGTTTGGATGACCCAAATATCAGCGTTATTTTGGAAACGATGACCAATTACAACCAGCGTTTCATTATGGCGCAGCGTTATTTACCTGAGATTAAAGACGGCGATAAACGAATTTTGGTAGTCAATGGCGAGGCGGTTCCTTATGCGTTAGCGAGAATTCCACAACTCGGTGAAACACGCGGGAATTTGGCGGCGGGTGGTCGCGCTGAAGGTCGTCCGTTGACTGAACGTGATAAATGGATTGTCAGCCAAGTCGCACCAACATTGAAAGTGAAAGGTCTTATTTTTGTTGGCTTAGACGTGATTGGCGATACGCTCACTGAAATCAATGTCACCAGTCCAACGTGTGTGCAGGAATTAGACGCGCAATTTGGTTTGAACATTGCGGGAATTCTAATGGATCACATTGCAGAGACCGTGGCGTAAATGGCGTTTTTTGGGATATTGACGGTTGTTGTCGCTCTGCACATCGCGCTGTTAATCGGCATGAATTTAAAAGATTCGCCGCGTGAGCAACCACCGCAATCCGTGATTGAAGTGTCGCTAATTACCAAATCGTCATCAATTAAAGCAAAACAAAATGATCATGTAGTTGCTGAAAGCCAACCTGTTGCCCCTCAACTACGCTCCGAACCCATAAAGCCAGTTGAAAAACCGACTGAAAAAAAACCGATAATTAAACCCATTGAACAAAAAGTTATACCGAAAAAGGAAACACCTAAACCGCAGCCTAAAATTGTGACAACAGAAAAGTCTGAAATAACAATAGAAAAAGTTGTGAAACCAACTAAAGCTGTAAAAATAGAAGCACCTAAAAAACCAGAAGAAGAATTGCCTAAAGAAAAACCGCGTCTATCGCTCGAATCGATACAGCAGCAAATTTCTCAAATCGGTAGCGAGGTTCGTCAGCAACAAGTCAATGTACGCGACAAATACATTAGTGAATTCAGCTCGAAAGTTAAGCGTATTGGACAAAATATTTATGATAAAGGGACATTACCCGCAGGAATTTTGGAAACCAAAATTGAACTTAACGCAAACGGCACTATCAATAATTTTAAAATTACCCGCTCATCTGGAAGTGTGAAATTAGACGAAGCCGTTGCCAATATGATTCGTTCAAGTGCGCCGTATCCTGATTTGCCGTTTCAATTACTGAACGAATCTAGCACACTGACTTTTACACGCGTTTGGGAATTTTATGGTGATTGAAATTCCGCATAATAAGCCATAGATTAAACCTTAATTTTGAACCTTTTACTTTCCTTTCAAACATGACAGAAAACCACTATTTAGATAACCAATTCATAATCGCCATGCCGACATTAACGGATGATAATTTTTCACACGCCGCTATTTACATGTGTCAGCATAACGCCGATGGTGCATTAGGGATTGTCATCAATCGAAAATCAGACATGAAACTCAAAGAAATTTTCATGCAAATGGATATTCCCATTGGCTCGATGACAGCAGCAGACGCGCCTGTTTATGTTGGCGGACCAGTACAGCAAGAACGTGGCTTTGTATTACATACCACATGCGGAAAATGGGCGATTACCTTGCCGATTTCTGAAACCATGTCGCTGACTACGTCGCGCGATATTATTGAAGCGATTGCGAAAGGCGAAGGTCCTGAACGTTATTTTGTCGCTCTCGGTTATGCGGGTTGGGGAAAAGGACAATTAGAGCAAGAAATGTTATCAAATTCTTGGTTAAACACCCCGTTTGGCGCACCCATTTTATTCGACACGCCGACTAATTTACGTTGGCGGATGGCGGCAAGCCAAATCGGTATCGATATTCATCAACTCACGGTTGGCGCAGGGCATGCGTAAAGACCCTTTAGCCCGTCAATCTTCCGATACTTTTTTGGGGTTTGATTTCGGGACGAAAAAAATCGGTGTCGCGGTTGGACAATTAACAACGGCGACAGCGAATTCACTACAAACGATGCGATCACCAAATCAAACACCGAATTGGCACGCCATAGAACAACTCGTCAAAGAATGGCAACCCGCAGGATTTGTGGTAGGCATTTCGCGCCAGCTCGACGGCACAGACAATTCTGTTACACCACGAATGTTAAAATTTTGTCGCCAACTCAATGGACGTTTTAATTTGCCGGTTCATCAACAAGATGAAACACTGACAACGTTCGAGGCGAAACAATTGTTGTTTGACGACGTTCACGTGAATGCAACGAAATTGTGGGCAGTTCAAGACGAACTTGCCGCGCAATTGATTTTGCAGTCGTGGCTAAATCAACAAGACAAAACGATTTAGAACCATGAGCCGCAAAAAAACTATCAGTTCAGACGACAGTGATTTATTCCGCCAAACAGTCGGCAACGTACAAGCAGTAAAGCAAGACAAAGTCTCTCTACATGAACAACGTAAGCCTAAACCAAAACCTTACCCAAAACCGTTAGTGGTTAATTTCGACGCGCATCTAAGTTCGCGAAATCCTGATGAAATCGAAACCGTCGGTATTTATGATTCGATGAATTTTTTATCTGCGGGTTTGCAAAATAGTGTGTTGAAAAAATTACGCCGTGGCTTTTTTGGTATCGATGCTGAAATTGATTTGCACGGTTTGAATACACCCGACGCAAAACGGCAATTACTGCATTTCCTACATAATAGTGTTGAAGAAGGAGGACGTTGTGTTCACATTGTTCATGGCAAAGGTTATCGCTCGTTAGATAATGTACCCGTCATTAAAAATGAATTGAATCGGTGGTTGCGTCAACATAAAGACGTGCAAGCATTTTGTTCCGCTAGTCCAAAAGATGGCGGCACAGGTGCATTATTAGTGTTGCTGCGATTGTCGGACAAATACGGTTTTGAAAGTATGGAAGAACTTTACGAATAATGAACATTTTTTATTTGCACCCCAATCCGAAAATTTGTGCTCAACAGCACGTCGATAAACACGTTGTAAAAATGATTCTGGAATACGCGCAATTACTGTCGACCGCGCATCGTTTTTTAGACGGAACAGAAATTCTCAAAACAACGAATTTTGGGCGACAAATAAAACTCTGGCAATTACCGGATGAACGCGACGCTGTGCTATACAAAGCAACACATATTCAACATCCTTCAGCAATTTGGACGCGACAAAGTGATGCCAATTACGTCTTTTTGTGGCAATTATTCAGTTGTTTGTTAGATGAATATACGTTTCGTTATGAAAAAATCCACGCCACGAGTCGTTTACTCTTACCACTAAAATCGTTACCGTCCAACATTTTGGTAGCGAGCTTTAGTCAGCCTACGCCTGCGATGCCAGATGAATATAAAATTGCAAACGATTCAATGAGTTCGTATCGGAGTTATTATCGCGGTTCAAAAAGTCATTTGTTTGCATGGAAGAAACGTGTGATACCAGACTGGCTATCAACTAGCTAAGTGCTTGCTGATTACCGACGGTAACTTTTTAGGCGATTTAATACGAAGTTGTTTATTCACATTAAACCGCCCAAACACCACCTCAATATCAGCGTTTGTTACGCCAAATTCATTCGCCAAAAATCGAACCATGTGATCCGTTGCTCTACCGCCTACAGGTGTCGCCGTCACACTAATTTTTAATTGATTACCTTTTGCTTTACCAATGACATCCTGTTTCGCACTCGGTTTGCCTAAAACATTCAGCACTAACGTTTCACCATCCCATCCACAAAACGAATTCATGACGAATTGTTTACTACTCATATTTTTCTCCTAATTCGATAACACCGATTCAATCACGTTTTGTTTTTCAGGTTCAGCGACACGCGGTTCCGTTTGCCAACCGCCACCCAATGCTTTATGTAACGCCACATTGTATTGCGCCACACTCGCTAAACTTTCAACATGTTGGATTTGTGTTTGATATAACGTCTGTTGAGTTTGTAAAACATCGATGAACCCTGTCAGCCCTTTGTTATAACGTTCTGTTGCTAAATTTAACGCCGTTTGACTTGATGAAATCGCAAGTGTTAACGCATCAAAACGTTGTGCTTCATTTCGATGTGCAACTAGCGCATTTTCAACTTCTTGAAATGCCGTTAATACCGTGGATTGATACGCCAAAAACGTCTGTTCATATTGTGCATCTTTAGCTTTGATATTGGCTTGCAACTTTCCCCAATTAAATAGCGGCATCGTAATCGTGGATGCACTCGACCACGATTTCCCCATCGGCGTAAAATCGGTAATTTTAAGATTTTGTAACCCAATAAACGCAGCTAAATTTACTTTTGGATACATTTCCGCCGTTGCAATGCCGACGTAAGCATTCGCCACAGCCATTTGTCGTTCTGCTCGACGAATATCGGGGCGACGTTTTAATAATTCTGATGGTAAATCGCTCAGAGAAAGTGTTGCATTTGGAATCGGTTGTGTGTTGGAAAAACGTTTCGTCAACGCATTCGGTTCACGTCCTAACAACACACTTAACGCATGAATCGCTTGTTTAATTTCAGTTTCATAACGCGGTGAATTTGCTGCCGTATTATCAAATTGTGCTTGAGCTTGTGCGACTTCTAAAGCGTTTGCTAAACCACTTTTTTGTCGAATTTGCGTGAGTTTAACGGTTTCGGCTTGGGCTGCAAGTAAGGCGTGATGTGTGGTGGCGAGTTGTTGATTCGCTCGCAAGGTAATATATTCACGCGCCACATCACCTTGTAACGTGAGTAAAACGTCGCGACTATTTTCCACTTCCACATCAATCGACGCATTAGCCGCTTCTACGGCTCGTTGAATACCACCAAAAAAGTCTAATTCCCACGCCGCATCAAAACCGAGTTGAAAAATGTTTATTGGTTGACTGCCCACTGGACTTCCACCACCTGCAGACGAATTATTAAACCGCCGACTCGCTACATTTTTACCGCTCAAACTAGGCAAACCCGCCGCAATTGTTTCACTGCGTAAAATCCTCGCCTCTTTAACACGTGATAAGGCTTGTTTTAAATTCAAATTC
>JAQTOX010000162.1 GCA_028713055.1 Methylococcales bacterium | reverse complement strand
GCCAAACCAATAGCTTCGCGCAAATCATGTGTCACAAATAACACGGTATGCGGACGTTGTTGCCAAAGACGTTGCAACAAAAAACGTATGCCTCGCGCCATCGGTTCATCAAGCGACACAAAGGGTTCATCCATTAAAAGCAAATCGGGATTGATTGCAAATGCCCGAATAATCGACACACGGCGGCGCATACCTTCAGATAATTGTTTAGGATAAGCATCGGCATAAGCGGTTAATTGCATCAAATCCAGTAACTCGTCGATTTGCGATGAGGGGACAGTATTTTGATTCGTAAAAACTAAGTCGATATTGTCGCGTACCGTACGCCACGGCAATAAACACGGTTGTTGAAACACAAAACCGATTTTTGGATTTTGAGTTTTATTGGCAACGCAGATTTCACCTGAATAATTGGAATCTAAACCAGCGATAGTATTTAACAGCGTCGTTTTACCGCATCCAGATTGCCCAACTAAACACACGAATTCTCCTGCATTTAAAGTCAACGCGAAGTTTTCAATGGTTGGTAAATCAGCATTAGGATGAATTTTTTCGTGGATTTTAATGTGAACGGTGGTCATATTATCGCCATTTCAACGCAAGATTATCGAGCGGTTTCATTATCATAAACTCAAACACTTGAATCACACCCACAAACGCGACGGTGTACGCCAAAATGCTGGCAATATCGAACCACTGAAAAAATAAATGTAGCTGATAGCCCATACCATTACTGCGTCCGAGTAATTCCACCATTAAAATAATTTTCCAAATTAACGCCAAACCAGAACGGGTTGCGCTCATTAAAAATGGATGCAATTGTGGCAAAATAACGTGGCGTAACGTTTTCATACGACTAAATCCATAACACTTCGCCATATTAAGTAAATCTTTGTCTAACGCTCGTGTACCTTCACGCAACGTCACAATCACATTCGGTACTTTATTTAAAACCACCGCTAAAATCGCTGCCTGTTCAGTTAAGCCAAACCAAACGTAACACAAAATAATTGTCACCAGCGCAGGTACGTTTAAAAAAATTACCAACCAATTGTCGAAAAACGCATTGAGTTTTTCATTTCGTCCCAACGCAATACCTATTGTGCAACCCAATAACATCGAAATCGTAAAACTGACGATTAGGCGTAAAAGCGTCATGCCTAAATGGTAAGGTAATTCGCCAGATTCACAATGTTGCCAAAAAATCTGCGCCACAATTCCAGGCGACGGTAATAGCGGACTGTGTAAAAATGTGGCTAATCCGAACCAAAGACTTAGAAAAGCGAGGATTGACAGCGTCGGGAGAGATTTTGAAAGTGTCATTTATTCAAATTCGGTTAATGTTTGAGATGTACGCAAAAATCCCAATTCAAATACCAACGGCTGCAACTTCGCACTTAAATTTTTATATGTCGTTTCAAAATCCCCAAAATCAACAGGTGTTTCAATCCGTTTTTTAAGTGCATTTCGGATTTGATACCAACCGACATCGGCGCGATTTAATTTGAATTCTTCGCGCACGTTATAAACATCCGTTTCTGAAAAATACGCTTTCCACAATTCCCGCCCAGCATCTAAAACCGCTTTCGCTTCTTTTGAAAGTTTCTTTTTTTCAAGATATTGCACCATAAAATCTGATTCAAACCGTTCTGGCGCATTCACTTCGGCTTCGGTGAACGGAATAAAATGATTCACAATCGACCACGTTTTGGCGTTCCATTCGAGATTATTCGCGCTCGCAGTTCTTTGACAGCGATTAAATAACATCCAAATCAAACAATCGTTTTTGAATTCGTCAGAAAGTGGCGCGGTGGGTTGTAAAAATTGGTCGCGGTCATTTAGCCAAGTGGGCAAAACTAAACGGCGTACTGAAAATATAATTGCAGCTTGCCATAAATTTTCGGGCGTAATGTAAAAACCATTGCCACCGCCATAAACGGAAGAATAAATAACGGTTTGTTGTTCGGCGTGTTGTAAGTCATTAACACCACAATACATATAGGCTATTGCATTATCCGACCATGTTTTAACACGCGGAATCGTTACAACGGGAGAAATTGCATTTTTTAATGGTAAAACAAATTCTTTATTAGCTTTTGGGCGATCTAACCAAACATTAAGAAATGACTTGTTTGGTAAGTTATAAAACAATTTTTCGCCTATTGGGTTGGCATTTTTGTCTAATACATCAACCGTAATTTCGGTAATTGGCGTTTTCTTGACGGCATTTTGACTTGTTTGCCAAATCAAAAATCCAATTGGGAATTTTCCAGTTAAACCGTCGAATGCTTTGTTATGTACAACAAAACCATCTAAATACTTTGCGTGCCAATTTTGTCGAAATTTCTCAAAATTTGGTGCATTAACATATTTCATGGTGCTAAACATCGCAATTACAGCGGTTGGTATTTCTTGTGAGATACGCGCTAAAAATTGAGTAAATAACTCGTTACTAGCTTTTCCGTAGTCTGTCATCGAAGCGGCAAATTTTGTTTTTGCTACGCCTTTTTTATTTTCAGCGTCTAATCCAGTTGCGATATTTTCAAAATTTGTCGCTTCTGCATAAGGCGGATTGATTAACACCAAAATCTTTTTACCTTCGGCAATCGCGTTGCGTAATTCGATGGGGACTTTGTTTGTCAGGTTGTAATCGATTTTACCGTCGTCTGTTATGTCATCGTTCAAATAATCATATTGAAACCGTTGTGCGGCAACGCAGGTTTTAGTCGTTTTCATGACATCCACATCGGCTTGGTCAAGCGTACTCATGAAAATGTTGCGCGGATTCGAATGTTTCACTTCTAAATTGCCCACGCCGCAGCACATATCCCAGACGATGTAATTTTTTTGCCAGTTTTTCCCGAGTGTTTCGCTGAGTTTGCCGTAGGCTTTATCGACTACCGCAAGTGGCGTGTGATACGCGCCTTTAAAACGGCGTTCGTCGAGTGGAATCAAACTGTCGCGTCGTTCAAGTAAATAATCGCGGTATTCAGATTTTGGTGGTTTGTGATAAATCGCCCAAAATTGGCGATAGCCTTCTTTGTTGCCGAGTTCGTAAATTTTGCCGTCCAAACTGAAAACAGGCGCGTTGTTTTTGTGTAGTAATTCGGCGGGTAAATTGGCATGTGTGGAAACTGTACCGTCGTGCATGATGTCAGCGAAAAATAACAGCGCATAGTTTTCTTCATTTACGCCGACAATTTCACGTCCAATCATTGCCACCCATTTGTCGAAAACTTGTTTTAAATTATCGGGCGTAATTTGGGTGCGAAGAATATCACCTGATTTAATCGCGTCTTTGACGGTTTGGATAAATTCGTCTTCATGCGTGGCGATTTTGAATGAAACAAAGTGTGTACCGATGTGAGCAGATACTTCGTCGAGAGCTTCTTTTGGATATTGGCTGGCGGATTTTCCCCATTTCACGGTTTTTTTCGCAAGGAACGGCAACACGTCAGAGGTTTTCATCAACGCCGCTTTTTCGGTATCAATCACGGCTAAAAATGGCGGTACGGGTTCGCCCTTATTCAACGCATCTTGAACGTAATGCAATAATTGCGTAAACATCGCATAACTCGAATGTTTGCCTGTGTCTTTGGCTTCAAACCAAATTTCATCGGTGCGAATATCAATTAAACCTTTGGTATAACTTTTCAGCCCCAACGCTTTGATGTAGCTGTCTTTAACATCTTCTTCGCTTTTGGCATGTTTGAGTTTTGTATACAGATTTTGTGTGGTCATGATTTAATCGTTGTTCCGTAATTCAACAATGGTGGCGGGTTTCAACGTTGTTGGGGTTGTCATGGTGGATTTCTGTTTTGTTTAAAAATCGTGTTCGGTCAAATGTGCATCTTTGAGCAATCTGCTCAACGTGCCAATTTTTAAATCTTGGTTGGCGTGAACAGGAACAGTGAGAATTTCAGTGTATGTTGAATGCGTGAAAATATGATGACTGCCGCGAATACGTTGTAACTCCCAGCCGTATTTTAACAACAGGCGGCAAAACATTTTGCCAGAAATGCTTTTCATAATTCAATTTCGGTAACTCGTGCATTCGCAGTGGTTGTCATTCTAGCGGTGGCAACTTCCAGCCAACCTAAAGCAGCTTCTTGAATGTTGAATAAAGTTTCTTCGGCTGTATCACCTTCTGAAACACAACCTGCAAATGCAGGGACTTCAGCCCAAAAACCGCCTTCTTCGGCGGGATGAATCACGATTTTTAATTTCATAAATTTCTCCAATTTGTTGTTTCCACGTTACTTCAGGGTTGAGTTTAACGTAAATCAGTAAGTTTGCGGCGTGAAGGTGGCAGGTTTTAATGTTGTTGGGGTTGTCATGTTGATTTCCTGTTTTTGGGTTATTTGTTTCATAATTTTTCTAATCTGCAATCCAAAACGTCCCCGCCGCTAAATTCGGCGAATTGCCAACTTTCGGATTTGAATTAAACAACACGCTATAAAGTTGTTGTGCGGCGA
>JAQTOX010000161.1 GCA_028713055.1 Methylococcales bacterium | reverse complement strand
CGATAGATTGCGCTAAAACAGTCGCCGTCGTTGTACCGTCGCCCGCTACGTCAGACGTTTTTGATGAAACTTCTTTCACCATTTGTGCGCCCATGTTTTCGAATTTGTCTTTTAATTCGATTTCTTTTGCAACCGATACACCGTCTTTAGTAATCGTTGGTGCGCCGAAACTTTTGTCTAAAATCGCGTTACGACCTTTTGGACCTAACGTCACTTTTACCGCGTTTGCTAAAATGTTCACACCACGCGCCATACGAACGCGAGCGTCATCACCGAATAAAACTTCTTTTGCTGCCATGTTTTTTCATTTGTTTTTTATTTTCCATTACACTAGAATGAATACTATTAGTAACAACTTGTGAGTTTTATAAAATGTACAAATTTAAAAAAGCCGTCGATTTGTTTTGTGGTTGTGGCGGTATTTCAGTTGGACTTGAACAAACAGGCTTTGAATTATTAGCAGGTATGGATATTGAAAAAAAATATCTTGCTTCATTCAAACATAATTTTCCAAAAGCAAAAGCCTTAAATATCGATATTACTCAAACAGCTCCAAGCGATTTTATGGATTTGGTTGAAATCACAGCTAATAAATTAGACATTCTAGTCGGTGGACCACCTTGCCAAGGTTTTTCTAAAAATGTGCCATTAAAAAACAGATACCTTCACGACCCTAAAAATTTACTGGTTAATTCATTTCTCGATTATTGCGAGGTGCTGCGACCAAAAATGATACTTATGGAAAATGTAGCAGAAATGAAAAACGGGTTTGAAAAAGCCTATTCGCAAGAAGTTATTTCTCGCCTTGAGAATGAAGGTTACACGGTGACATCGATTGTTTTAAATGCCGCAGACTATGGTGTACCGCAAAGACGTAGAAGAGCTTTTTTTATTGCAAATCAATACGGATTGAAATTTGAAAGTCCATTGCCAACGCATTACGCACAATCTAAAGAAAACAGTGAAATATACAATTTATTTTTTAGTAATCCTCAACATATAAACGTTTGGGATGCTATTGGTGATTTGCCAAAACTTGAACACGGCGAAGGGCAAAAATTAACGCACTACACATCTCTACCACAAAATAATTATCAAGAATTTATACGGGGAAATTGTGAATTAGTAACCAATCACATTGCACGAAAACTTCAACCTATACAGTATGAACGATTATCTTCACTAGAAGCAGGGCAAGGTTTGAAAGATTTACCGATTCATTTACAAACAAAGGGCGGATATAGCGGAGCCTATGGACGACTTACTAAGAACATGATTGCACCAACTATAACACGATGGGTTTTTCATCCTGGTTCGGGACGATGGGGACATCCTGTTGATATTCGGACTTTAACAATGCGTGAAGTGGCTAGAATTCAGAGTTTTCCAGATAACTATGAATTTGTTGGTTCGTACAATGAACAGGCGGGGCAATTGGGTAATGCGGTTCCGCCATTGCTTGCAAAAATCATTATTCAAAGCATGAATACTCAGCTGGAACGATTCAAAAAAGAAACCAAATCATCCCAACTTACTTTTTCAGTGGATAATTTAAACGCCATTGCGTGAAAATCTTTTGAGAATTCAATTTGACCAATTTTCGTTGGCTTTTCAATTTCGGGCCACCAATCATTTTCACTGCTGAAATGTAATTGATTTTCACCGCGTCCGTGCCAAGCGAAAGCCTTTTTACCTGTTTTTACATCAACACCGTGCAACGCTGATAATTGTTCTTTTTTAACCGTATTTTTGGGATTCGACCAATGCCAAACAAAATCATTTTTATCGAAAATATCAGGATTATTTTTTGATGCAATGAGCCTTTCAAAATAAACAACCGTATTATCAGGGAACATAATTAAGCGTGAATACCCGATTTCAGAAAGATTGTAAGCGGCTAAACTTTCTTTTGCGTGACTATTACAAAATTCAATAATGGCATTGCCTAATTGTTGGCAACCTGCTTCAGATTCTTCTGAT
This sequence comes from Methylococcales bacterium, assembly GCA_028713055.1. GTDB lineage: Bacteria > Pseudomonadota > Gammaproteobacteria > Methylococcales > Methylomonadaceae > UBA10906. The sequence goes on along the minus strand of JAQTOX010000161.1, from coordinate 2,528 downwards.
TGTTTAATCAGCTCAATCGCATTGGCAATTTTTGCGCGTTTCCAAGTAACAGGCGTAGTGCTTTTAGTCGATTTTATTTGCCAGCCCACTTTGTTTTTAATGCAAACATCAACGTAATCGTAAGTGTCGAGTAATTCGGCATCGTGAACTAATGAAAAAATTTTCTCCATGATTTTTCCTGGTACGGTGTCATCTTGAAAATAAGGAATTCGCATGTAGGCAATCAAATAATGTGCGATTTTTTCGAGTTGTTCTTTTGTTGAATAAACGGTCATGTTATCTCTTTGAATAAATCCGAAATTGAAACTTGCAGAGCAATTGAAACTTTATGCACTATTTCAATCGTCGGATTTCTAAATCCTCTTTCAATGCCGCTGATATAAGTACGATGCAAACCCGATTCTTCCGAAAGTTTATCTTGCGACCAACCTTTCGCTTCTCGAAATTCGCGTACATTTTTGCCGAATAATGTTTTTATGTTCATGCGTGCATGGTCGCAAAAATGAATACTATTAGTCTATAGCCGATGAGTAACATAAAAAATTCACAAGCATAAAAAAGCCCGCATGGACAAGGGCTTTTTGCGAAACTTAACTTTGGAAATTTATTTACGGTTTATATCACTTCAGTCAATTGATGAATATCAATTGCCAATTTTTTAAATGTATCCTTAAAGTTCTCTCGACTTTCACGCATAATTTCAAGAACTTGTCCTTTTTGCTCAATTTGAGCGTCACTAAGCGCAAATACAGGAACATTATGTTTTTGAGACTGTGCAATTAAAGAATTGAAATCAGAAATGTTAGCTAAATTGAATGGTTCATCAGCAGTTACGTTTGTTGAAAAAGTTAATTGCTCTATTGACATACCTATTGGACTTAGAGCAGGAACAAGAGAGTTTGCTACTTCGCCTTTTATTATGTCTATCCATTTTTGGAATGATTTTGCTGGTAAATTATTTCGGGGGCGATACTTTTGCGAAATAAATCCTATGAATTTCGGCGGTTTTTGTGGAAAAGAGTAAATAATATCCACTTGTCTAAATGTAGAAATCTCGTTGTTCCACCTTGGAAGTACATTTGTAAGGGATTTAATAGCCTGAGCGCAAAAAAAGTCAGGAGCTGTTGGAACTATAAAATAATCACTAGACATCAATAAGCACTCGTTAAGTGCGCCCACGCTTGGACTCATATCAACTAAAACATAGTCAAATTTATGTTCAGTAGCAGTTTGCTTAATAAAAGCACCTACACTACCAGGTATATTGCGTATTGCAGGAATTGCAGAACTTGTTGTCAACGCAACGCTTATTTGTGTCTCTATTTCCGACAATGCAATATTTCCGCATAGTAGACTCAAATTGGGATTAGCAGTGTTTAACGGTTTGCCAGTTATTACTTTTCCGAGAGAGCCATCAATAATTGGTTTTACACAAGAATAAAAATCACAATTAGGATTGGCTGCATAGAATGTATCAACATCATCAATTGAATTATAACCAAGCACTAAAGCTGTTAAGTTACATTGAGGGTCTGCATCGATTATTAGTGTTTTATGTCCCTGCTCGGCAAGCATCCAGCCAAGATTAAAAGTAGTGGTAGTTTTACTTACTCCGCCTTTGTGATTGAACAAAGAAATTATTTTCATATGGTTACCTTTTTATTTTTATTTCGAAAAAACGAATTACAACTGAGTTATTAGGTTATTCACAATGGGTATAAAAAGCCCCGATTGCTTAACAGCAAATCGGGGCTTTTATCATATCATTCAAAGCAAAAAGGCGTTAAGCCAACATGATTACATCATGCCGCCCATACCACCCATTCCGCCCATATCAGGCATACCATGACCTTTGTCATCGCTAGGTGCGTCAGCAATCATCACTTCAGTCGTCAACATCAAACCAGCGATTGAAGCCGCATTTTGCAACGCAGTACGAGTCACTTTTGCAGGGTCTAAAATACCCATTTCAATCATGTCGCCATATTGACCTGTTGCCGCGTTGTAACCGAAATTACCCGAACCTTTATGTACTTCGTTAAATACAACCGAAGGTTCATCGCCAGCGTTAGAAACGATTTGACGCAAAGGCTCTTCCATTGCACGACGTAAAATATTCACACCAACGGTTTGGTCGTGGTTGATACCTTCCAAACCAACTAACGCAGACAATGCACGAACCAACGCCGTACCACCACCTGCAACAACGCCTTCTTCAACCGCTGCACGAGTCGAATGCAACGCATCTTCAACGCGCGCTTTTTTCTCTTTCATTTCGATTTCAGTTGCCGCGCCGACTTTGATAACTGCCACGCCACCCGCTAATTTAGCTAAACGTTCTTGCAATTTTTCTTTGTCGTAATCAGAAGTGGCTTCGTCAGCTTGAGCGCGAATTTGAGCAACGCGAGCTTTGATTGCATCTTCTGAACCGTAACCATCAATGATGGTGGTGTTGTCTTTGCTGATTTGAACACGATTAGCTGTGCCTAAGTGCGACAATTCCGCTTTTTCCAAACTCAAACCAATTT
>JAQTOX010000042.1:516-19294 GCA_028713055.1 Methylococcales bacterium | reverse complement strand
GATTACAAATATAACCAACAATTCCAAGAACGGGCAGCTTCAACTCTAAAACGTTTTGGTAATAATGAAATAATTTCAGGGGCGGATGAAAATGGAAACCGACTACCCTCACAAATTAGCGAAAAAAGAATCCAAAGGCGTGAAAATGTACGATTGGTGGCAAATTCCAATTGTCGCGCCATCGGGTAAAGAACGAATCGGTTATCCAACACAAAAGCCCGAAGCCTTGCTCCAAAGAATTATTGAATGTGCTAGCAACGAAGGCGACACGGTTTTAGACCCGTTTGTCGGTGGTGGTACAACGGTTGCGGTGGCTGAACGGTTGCGACGCGGTTGGATTGGCATTGACCAATCGGTGATGGCGATAAAAGTCACTGAAATGCGTTTGAAAAAACCACAACGCGATTTGTTAGATTCGCCGTTTATCGTGCAATTGCACAAGTACGATTATGACACGCTACGTTATCAAGATGCGTTTGAGTTTGAAACGTGGATTGTTCAACAATTTGGCGGCGTTCCGAATTCTAAACAGCGCGGTGATTTTGGCATTGACGGCAAAACCAAAGACGGCGTGCCGATTCAAGTGAAACGTTCGGACAATATCGGTCGCAACGTGATTGATAATTTAAAATCGGCGAGCGAACGCTTTGATAAAACGCTATTTGAAGCTAATAAAGCAGCCGGTAAATCGATTGGAATTATTATTGCGTTTAGTTTTGGTAAAGGCGCGATTCAAGAAGTGGCGCGTTTGAAAAATCATGACGGTGTGATTATTGAACTCGTGACGGTTGAAAATGTCGTACCGATTGCGAAAAAACCGAAACTGATTTTAACGTGTAACGATTTGGGTTTGAATGCGAAAAAATTGCGCGAAATCGAATTTATCGCGGTCGGTGAATCGGAATCAGGCATTGAATTTTATGCGTGGGATTTCAATCACGAAGTCGAAAACGGTTTTAAAGCCGACGTGATGATTGATAAAACGGGCAAACAAACGCACGCTTTTAAAGCAGGAAGTTACAAAGTGGCGGTGAAAGTGGTAGATAACGAAGGCATCGAAAGTGTGGAAGTGATTACGCTGACGGCTCTAACATCTGATGAGATTAAAAAGTGAAACTGAAAACGCTCACTCTTTGTGCCGCACTTTTATCCGCGTGTGATTCGCAGTTGAATAATCCTTATTCTGACAACGACACAACGCAATCAGTTTTATACGAATCCTTCAGTGAACGCCCAAAACATTTAGACCCCGTTTCAGCTTATAGCTCAAATGAATTTGCGATTATTGGGCAAATTTACGAACCACCGTTGCAATATCATTATTTGAAACGCCCTTACGAATTAACGCCGTTGTCTGCGACGAAAATGCCGACCGTGCGTTATTTGAATGCAAAAGGCGACGTTTTAAATGAACCCGTAAAAGATAGTGAAATCGCTTTCACCGATTACATTATCGACATAAAACCAAACGTTAATTACCAGTCACACCCAGCTTTTGCAAAGGATTCATCAGGAAATTTTGTTTATCACACGCTGACAACAGAACAAATTACGTCTGTAAAAACATTGGTGGACTTTACCCAAACTGGTACACGTGAATTAACCGCCGACGATTATGTTTATGAAATTAAACGAATCGCTCATCCAAAAATGCAATCCCCGATTGCTGAAATGACAAAAAATTACATCGTTGGATTTGACGAATTCGCCAAAGAAATCGCAAATCAATCTAAATCTGCAATTAAAACTACAAATTTAACAGGCGTTGAAGCGATAAGTCGTTATCAATATCGCATTCGAATCAAAGGCAAATCGCCACAATTTATTTTTTGGTTAGCGATGCCCTTTTTCGCACCAATGCCGTGGGAAGCGGATGCGTTTTATGAACAAGCTGGATTACGCGATAAAAACATCACGCTCGATTGGTTTCCAATTGGCACGGGGGCATATTTTTTGGCTGAAAATAATCCAAATCGCCGAATGATTTTGCTCAAAAATCCAAATTTTCACGGCGAAAATTATCCCACTGAAGGTGAACCTGAAGACGTAAAAAATGGTTTATTAACCGATGCAGGCAAGCCATTACCATTTATCGATAAAGTCGTTTTCATGCTCGAAAAAGAAACGATTCCTTATTGGACAAAATTTTTACAAGGCTATTACGATTTATCAGGAATTTCATCAGATAGTTTTGACCAAGCAGTGCAATTCACAGGCAGTGGCGGCGTAGCACTTACACCGTCGATGACTGAAAAAGGGATTCAATTACAAACATCAGTAACACTTTCAGATTATTACCTCGGTTTTAATATGCAAGATGCAACGGTTGGCGGTTCAACCGACGCGGCGCGAAAATTACGTCAAGCGATTGCGATTGCCGTGGATTATGAAGAATACATTTCTATTTTCATGAATGGGCGCGGTGTTCCAGCACAAGGTGTTTTACCAGAAGGAATCTATGGTTACGCCGAAGGTGAAGCAGGCATGAATACTGAGGTTTATGATTGTGACTCTCCCCCCTTTGAAGGGGGGCGGGGGGGCTGTGCTTTAAAACGTAAAAACATTAGCGTCGCGCAACAATTGTTAGCCGAAGCGGGTTATGAAAATGGCATTGCCCCCAAAACGCACGAAGCGTTGATTTTGTATTTAGACACAACGGCTATCAGCACTGACGACCGTCCACGTATGAATTGGTATCGCAAGCAATTTGAAAAATTGGGCATCAAACTGGTCGTTCGTGCGACCGATTACAACCGTTATCAAGAAAAAATACGCACAGGAAATTCGCAAATGTTCTTTTTAGGTTGGAACGCCGATTATCCCGACCCTGAAAACTTTCTTTTTATGCTTTACAGTCCGCATTCTAAAGTGAAATTCGGTGGCGAAAACGCCAGTAATTATGAAAATCCTGAATTCGACCGCTTGTTTGAACAAATGCGAAATATGGATAACAGTCCTGCGCGTTACGAAATTATTCAAAAAATGCAGCATATTTTGCAACACGACGCGCCGTGGGTATTTGGTTTTCACCCGAAAAATTTCGCGCTTTATCATCAGTGGTTTCACAATCTAAAACCCAATCTGATGGCAAATAATCAACTCAAATATGCGCGGCTCGATATTCAAACCCGTGCAAAAATGCGTGAAAAATGGAATCGTCCATTTGATGTGCATTAAACCAAACGTCGTAACGCATAAAAACTACAAACACTGACTAACACACTCGGTAAAATCGCCATCAGTAGCGGATTGAAATCATAAATCAAACCGACATGACCAAAGATTTTATCGAGAATGTTAAAACTCATTCCAATCACAATCCCAATCATCATCCGACTACCCACATTCACACCGCGTTTTACGCCGATTACAAACGGCGTTGCTACCAACAACATCACAAATGTCACCAACGGATTCACCACCCTGCCCCAAAATGCCAATTCAAAAGTTTGTGATTTTTGCTGATTGTCTTTCAAAAATTCAATGTATTGCGACAAATCAATCAGCGACAAATTATCAGGATTCACCACCGCAATTTTTACCAAATCTGGCGCAATCGTCGTTTGCCACGTTTGTTCAGTTTTAGAATTTGCCTGCATTTTTTCGGTCGAAATTTGAGATTGCGCCACATTTTCTAAACGCCATTGTTCTTTTTGCAGATAAGTCGCTTTTTCAGCATGCGTGACACTTTGCAAATGGGCTTGATTGTTCAATTCGTAAATACTGATGTCGGCGAGTTCACCGTTATTTTCTAATTTACGCACATTGATAAATTTACTGCCTTCGCGTAACCATAAACCATAACGTGCATTTGAAACGAGCTGCTGATTTTGAGCGGTCGCTTTAAGCAATTGTGCTTGTGCTTCGGTTGTCGGTGCAATCAATTCGCCAACGCCAACTGAAAACGTCGCTAAAATCACGCCAGCAACTAAGACTGATTTAATGATACCTAAAACTGAAACGCCTGCGGCTCGCATGGCAATCAATTCGCGGTTATTTCCCATTGAACCCAAGACAAATAAACTGCCAAGTAACGCTGCTGCGGGTACTAATTCATAACAAACACGTGGCGAAGTGAGCGCGAGATACGTAAAAATCGCTGTTAAATCATAAGCCCCTTTGAGGTCTTTGAGTTCGTCAGTCAGCGTGAATAAATTAAATAACGTCAATAGCAAAATCAGTGCGATAAACGCGCCTTTCAGAATTTCTTTGACGATGTATTGTGTTAAAACGTTCATTTATTGATGGGTAAAGTGGATAAAATCTTGCTGATAGAATAACCCATTTTGGCGAGCCATTTACGGGGTTTTCCTGATGAAAATTTCGTTGCAGAACAAAAAATCTTAATCGCTGAAAAAAATAGCGCAAAACTTAAACTTAGCGTTTAAAATCCTGCGTTTAATTAACGGACTTGAATTATTTTAAATTCAAGCTAGCGCGGTGTGAGGAAAATTTTGAGTATAGAACAATACTATGCAGTTGATAGAGAACAACTCGTAAAAGACATTGATGCGATTCATCGCGATATTTTGGGTGAAACCAACATGAGCGATTTTGAACATCTTAAAAAAATAGAAAGTTGGGGACGAATTTGCACCGGTTTAGGTTATGCCACCGCGTGGATTATTCCGAATCCAATTTCTGCCTACTTAATTAGTCAGGGTAATTTCACCCGTTGGACAACCGTGGCGCATCATATTTTGCATCGTGGCTACGACAAAATTAAAGGCATTCCAAAACACTACACCAGCAAAGGTTTTGCCAAAGGTGGACGCCGTTATTTAGATTGGTTGGATTGGATGTATCCTGCCGCTTGGGATGTCGAACATAACAACATTCACCACTACCATTTGGGTGAAGAAATCGATCCCGATCAAGTTGAATTCAATATGGAAACGTTGCGTAATTCTAAAATTCCGCTTTGGGGACGTTATGTGTTATTAGCGATAATGGCGGCGAGTTGGAAGATTATTTATTATGCGTCTTCAACATTAACGGAATATCGCGCCATTCAAGCTAAAGAATCTGGTGGTAAACGTAACCAAATTTCACGAATTGATATGTGGAATCCACTAAAACCGGCAGGTAAAGATTTGTGGCTCAGTTGTATGTTGCCTTACGGCATCGTGCAGTTTGTGATTATTCCGTTATTGTTTTTGCCAATCAGTGCCGTTGCAGCTACAAACGTTTTTATTAACGTATTGATGGCTGAGGTGTTTACAAATCTACATTCGTTTTTAGTGATTGGCCCGAATCATACGGGCGACGATGTGATGATGTTTGACACCAAAGCGAAAGGAAAAGGCGAATTTTATCTGCGCCAAATTGTCGGTTCGGTTAATTATCCAACAGGGACAAATACGTTAGATTTTTTACACGGTTGGTTGAATTATCAGATTGAACATCATCTGTGGCCAGATATGACTGCCAGTCAATATCAAAAAGCACAACCGCGTGTGAAAGCGGTCTGTGAAAAACACAATATCCCGTATATTCAAGAATCCGTATTTACCCGTTTGAGAAAAACACTGGATGTGATGGTTGGCAAAACATCCATGTTACGCCCTAAATCTGCCTAAATCGGTTTTCCCCCACATGCGTGGGGTTTTTCTCAATCACGTAGTTTGTTATACGCTGCATTGATTTGTTTTTGTTCGGCTTCCATGATTTTTCTAATCGACTCCGGTTTGTTCACCCATTTATCAGGATGTGTACGATTTGATTCTCGTTGGTAAGCCGCTTTTAATTCCGACTGCGTAAAATTTGGACTTAAACCTAACACTTCTTCGGGTCTGCGGTTATCCGCTGAATTTTGCAGAATGCCCCGCATTTCGCGCTGATTGTGTTGTTGATTGTTGCGACTAGAATTGGATTTTGGTTTTGATTCTGAACGTTTTTGTAAAAATCGAAACGGACTTAAATAATCCATGAGCTGAAAAAACGACATACTTTTTGCGAATAATAGTCCAAATGAAAAACCTACCACCGTCATCACCATCAAAGCATTTGGATTGAGCAGTTCATAGACAACCGGCACGAAAATAATCGATAAAAACCACGTTTTTAAAAAACCCATGTTGGGCAAATTACCAATCGCGTAACCAGAACCAAACGCCATCAGAAAATATAAAGCTATGCCGCTATTGTGAATCACCATAATCAAATGCCTAGTTTTGCCCGTTCAATCATTCGACTGGTTGAATGTCCTTCAACAAATGACAAAATTTTCACTTCACCCCCGTTCGCAATGACTGCCGCGCCACCAACAACATCTTCAGGTCGATAATCGCCCCCTTTTACAATGACATCGGGTAATAAACGGTTATAAAGTCGTTCAGGCGTTTCTTCGCTAAATTCAACCACCCAATCCACACATTCTAACGCCGCTAAAACACTCATTCGCGCGGGCAAATCGTTAATCGGACGTGAATTGCCTTTCAGAATTTTTACCGATTCATCTGAATTTACCGCCACAATCAAACGATCGCCCAGTGCTTTGGCTTGTTGCAAATAAGTAATATGCCCAATATGAAGCAAATCAAAACAGCCGTTAGTCATGACCAATTTTTCACCATGTGCCTTGGCGCGAATCATCGCTTGTAACAATTCGTCTTCCGAAACTACGCCAAATGTATTCCGATGTGTGTGCATTTCGCGGGTTAATTCCAACATCGAAACGGTTGAAGTTCCCACTTTTCCAACCACAATCCCCGCCGCTAAGTTCGCCAAATACATAGTTTCGCGCAACGGCAAATCAATCGCCAAACCTAGCGCCATCACCGCAATCACGGTATCACCTGCGCCAGTAACATCGAAAACATCTTTGGCTTGCGCCGGTAAAGAATGCGTTGAATCTTGCGTCACACAACTCATTCCTGCTTCACCACGAGTGAGCAATAACGTTTCTATTTTCTGTTTAGCTAATAATTCACGTCCTTTTTCGATTAACGAGTCAATTTCACCATCGCCAACGACCGCTTTTAATTCGCCCAAATTCGGTGTAATTAAATCAGCATTCGCGTAACGTTGATAATCTGTGCCTTTAGGGTCAACCAATGTTTTTAAACCTGCATTTTTAGACGTTGAAATATAATCGGCGACATTGTCTAACGTGCCTTTGCCATAATCCGAAAATACCACGACTTCATTCTTCCCCAAATGATTTTGCAAACGAGTGGCTAAATCAGCGTGATTAAAATTCAACGGCGTGTCTTCAAAATCCACCCGCAACAATTGTTGATGCTGTGCCATAACGCGCAATTTGCAAATCGTGTGTAATTTCGAATCAATAATAAAATCACACGTCACACCTTCTGCTCGCAATAAACGTTGCAACTGGTCACCATCAGAATCGTCACCGATGACACCAAGTAACGTCACATTGCCGCCAAGTTTTGCAATGTTTAATGCCACATTCGCCGCGCCACCCACACGTTCTTCAATCGTTTTCACTTTCACCACGGGTACAGGTGCTTCGGGTGAAATTCGCGCCGCTTGCCCAGACCAATAACGGTCAAGCATCACGTCGCCAATGACTAAAATTCGCGCTGTCGAAAAATCAGGCAGATTCGCTAACATTTAAACGTTCCTCCACGACACCACACCAGTAATGTCCGATTAAAATATGGGTTTCTTGAATGCGTGCCGTTATTTTTGACGGCACCGTGATTAAATGTGTCGCAAATTCAGCTAACGCGCCACCATTTTCGCCCGTCAAGGCAATTACGTTTAGTTTTTTTGAATGGGCAATTTGTGCTGCTTGAACAATGTTTTTGCTATTTCCTGATGTTGAAATAGCAATCAACGTATCGCCAACATTTCCCAAGGCTTCAATTTGTCGCGCAAACACACTGTCAAAATCAAAATCGTTGGCATGAGCAGTTAAAATTGATGTGTCGGTCGTCAACGCAATCGCGGGTAAAGCGCGGCGTTTCAATTGATAACGCACCACAAATTCAGCGGCAATATGTTGTGCATCGGCGGCACTTCCCCCGTTTCCACACAACAAAACTTTGTTGCCGTTTTCAAAGGTTGCTATCAATAAATTCGCTGCTGTTTCTACTGATTCGCTGCAATGTTCCGCCAATTTCACAACGGCAATGTGTTGTGCGAGTTCTTCGCTAAAAGTTTTCAATTTAAATTTTCCACGGTAATCAATTTCACGACTTGGTTAAGTTTAACGTAAATTTTCGATTTCAGTAGGCGTTAAACCCGTCAATTCGACAATGGTTTCAACATCAAGTATTTTCGCTAGCATTCCTTTTGCAAGGGCATAAGTTGCCTTTAATTTTCCAGATTCTTCGCCTTGCTCGATGCCTTGTTCAACGCTTCTTTTTAATCCAGCGGCTAATTCTTCTCTTACTTCATACTACAATGGTAAAAATCTTTAACCTGTGACAATAATTTTCGACTTTGGCAACTTGCTCACGCCCTTAAAACAGCCAAGCAATTTACAACACAAAATCACTAGCGACTAAACTACTCACGCCGTTTAATTGAATTGAAAACTCTGGTTTGCTGTCGGCATTGATGCTGCCATAAAGAATCTGGCTTGTGGCATCAAAATGTAACTGACCAGACGCATCGGTTTTGCTAAAGGCATTAGTGCCAATGAAAGTAAAGGCTTGGTCACCTGCTAATTTCACATTGGCATCGATTGCAGAAAGGTCGATTTTATCGCCATCAGTAGTTTTAAAATCGGCGATGATGTCACGAGTTTTAGCTGTTAAACCCGTTTCGTTGATGTTATTAAATTTGAAAACATCTGCTCCTTTATGACCTTGCAATTGGTCGGCACCTAAGCCACCAATAAGCGTGTCATCTCCTAATAAGCCAGAAATTTTGTCGTTTTTTGTCGTACCGGTAAGTCGGTCATTTCCCCCCGAAGGCACAATGCTAACCTTCGAGACAGAATTTTGTGTTATCGGAATTGATGAAACAACGGGTTGAGTAATTGGTGCTGGAGGCGACAATACCGAATCAATAGCCACAACGCCATCGGCAAATTGCAAATACTGAATGTTACTTAACGTATCGGTACCGTCTGTTCCACCGCTAATTGAATAAGTTGAGCCATTTTTTGAAACGGTGTAACTGGATTTGTAACCACTATAAACAGCGGTGTTTGTACCTGAACCACCATCTAAAATATCGTTACCGCTGTTACCAAAAATAGTGTCGTTTCCGTCATACCCCATCAAGTAATCGTCATAAAGAGAGCCTGTTATACTGTCATTACCATTTAAAGCATATTCTGCTAATGCCACAACATTTCCAGATTGAACATAATCTTTTACTGTTACTGCATTGAGCGATACATCTGTAACACTATACTGAATAGCACTTCCGTAGTATTGGTTATAGGATGTAAGTGTTCCACTATAAAGATCGTCATTCCAATAGTTAAAACTTCCAAAATAATTTCCTGTTTTAAATCCGTCAGAAATTGAAATTATTGAGCTGGATGCTTGAGCAACCTGACCATACCAGATATATGCGTTGCTCATATCCATTGCTCTATAAGCGATGATATTTGCCATTTTTGTTCCTCAAAGGGTTTATTTAATCGTTGTTTCGTAATTCAGTGACAGATTTAATTGTTAAGCCAGTTGTTTCGGCAATCGTTTCAACATCCAGCCCTTTTACTAATAGGTTTTTAGCAATCGCTAAGGCTTTAGCGTGTTCACCTTCAATTTTGCCTTCAATTTTACTTCGCTTGATACTGTCATTAAGTATCTTCTCTTGCTTCTTTTTGAATTCCTCCCAGTTATATTCCTCAATCATTTGGGCTTTTTCTTCGGGTGAAATACCACTTTTTTGAATGTGTTCGACGACTTTTTGAACTTCGGATTTGTGATAAAGCGTTTCATCGATACTCCCGTCTAAACTGTCGAAAATAACGTCTAACCATTCACGGTAAGCTGTTGGTGTATTTTCATCGACATGACGTGGACATAAAAAAACCATTTTATGTGGAATTGCGTTTAAGCCTTTGCCGTCTTTGGTTTTCAAATCAAAGTCGATAGTTAAAACATCTTCGCGGTATTTCGTATCGGAAGACGTTAAAACCACGATGGTATAAACCACAAGCGGTGGTTTATAGTTCTTGGCGTTTTCAATTTGTTCGAGCAACGCAACGCAGTGATAATGCAAAAATCGGTCGTAATGGTCATCGGTTGAATACTGATGTTGAACTTCGACAATCACGCGCCCGTCATTATCTTGCGCGTACAAATCAAATTTCACGGCAACTTTACCAATCGCGGGTTTGAATTCTTTTTCGGTTTCGACTTTATCGATATTTAAATGGATACCTAAAATATCGCGCACAAAACCCTTGAAAACATCTACATCACAAAACGCTTTTTTAAAAATAACGCCATACTGTAATGAAGCAACTTGTTTCATTTCTTCACCGTGTTAATTTTCTGCGGTTCTAAATACGCGATATTCAAATGGTCATCAATCAGATATTTTCGCGCCACGTTACGGACTTGTTCGGCAGTTACTTGATTGATTTTACCAACGTATTCAGCTTCTTTTTGCCAGCCTAATCCCACTGTTTCAAGCATTCCGAGTTGCATCGCTTGATAAAAATTAGAATCACGTTGATACACTTCGCCCGCTAAAACTTGCGCTTTGATACGTTGTAATTCAGCGGGTTCAATGAGTTTAGTTTGAAGTTTCGAGATTTCTTGTTTCAATGCCGCTTCAACATCCCAAACGGTTTTGCCTTCCGCTGGCGTGCCTTCGAGTTCAAATAAATCATCGAGTCGCGAAGTTAAGTTATAACCTGCACTTGCAGCAACAGCGATTTGTTGACCACGAATCAGAGAACTGCTTAAACGCGCGCTGCTTCCACCATCCAAAACTCCGGCTAAAACTTCTAGTGCGTAGGCATCGGATTCATCTTTAGCCGTTTTCAATGTTGGAACGTGATAACCCAACAAAACCGATGGCAATTTTGCAGGTGCTTTGACTGTCATTTTGCGAACGCCGATTTGTGGTGCTTCAGTTTGTGGTTTAAGCGGAAAAATATCGCTGGTCTTTAAATCACCAAAATACTGTTGTGCCAGTGCAAAAACATCAGCCGTTTTGACATCACCCACAACCACTAACGTTGCATTATTCGGCGCATACCAACGTTGATACCACGCTTGTAAATCAGGTGCAGTGTAAGCGGCAATATCAGTTTGCCAACCAATAATCGGGTTTTTATACGGGCTGCTGGTGTAAGCCATCGCGGCAAATTGCTCTGCCATTTTCGCTTGCGGATTATCTTCGGTACGCATTCGACGTTCTTCGGTGACAACTTCTAATTCTTTTTTCAATTCTTCAGGCAAAATGTGTAAATAACGCATTCTGTCGGCTTCAAGTTCAAAACTAACGGCTAATTTTGATGCCGCCATTGTTTGAAAATATGCGGTGTAATCTTGTCCGGTAAACGCATTTTCTTCGCCGCCATTTTCAGCGATGATACGCGAAAATTCACCAGCGGGATGTTTATCTGTACCTTTAAACATCGTATGTTCAAGCATGTGTGAAATACCGGTGATGCCATTGGGTTCATAACTTGAACCGACTTTGTACCACACTTGCGACACTACGACGGGCGAACGATGATCCTCTTGAACAAGAACTTTTAAGCCATTCGCCAAAACTTGTTCAGAAATCTGTGGTGCGGCGAAACTTGCAGCGGGTAAAAGTAATAACAAAGATAAAATTTTTTTCATTGAAAAATCACCAAAATAAAAAACGGCGCATTGCGAAAACAATACGCCGTTTGAAAAAGTTTAAAACTCGAACTGTTAGCCGTCTGCGTTAATTCTAGCAATAATATCTTTCAAATCTTTTTCGCAAGATTCGTTTGCTACTTGGCACGTTCCCGCGTTCAAATGTCCACCGCCGTTATAGCTCAAACACAATTCGCCAACGTTGGTATTTGAAGTGCGATTCAAAATGGATTTGCCGATTGCAAACACGGTGTTTTGTTGACGTACGCCCCACATAACATGGATTGAGATATTGCATTCTGGGTACAATGCGTAAATCATGAAACGATTAACCGCGTAAATAGTTTCTTCATTACGTAAATCTAAAACCACTAAATTTCCGTAAACTGTAGAACAACGGGTAATTTGCTCTTTTGCGGCTTGTTCGTGTTCTTTGAACAATTTAACGCGCTCTTGAACATCGGGTAATTCTAAAATTTGTTCAATCGAATGATCTTTACAATAGTCGATTAAATCCATCATCAACTGATAATTTGAAACGGTAAATTCTCTAAAACGTCCTAAACCAGTGCGTGCATCCATTAAGAAATTCATTAAAACCCAACCGTCTGGGTTAAGAATTTCATTTTTATTGAATTGGGCAGCATCGCCTTTGTCAACGGCTTCCATCATTTCAGTCCAACGTGCGGGGAAACGTTCTGCACCACCATAATAATCATAAACAACCCGCGCTGCAGACGGTGCATCGGGATCTATAATGTGGTTATCGGCTTTACCGTTACGAAGAGTTTCGCTCAGATGATGATCGAATGCTAAATGTACACCTTTCACATACGGCAAGTTGGTCGTAATATCGTTATCGGTGACATCAATAATTTCATCCTGCATATCTTTGGGATGTACAAATTTGATGTCGCCAATCAAATCCATTTCTTTCAAAAGTACCGCGCAAATCAACCCGTCAAAATCGCTACGAGTCACTAATCTAAATTTTTTGTCTGTCATAAGTTTTCACCTTTAGAAAATTAAAAAATGTTGTCCGTCATAACTACGGATTGCTCGTATTGTAACTTAAAACAAACCGGTAATTTTACCATTGTCATCAATATCAATGCGTTCAGCAGCGGGAATTTTTGGTAAACCCGGCATAGTCATCATATCGCCTGCAATCGCGACAATAAAACCCGCACCATTCGCCAAACGTACGTCTCGAATTTCGATTGTGTGTCCAGACGGTGCACCTTTCAATGCGGGATTTGTTGAAAATGACATTTGTGTTTTCGCTATGCAAATTGGAAATGTACCGTAATCCACGTTCCATGCACTGAGTTGTGATTTCACCTTCGCGTTTGCAGTTACGCTGCCAGCACCATAAAGTTTGGTTGCAATTGTTTCGATTTTTTCCCACAAGCTCAAGTTTTCGTCATACACAAATTTGAATTCGGGTTCACGATTATCAACCACTGCAACTACCGCTTTCGCTAATTCTTCTGCGCCTTCACCGCCGTTTGCCCAATGTTTTGAAACAATGCACGTCGCGCCTAAAGTCGCACATTTTTGTTGCAATAATGCAATTTCGGCTTCGGTATCGAACGTAAAATGATTCACACACACTACACATGGCAAACCATAATGCTCCGTGATATTGTGATAATGGCGTTCAAGATTTTCAAAACCGGCTTCTAACGCCGCTAAATTTTCTTGATTCAATTCATCTTTGACGATGCCACCGTGGAATTTTAAGGCACGAATTGTCGCGACCAAAACAACTGCCGAAGGTTTTAAACCCGATTTACGGCATTTAATATCGATGAATTTTTCTGCGCCCAAATCTGCACCAAAACCGGCTTCCGTAACGACGTAATCAGCAAGTTTTAACGCCGTTTTCGTTGCGGTAACGGTGTTACAACCGTGTGCGATATTCGCAAAAGGACCGCCGTGAATAATGGCAATGTTATTTTCAAGGGTTTGCACCAAATTCGGTTTAATCGCATCTTTCAACAATGCCGCCATCGCGCCATGCGCTTTTAAATCACGTGCATAAACAGGCGTAACTTTGTCCGATTTATAACCAATAACAATCCGACCTAAACGGTCTTTCAAATCAGCGCGGCTGGTCGCTAAACATAAAATCGCCATCACTTCAGACGCGACAACAATATCGTAACCGTCTTCACGCAAATAACCGTTTGCCGCACCACCCATCCCGACAACAATATTTCGCAATGCACGGTCGTTCATATCAACAACGCGCTTCCATTGGATTTTGCGCGGGTCAATGTCGAGTTCGTTGCCGTGATTGATATGATTGTCGATTAACGCCGATAACAAATTGTGCGCCACGCCAATCGCATGAAAATCGCCAGTGAAATGCAAATTGATGTCTTCCATTGGCACGACTTGCGCGTAACCACCACCTGCTGCACCACCTTTCACACCAAAACAAGGTCCTAAAGAAGGTTCACGTAAACACATAATTGTTTTTTTGTTTAAACGATTCATTGCATCGCCCAGACCCACCGTCGTTGTGGTTTTACCTTCACCTGCTGGCGTTGGACTAATCGCCGTGACGAGAATCAATTTACCGTCTGTTTTGTCGGCTAAACTGTTGACATATTCGAGTGAAAGTTTCGCTTTGAAATGTCCAATCGGGTCTAAATGTTCGGGGGCAATTCCGTAATTTTGTTGAGCCAGCTCAATAATTGGTTTCATGGTGGCGCGTTGTGCAATTTCGATGTCTGACATTTTGTGTCCTAATAGTCCTAATAAATTTAAAGATTGAATGGCGATAAATTTATCAGCAATCGCTACAATAACCAAATTCCTTACACAAACTTGATGTCGCTATGAAAAAATTACTGTTTTTATTGTTTATTTATAGTTCTTGTTTAGCTGCTGAACCATCATTGGCGCGTCAAACTGAACTACAAAATTTATTAAAAAACGACTGTGGGGCGTGTCACGGTTTGTTATTGCAAGGCGGATTAGGTTCGCCTTTACAGCCTAAAGATTTAGCGCAAAAATCAGACGAGTTTTTAATCGACACCATCACTAACGGGCGCAAAGGAACAGCAATGCCGCCGTGGAAACCATTTATGACACAAGACGAAATAACGTGGTTGGTGTCTCTCTTACGAAACCCGATAAAATAATAGAATGCTTAACGGTTGAATCCACACAATCAACCCGTTAGTATTCTCGAAACTTAAATTACCCAAAAATTATTGGATGCTTAAAAATGCACACATTACTTGTTGTTGATGATGATCCCGATGTTTTATCAACATTAACGCGCAGCTTTCGTAAAGGTTATAAAACACTCGCAGCACCAGGCGGGGCGGAAGGCATAGCGATTTTGAATGGACAACCGGTAGATTTGATTATTTGTGATCAACGGATGCCCGGTATCGGTGGGGTTGAAGTGTTAAACCATGCGGTGGAAGTACAACCAGACGCGATACGTATTTTATTAACGGGTTACACCGATGTGGATTCGCTGCTCGCTTGTGTGAATGATGCTCATATTTACAAATATGTTACTAAACCGTGGGATCCTGCGGAATTAAATTTAACGGTAGTTCGGGCGTTAGAGTCGTTAGATTTGAAACGTGATTTAGATGCGGCACGGGGATTATTAGAATCAGCATACCAAGATGCTGTTGTCATGTTGTGTTTAGCGGCGGAAGGTAAAGATCAAGATACGTCGAGCCATTTATATCGTGTGCAAAACTACACTGAAGCGTTAGCTATTGCGATGGGGGTTGATGAAAAAGAAGCTGCTCACATGGGTTTGATGAGTATGTTGCATGATATTGGCAAACTCGCTACCCCAGATTCTATTTTGAAAAAACCAGGTAAATTGACTGACGAAGAATGGGTAATTATGCGAGAACATCCGTTAGCGGGTGTGCGTATTTTAGGCTCGAACCCATTTTATGAATTGGCTCGAGAAATTTCAGCGGGACATCACGAAAATTTTGACGGCACAGGTTATCCAAATAAATTGCGCGGCGAAGCCATTCCGCTTTCCGCGCGAATTGTAAAACTAGCAGACGTGTTTGACGCATTGACAACTAAACGCCCGTACAAAGAACCGTGGTCGATGGAAGCGGCTTTAGAAAATATTGAATCTTTTTCGGGCAGTATGTTTGATCCGTCAATCGTAAAACAATTCAAACAGTTATATTTCGATGGAACGTTAGATCGCATTAAAAATGCCCACTAACATTCTCCAAAAATTTGGCGCAACAGGACATGCTTCAATACTGCAACCATTGCGCCACGGTTTTCGCATAATACGTCAAAATAGCATCACTTCCCGCGCGTTTAAACGCCAATAACGATTCTAAAACAACCGCTTTTTCATCCAGCCAACCATTTTGTGATGCGGCTTTGAGCATTGCATATTCCCCACTGACTTGATAGGCAAATGTCGGTACGCCAAATTTATCTTTAACGCGCCGAATAATATCTAAATACGGCATTCCAGGTTTGACCATCACCATATCTGCGCCTTCTTGCAAATCTAATGCAACTTCGCGCAACGCCTCATCTGAATTCGCACAATCCATTTGATAACTGTGTTTATTGCCTTTGCCAAGATTTCCCGAAGAACCGACTGCATCACGAAAAGGACCGTAAAAACTGGACGCATATTTTGCGGAATACGCCAAAATTCTCGTGTGAATATAATTTTCTGCTTCCAACGCTTGTCGAATTGCACCAATTCGACCATCCATCATATCGGACGGTGCAACAATATCGGCACCTGCTTTGGCGTGTGATAAGGCTTGTTTAACTAAAACTTCAATCGTTTCGTCATTCAAAACATAACCGTCGGCGTTAATCAATCCATCTTGACCATGTGACGTGAAGGGGTCGAGAGCAATGTCTGTGATAATACCAAGTTCTGGCACGGCTTCTTTTAATGCTCGAACTGTTCGTTG
Organism: Methylococcales bacterium; assembly: GCA_028713055.1. Taxonomy (GTDB): domain Bacteria; phylum Pseudomonadota; class Gammaproteobacteria; order Methylococcales; family Methylomonadaceae; genus UBA10906. The sequence continues at coordinate 2,616 of JAQTOX010000042.1, read as the reverse complement.
CGCCAAACCGTTTGGATTATAGGCTTCAATAGCATCATCAGATTTCTTTTCTGGTGAAACCACGGGGAATAATGCAATGGCTGGAATACCCAAAATATAAAGCTCGCGTGCTTCTTCAATTAACAAATCTAGCGACAATCTTTCAACGCCTGGCATTGAATCAATAGTTTCACGTTTATTCAATCCTTCAATCACAAAAACAGGATAAATTAAGTCATCGACTGTGAGATGATTTTCACGCATTAAACGGCGCGAAAAATCATTTTTACGCATTCGTCTCATACGTGTGTTGGGAAATTTAATGTTATGATGTTCCATGTTATTCATACTTATTTTTGAGATTTTTTATGAGAATTAAACACTATACCTTATTTATTTTGTTTCTAGTATGTCTTGGATTTATGCCGTTCGCTCGCGCTTTTGCCGCTGACTTATCCGCGCCACAACAAGCCATTTCAGAAGCGTCCGATAAGCTGCAACAAAAAATGCAAGATCAAAACTTTCTGAGAGATTTTAACAAAGTGACCCAGTTCGTTGACCAGTCGATTAACCCACACGTTGATTTTGACAAAATCGCAGCGTTGGTTTTAGGCAAAGCATGGAAAACAGCTACACCTGATGAACAACACCGTTTTAAAAAAGAATTTCAAACCTTGTTAGTCCGTACCTATTCACGTGCATTTAGTGAATTTAAAGAATGGACAGTACGTTTTTTACCCACTGAAATGGAAGATGGCGCGACGAAAGTTGTGGTGAAAACCGAAGTTTTACAACCTGGGATTCAACCCATCGCTGTCAACTACAGAATGTATTTAAGCAACAACGAGTGGAAGGCTTATGACATCATGATTGAAGGTGTAAGTTTAGTAACCAATTACCGCACCACTTTTAGTGACGAAATTCAAACTAAAGGTTCGCTTAATGCTGTAATTGATGGTTTGTCAAAACGTAATGCCGACGCATTGAAAAATTCTTGATTCAAACTAACATTCACTTTTTTATGGCGCAAAGTGTTTACTTCTGCGCCTTTTTTATTTTCGATGACTTTAATTAAAGATTCCCTCTATAGTCAGCCGCTTGGTCAAGTGAATGCGTTTGCATTTGACGACCACGTTGCCAACGTTTTCCCCGATATGATTCAACGCTCTGTACCAGGTTATCAAACCATGATTACGGCGATCGGATTATTAGCGGGACGTTTCGCCAAACCTAACAGCGTTTGTTATGACTTAGGTTGTTCGTTGGGCGCGGCTTCCTTTTCGATGCGTCAAAATATCGCAGTCAAAAATTGTCACATTGTTGCTGTCGATAATTCGCAAGCCATGTTAACGCGATTTGAAAGCCTGTTAACCCAAGAAAAAACCCCGATTAAATTACAATGCGCCGACATTCGAGATGTGAAAATTGAAAATGCGTCGATGGTGGTGTTGAATTTCACATTGCAGTTTTTGCCTATTGAAGACCGTGCCGAATTACTCGCTAAAATTTACGACGGTTTATTGCCCGATGGTGCGTTAATTATTTCAGAAAAACTCGCCTTTGAAGACTCTCGCCAACATGAATTACAAATCGATTTGCATCACGAATTCAAAAAATCGCAAGGCTACAGCGATTTAGAAATCAGCCAAAAACGAACTGCTTTAGAAAATGTGTTAATTCCAGAAACATTTGCAACACATCAACACCGCCTTAAATCTGTTGGTTTTAGCAGTGCTGAATTGTGGTTTCAGTATTTTAATTTTGCCTCATTTATCGCTCTCAAATAATGTCTTATTCCGATTTGTACCACGCTTTGCGTGAAGCTAACGTTGAAAGCTGGGCAGAGCAATTATCGCAACAAATTGCCGACGCTTTTGATACCACAAAACATGGCGACTTAATTCGTTGGCAGACGCAACTTAACACGATCAGTGCCGCTATAAAGTGGCCTGCCAACCGTACTCGCTGCGGCAAACCGCGCACATCACCCACCAGGGACAAAACGAACAGGCCCAGGACGGGCAATACGATCCACCAGGCCCAGAACGAAAAGAGCAGAACCCATCCGGACATAATCCCTGCCATCAGCGCAATCCCTCCGGTGCGCGGAACGGGTCCTGC
>JAQTOX010000042.1:0-506 GCA_028713055.1 Methylococcales bacterium | reverse complement strand
ACGCAACTTGAACAATTGCCAAAGATTGTCACCACACAACGTGATATTTCAGTAGACACAGTAAAACTCGGCAACGCGGATGAAATTTCGTCAGAAATGCAGCAGCAACTAAAAACACAACTACAAGCCTTTTGTCCGTGGCGCAAAGGTCCTTATGATTTATTTGGTATTCACATTGACACCGAATGGCGGTCAGATTGGAAATGGCAACGACTTGAAAATCATATCGTGCCATTGAAAAATCGGTTGGTTTTAGATGTCGGTTGCGGCAATGGTTATCACTGTTGGCGAATGCTTGGGGCGGGTGCAAAACGGGTAATTGGCATTGATCCAATGTTGCTAAATGTTATGCAATTTCAAATTATCAAAAATTTTTATGGCGATGACGCGCCAATTGATGTTTTGCCGTTAGGCATTGAAGCCTTGCCGTCGAATTTGAATTGTTTTGATACCGTATTTTCAATGGGTGTTTTGTATCATCGACGTTCGCCAATTGATCACTTATT
>JAQTOX010000160.1 GCA_028713055.1 Methylococcales bacterium | reverse complement strand
CCACTAGTCACACCACCTTTCAACGCATCCGTCGCACAACGGGTTTTAGGAATCATACCGCCCGAAATCGTACCGTCCGCAATCAAATTATCAATATCTGCCAACGATAAACCGGTTAATAATTCACCTTGTTTATCCAAAATTCCCGCCGTATTGGTGAGTAAAATCAGCTTTTCAGCGTTCAATGCTTCGGCAATTTTTCCAGCGACTAAATCAGCGTTGATATTGTAAGAATGCCCATTTTCATCTACCCCAATCGGGGCAATCACGGGAATAAAATCACTTTGACTGAGCATGTCTAACATACTTACATCAATCGCGCTTACTTCACCGACAAAACCCAAATCAACAGGTTCGCCCGTTTCAGTATCAATAGGCGCATTTTCAAGTTGCATTTTTTTTGCGCGAATGAAATGCCCATCTTTACCCGTTAAGCCAACCGCTTTACCGCCGTTACGATTGATGAGATGAACAATTTCTTTATTTACCGAACCGCCTAAAACCATTTCTACTACGTCCATCGTTTCGCTATCGGTAACACGCATGCCATCGATAAAACGGGTAGGTTTACCCAGTTTTGCCAACATATTGCCAATCTGTGGACCACCGCCGTGAATCACAATCGGCGTTAAACCAACTGATTTCATTAACACGATGTCACGCGCAAAACTATTTTTCAATGCGTCATCAATCATCGCGTTACCGCCAAATTTCACCACGATAATTTTGTTTTTAAAACGCTGAATATAAGGCAATGCCTCGGTCAAAACGGAGGCAATCTGATGAGCAGTGTTCTTTTGCATAGTCATAGTCAATTAACGATGTTGAGGAGGTAAATCACGTTGCGTCGTACCGCTGTACAATTGACGTGGACGACCAATTTTTTGTTCCGGATCAGCAATCATTTCGTCCCAATGAGCAATCCAGCCAATCGTACGCCCCATTGCAAAAATAGCGGTGAACATATTTGCCGGAATCCCAAGCGCGTGTAGCACAATGCCCGAATAAAAATCGACATTTGGATAAAGTTTTTTCTGAATGAAATACGGGTCTTCTAACGCAATTTGTTCGAGTTCTAACGCAAGTTTGAATAATTTATCATCGTGCAAACCAAGTTCTTCCAACACTTCATAACACGTTGCTCGCATCAATTTTGCACGTGGATCGTAATGTTTATAAACCCGATGTCCAAAACCCATTAAGCGGAACGGATCGTTTTTATCTTTCGCACGGGCGATAAATTTTGGAATTTCGGATACGTCGCCAATTTGTTTCAGCATATTTAAAACGGCTTCATTCGCCCCGCCATGCGCCGCGCCCCACAAACACGCAATGCCAGCGGTAATGCACGCATAAGGATTCGCACCACTCGAACCCGCTAAACGTACCGTCGAAGTTGACGCATTTTGTTCGTGATCAGCGTGCAAAATCAAAATACGTTCTAATGCCTGAACCAAAACGGGATTGGGAATGTAATCATCACACGGTGTAGCGAACATCATCCTCATGAAATTTGCCACATAACCCAATTTATTATTCGGGTACATAAATGGCAAGCCAGAACTGTATTTGTGACACATCGCTACAATCGTCGGTACTTTTGCAATCAATCGAATCGCGCTTAAATCGCGATCATTTTTAGATTTAACATCGAGTGCGTCATGATAAAACGCCGATAATGCACCAACCACGCCGACCATAATTGCCATTGGATGCGCGTCTCGGCGGAACCCTTTGAAAAAATTAGTCAGTTGGTCATGAACCATCGTGTGCATGGTGATATTTTGCTCAAATGCCGTTAATTCTTCAGGCGTGGGCAATACACTGTGTAACAACAAATGACAGACTTCTAAAAAGGTGCAGCGTTCCGCAAGTTGTTCAATCGGAAAACCACGGTACAACAAAATGCCTTCTTCACCGTCGATGTAAGTAATTGTTGAAGAGCAGCTTGCCGTTGAATTAAAGCCAGGATCATAAGTAAACATCCCTGTTTTTCGGTACAGAGCTTGAACATCGATAACATCGGGCCCGATGGTGCCTTTCAAAATAGGTAATTCACAAACTGTTTGTGAATTTTCGTCTATTAAAGTCAGCGTGTTTTTTTGGGTCATGATTTTTTCTCGATTACAGTTTCACAAGTAAAAGGGATAACACCTCTTGAAAAGATGTTATCCCTAAGCCTACTTTTTTAATTAACGATTTACGCCAGCGATGGCTTGTTGAGCAAGTTCGGTAACTTTTGCCCAATCTTTATTTTTTACTACATCAGCAGGTGCAAGCCATGAACCGCCTACGCAAGCGACGTTGCTAAGTTTTAAATAATCGTTGTAATTGGCTAATGAAATCCCGCCAGTTGGGCAAAATGTAACTTGTGGAATGGGACCAGCAATGGCTTTTAACATTGGAATTCCGCCTGCGTTTTCAGCAGGGAAAAATTTGAAATGGTCTAAACCGTATTCCATACCGAGCATCAATTCTGACAAGCTTGAAATTCCTGGAATTAACGCGATAGCACTTTTTTGTGCAGCCGCTAATAATGTTGGCGTTAAACCTGGACTAATCGCAAAAACCGCACCCGCGTCTTCCGCTGCTTTCAATTGTTCTGGCGTTAAAATCGTACCTGCACCCACAATCGCTTCGGGGACTTCTTGACTGATTTGGCGAATCGCTTCTAACGCAACCGCTGTGCGTAACGTAATTTCTAAAACACGAATTCCGCCAGCAACCAACGCTTTCGCTAATGGTATAGCGTTTTCTAAATCTTGAATTACCATCACAGGCATGACTGGACTGGCGTTTAAAACGTCTTTAGGTTGGATTTTCCACTGGTTGTTAGTCATTTTTAACTCGTTTATTTTGAATGATTAAAAGGGAATGTGCTTCAATTTCAGGGCGCATTATCGCAGAATCCGACTATTTTTGCAGTCACAATGCAACTATGAAGATGTTTTACAACGCCAACAAATCTAAATCTGTATCAGCAACGGCATTCGGTTCACGTAACAAATTTACAAAATCAAACAAATTTCTGTCGGCTAATTGTGATGGCGCGACGTTTTGTAAACTGGTAAAAATCGTTTCCAAACGTCCAGGGAATTGTTTATCCCAAACTTTCAACATGTCTTTCATGGCTTGACGTTGTAAATTTTGCTGTGAACCACACAAATTACACGGAATAATTGGGAAATTTTTAAACGCGGCAAAACGTTCAATATCTTTTTCACGTGTATAGGCTAACGGACGGATGATGATATTTTTTTTATCGTCGCTGAGTAATTTTGGTGGCATCGCTTTAAGTTTGCCACCGTAAAAAATATTCAAAAAAAACGTTTCTAAAATATCATCTCGATGATGTCCGAGCGCGATTTTTGTGACGTTATTGGCTTCGGCGTAACCATACAATGTACCTCGCCGCAAACGTGAACATAATCCGCAGGTCGTTTGACCTTCTGGAATGACTCGTTTTACAACGCTATAAGTATCTTTTTCAATAATGTGATACGGCACGCCTAACGTTTCAAGGTATTGGGGCAAAACGTGTTCAGGAAAATTTGGCTGTTTTTGGTCTAAATTCACTGCAATTAAATCAAAATCAACGGGCGCAGTTTTTTGTAAATTGAGCAAAACATCGAGCATGGTGTAAGAATCTTTACCGCCCGACAAACACACCATGATTTTGTCGCCGTTTTCAATCATGTTGAAATCAGCAATCGCATCACCAACGCTGTGACGCAAACGTTTTTGGAGTTTGTTGAATTGATAACGTGTTTTTTGGTTTAAATCGGAAACTTCGGACATGATTGTGGGAGATAAAGTGAGAAACAAAAAGTGCCTTTTACAGGCACTTTGAAAAATAACTATGAGAGAATCGTTTTATTCAAAACACGAATCTAAAACCTGTTTGGCTTCGGTAAATTTTGCGGTCGCGTTTCGTTCGTCGAGAATTTTGTGTACTTTACTCAACAAACGTAAATACGGAAATGGCGATAAATAGTGTTTAAACGGAGTATGATTTTTTACAGTTGCTAACACTTTTTCGTAATTTCCAGCAATGTCCAGTGACAGTTTTGCCGATTCAGATTTTTGGGCGATTAACGTAAGGTTGCCGCCGTCGTCAGAAAGAAACGATTGAACCACCGAAAACCCAATTTTTTCAGCCAACAACGCCAACGTTTCTGGGTTAAAATTGAATAAATGCGCGATGTGAAATGTACTTTTAGGCGATTGACAAACTGCTTCAACATTCGGCACTTCTAACGCCAAAATACCGTTAGGTTTTAACCACAAACGTAATTTTTCAAGCATCGTGGTTGGATTATCAACGTGTTCTAAAACGTGTGACATCGTAATGAAATCAAATGTTTCAGCAGTAAATTCGAGGTTTTGAGCAAAACCAATTTGAACATTTAAACCGTATTGTTCTTTGGAATAATTACCGTAGCCTTCATTTGGTTCAATTGCCGAAATATCGAAGCCTTTTTTCGTCAACAAATACGAAAATTCGCCGCCACCCGAACCACTTTCAAGCACATTTTTTTTGCCCATCAAATGTGTTTCGAGTCTTTTGTAACGTTCGATT
>JAQTOX010000159.1 GCA_028713055.1 Methylococcales bacterium | reverse complement strand
ATGATACGATAGCTGATGCGGCAATATGGCAAAAAAAATTGGCAGATTTGGGTTTAACGATTGGGCAATTTATCGGTACGTCGCAACTCGAAAATAAAACATCAGCCGATTTCATTTTATTAGAACAACGCCTTGCGAACGCAGGGTTGCAACGTTCATATCGCGTGTTACATTCGCTTGAAAAAAGCATTCGTGACGTTGAAAGTGTCGTTATTCAGCAAATTAAACAAGCCATTTTTATTTGGAAAGAACGTGCCACGTTTTGCACCTTGATTATTTTAGGTTTTATTTCAATGTTGGCAGTGATTTTAGAAGTCGAAATGGGTTTTTTAGAATTACTGCTAGATCCAATTATCGGTTCGGCGATTTTATTGACGACTATTTCTTTTATGATTCCGACGCACGTTTTAATCAGTAAAATGCAAGCGAGAGGTGTAATTAGTTTGCTTAATAAACGTCAAAAGTCGCTGCATCTAGTTGAAAATTTAGCAGCATTATTTGAGAAAAATATTACTTTTTCACGCATGATGTTACCAATTACAGATCCAGTGGGTTGGAATAAAAAATCGAAAGTTCAACTTGCAACATTGCTCGATAAAGCAAAAAATCTAGTTCAATCGTTAAACGACAATTTCAATGTTTATAATTCAGTTGCACCGCAAAGTGTGAATAAATTTTCACCTACTTTTGTTGCACCAGAAATTGTTTCATCACCAGTCGTACCACAATCTACAGCACCTCAGCGTCAATCGGCGTTAATGCAAAAAATTCTTAAGAAATAATTTGAATCATACTTACCCTACGCCAAATCGAGATGCTTTTGCGCGTCTCGATATTCCACTTCCCGAAAACATTTTTGCGTATTCTTCAGTTTTTGTTTCTGAAATTGCATTAGCACAGCAACGCGAAATTATCGCTGCAATTGAATACGTCATCACGCTGCCTTCGTATCAAAACTACGTCTTGAGTTATGCGCCATCGACAGCGAAATTTGTACCGAAAGCGCGAGGTGTGTTTTTTGGTTATGATTTTCATATCGATGAGAATGGCAAATCACAGTTGATTGAAATCAATACGAATGCGGGAGGCGCGTTGTTAACTGCTTTGCAATTTGATATTGACGCTCAATCCTTCGTTGAAATGTTCCAAGATGAGTGGCGGATAACACGTGGTTCGCAACCTCTACGCACCATTGCAATTGTCGACGATACACCAGAGCAACAATATCTTTATGCGGAATTCGTATTGTTCAAACAGCTTTTCGAACAGCACGGTATTTATGTCATTATTTGTGCGCCCGAAACGTTACGTTATCACTCGCAACAGCTTTGGTACGAAAATACGCCAATTGATTTAGTGTATAACCGTCTGACGGATTTTTCGTTGCTCGAACCAAATCAACAAGCATTAGTGGCAGCATATTTAGCAAATAAGGTCGTTATTACGCCGCATCCAAGGGCGCACGCGCTGTATGCCGACAAGCGAAATTTAACAGTTTTAAGTAATGCTACGATTTTAGAAACACTAGGGGTGGATGAAAAAACGCGCCATATTTTAATCAATGGCATTGCACTAACGATTTTAGTCGAAGCGAAAAATGCGGATTGTTTGTGGGCGGGGCGTAAACAACTTTTTTTCAAACCCACGAAAGGTTACGGCAGCAAAGCGGCGTATCGTGGCGATAAATTAACGAAACGGGTTTTTAGTGAAATTTTACAACACGATTACGTTGCACAAACGTTTGTTCCGCCCAGTTTGCAAAAAGTAGTCATCAATAATCAGCTCGAAACGTTCAAATTCGATTTACGCGCTTATGTTTATAACGGACAAATTCAATTTACGTGTGCGCGGTTGTATCAAGGTCAAACGACCAATTTTCGGACAATCGGTGGCGGTTTTGCACCTATTGTCACTCACTTTTAAGGTTAAAAAATGCTCATTCAATGGTTTCCTGGTCACATGCACAAAGCTAGCAGAGAAATTAAAGCGTCTTTGGAACACGTCGATTTAATGATTGAAATTCTCGACGCGCGAATTCCGTTTAGCAGTCAAAATCCTGCACTCGCTAAACTTCGCGGTGATAAACCGTGTATCAAAGTGTTAAGTAAATGTGATTTGGCTGACGAAAACCTAACGCTGGCATGGCAAACGTATTTAGAATGCGAGCAAGGTGTTAAAACCTTAGCCGTCGCGATGAGTCAAATCGAAAAAATAAAACAACTCACTGCACTTTGTCACAAGTTAGTACCACGTTTGGAAAGTCGTTCTAAACCGTTACACGCTTTAATTACAGGCATTCCAAACGTCGGAAAATCGACAATTATTAACATTCTCGCGGGTCGAACGATTGCTAAAACGGGCGACGAACCCGCCGTGACAAAATATCAACAGCGTATTGATTTGGGCAACGGTCTAGTGCTTTTTGATACGCCTGGCGTGTTGTGGGGAAATATCGAAAACCAAAACAGTGGTTATCGTTTAGCTGCAACGGGAGCGATTAAAGACACAGCATTTACACATGAAGATGTTGCATCGTGGGTCGCCGAATTTTTGTTACGACGGTATCCCGAATTGATTAAAGCGCGTTATCAACTCGAAACGTTGCCAGAAAATGAAAACGTTTTACTCGACATCATTGGCAAAAAACGGGGCTGTTTAAAATCAGGTGGAAAGATTGATTTGGATAAAGTATCCAAAATTTTAGTCGGTGAATTACGCACCGCAACGCTTGGACGAATTACGTTAGAAACGCCAGAAATGGTTGAAGTTGAACTCGCAGAACTTGAAATTATCCGTGCTGAAAAAGCCGCCAAAAAATTAGCCAGAGCAAAAAAACGTGACTAAAAATTACGACCACATTGATGCGAGATTGATTAACCATTTACAAGATGGTTTTCCGATTTGTGACGCGCCTTATTTGCATGTTGCAAACGAATTGGATTTGACTGAGGCGGACGTTTTAGCGCGGCTAAAAAAACTGCTAGAAAACGGCACGCTTACACGCTTTGGAGCGTTATATCACGCAGAAAAAATGGGTGGCGCGTTGACGTTAGCGGCTATGAAAGTTCCCGACACGGATTTTGAATACGTCACCGAAATCGTTAATGCGTTTCCCGAAGTCGCACATAATTATGCCCGAAATCATGAACTCAATATGTGGTTTGTTGTCGCAACTGAAACGGCGGAACAACTTGCTGCAACGCTTGTTGCGATTGGATTACAAACTGGTTTGACTGTTTACAATATGCCAAAAATTAACGAGTATTTTGTCGGTTTAAAATTGGAGGCATAAATGAATTTTGAAAAACTAGATTTAACGATTATGCGAACGACACAAACGGGTTTACCACTGGTGTCACAACCTTATCAAGTCATTGCCGCCGAATTAAATTTACCCGTTGAATTGGTGATGGCACGTTTTAAAGCGATGAAAGAAAGTGGCATGATTCGTCGTATTGGTGCGGTGCCGAATCATTACAAACTTGGCTATCGTTTCAACGGTATGACAGTATGGAATGTGCCGGATGAACACATTGACGAATTAGGCGAAAAAATTGGCAAACTTTCGTTTGTGAGCCACTGTTATCATCGCCCACGTCATTTGCCGGATTGGAATTACAATTTATTTGCGATGGTTCACGGTAAAAGTCAGGGCGAAGTGGATAAACAAATTGAGCAAATCGCCGCGTTGTTAGGCGATTTTAATTTAGAAAATGATGTTTTATACAGTACGCGGATTTTGAAAAAAACTGGTTTTCGCAGTCATCCCTCCTGAGAATAAGTATCTACACAAGTTTTCCAAAAAACAGGCCAGATAGTGAATGATTTTAAAAAACATCAATAAGTTTAGAACCCCATCTGTAAAGGAGGTAATCGACTTAAAAGTGCGACCAATTCGGCTTGTCCTCGTGTCTTTGTTTTTCCAAATAAAGCTCTCAACTGTGTTCGCACGGTATTTATTGATACACCCATTTCGTGAGCATGAATTTCAGGCGTTTTTCCATTTAATAAAGCGGCGGCAACGCGCAATTCTGCTGGCGAAAAATCATAAATTTCAGCTAATAAATGTAAATTTGAAACAGTTTTACCCACTTCCACGATTAAAACCAGTGCTAAAGGAATTTGCCAATCTCGTGCAAATTGAGAGGCGGCAGGCAATGGTGTGACAAATACTTGCAAGGATTTATTATTTTGTAAAACCATCGCGCCTCCCATTGCAGGAGGCGTTGTTGCCAAGCTAATCATTCTCGCTAATTGTTGTCTACTTTCAGAATTTGGGCAGGTCAATTGACCTAAACAGCCAGTTAAACCACTGGATTTTACATTTAACTGACCGTGCGAAATTCCGCATCCAGAGCTGATAGGCTTGGGTGGGGATGGATAGCACTCCTTACGAGAAGCGGCTTTTAGTGTTTTAATCAGGACTATTCTGATTTTGGATATATTTTTTGATTACGTCTAAAGGCGCACCACCTGTTGTAAGTAGGCAATAAGCGCGTGTCCAAAAAAACGGCTTCCAATAAAATTTGTCGATATGCACTTTGAATTCCTTGCGAATCAAGCGAGAAGAAACCGTTTTGATAGAGTTGATA
>JAQTOX010000158.1 GCA_028713055.1 Methylococcales bacterium | reverse complement strand
TGCCATTATTGATTAACTTGGCGAGACAAGCGCAGTTAGAAACAAAAATTAACGCAATGTTTTCGGGTGAAAAAATCAACGTTACCGAACACCGTGCCGTTTTACATACCGCGTTACGCAATCGTTATAACACACCTATTTTAGTCGATGGCAAAGATGTGATGCCGCAAATTAACGCCGTATTAGCCAAAATGCGTAGTTTTTGTGAACGGGTACGTTCGGGCGAATGGAAAGGTTACACTGGCAAAGTGATTACAGACATTGTAAATATCGGCATCGGCGGTTCAGATTTAGGTCCTAAAATGGTCGCGGCAGCGTTGCACCCCTATGCGACACCTGCGTTAAAAGTGCATTTTGTCTCAAATGTAGATCAAACCGATTTAGTTGAAACGTTGGAAAATTTATCACCTGAAACGACGTTATTTTTAGTGGGTTCAAAAACGTTCAATACGCAAGAAACCATTACTAACGCGAATTCGGCTCGCGCATGGTTACTCAAATCTGCACCTGATAATTCAGCTGTAGCGAAACATTTTGCGGCATTATCTACTAACGCTAAAGGTGTCGAAGCGTTTGGGATTGATACCGATAATATGTTTGAGTTTTGGGATTGGGTCGGTGGACGTTATTCACTTTGGTCAGCGATTGGATTATCGATTGCGCTCTATGTCGGTATGGATACATTTGAGGAATTACTAGAAGGTGCCCACGAAGCGGATAACCATTTTAGAAATACGCCATTCGAACAAAATATTCCCGTTATCATGGGGTTATTGGGTATTTGGTATAACAATTTTTTTCACGCGGACACGCATGCGATGCTGGCCTATGATCAGTCAATGCGCTATTTCGCCGATTATTTTCAACAAGGCGATATGGAAAGTAACGGTAAAAGTGTGACCATTAACGGTGAAAAAGTCGATTACAGCACCGGTCCAATTATTTGGGGACATCCCGGTACGAATGGGCAACACGCTTTTTATCAATTGATTCACCAAGGTACAAAACTGATTCCGTGCGATTTTCTTGCACCGGCAATTAGCTATTATAATTTGCCAGAACATCACAAAATTTTAATTTCCAACTTTCTCGCACAGCCTGAAGCCTTGATGCACGGTAAAACCATTGAAGAAGTGAAACGCGATTTAACTGATGAAGAATGTAAGGATAGTGTTTTAGTGGCGTCGAAAGTTTTTGATGGTAATAAACCATCGAATGCGTTTTTGTTCAAAAAATTAACACCCAAAACACTGGGTTCGTTGATTGCACTTTATGAACATAAAATTTTTGTTCAAGGCGTAATTTGGAATATCAATTCTTACGATCAAATGGGTGTGCAGTTAGGTAAAGTGTTAGCAAAAGTGATTTTGCCTGAATTGAATAATAATGATGAAATCACCAGCCATGATTGTTCAACGAATGCGTTAATTAACGCTTATAAAAAAATGGCTAGCACGAGTTGACGTTAGATTTTTTGAAAACCGCCTAAATAATACACAGAGTCTAGGCGGTTTTAGAGGTTTATTATGCACCAAATGATAAATCTAAAAGCGCGTTATCCAATTGACCAGAACGAAAACTTTTACCAGAATCCACAGCGGTCACGATTACACTTGCTGGACTAAACAACATTGCATCGATTTTAAAAAAATCGTATTCACAAGCTTTGAAAATTTCGGCAAAAGGTTTGCCATAATCTTTTGATGTTGAACTTGGTAATTCTTTCGCTAATTTTTCAGCAGCTTCGTCGCTACCTTTTACAAATAAATGGACTTGTCCTGCGAATAAGATTGCATCATTAGTACGCCCCATTGCTTTGACGAAATTTGGATGTGGCGGACAAATCGGAGCAAAACCGCTACCATCGATGATATTTTCCAATGGAAAATGTAGCGCGTGGGCTTTGTGCATCGCCACTTCTAAAACTCGTGCTACAACTTGTACACCACCTGCTAGACTGCTAGTTGGTGTGACGATAATGGTTAATTTTGCGGGAGTAACACCACACGCAGCGGCTACTTTTTCAATAATTCCCATAGGTGGAATAGCATCATTTTCAATCACCAATGTCGCGGCATCCGCTTCGTCGTGATACGCCAATTCTTGATACAAATCTTCAACAGGTACAGTTTGACCGTCTTTTTGTTTAGTTGCCATCGCCCGCGCAGGTCCTGAACCTAACGCATAATACTTTTCGTGCGATAAACTCCAACCTGCATATTGACTGCCCAAACAACCTAAAACGGGATTGCCTGTGTGAACATTCACCGACAAAGGCCAATTTGTAGTGTATGGACTATGAGAAATTGATACTGTTCCCATACCGCCTAAACAAATCTCGGCAATAATTCGTCCCGCTTCCAACCCGCCTAGATGGTTAATTCCCGCGTCAATCACGGTGCAACCGTTTTCTAAAATTTCGATGCCAACACGCAATTTCGCCGCATTGTTAATAAGTTCTTGGACTAACGGTTGCGTTAATTTGTTCACACTGGCTTGTTTCATCGTTAAACTTCCTTCTAATTTTTGAGCGTTAATTTTTAGTTTTTTTAATACAGCATCAAGCTGTACACCGCGTGCAATCATACTGCAAATAGGCTGATTTTTGGGAATTATCGCGCCAGAATGTGGCAAATCTTGTTCATTTTCTGACCAAGCAAAATGATGTGGAATAATAAACGTTTGTGGCGCGTAAATAATTTGGTAACAAGCAAATTTTAGACGATTCTGTTTTTTTAAATACGGAGACGGAGGGGGATTTACGTCGATCTGAGCAGAAAAAAACGGAAAGTCATAAAGCTGCATACTCGCCGATGGACGGGGATTGATTTCTAAGACTAAAATGCTGTTTTCTGTGTGAACAAAATCGAGCGAATTCAAACCGTGCAAATTAAAATGTAAAACTAAATTTTGTAACCATAAATAAATTCGTGTTTTTTGATAATTCGTTAAATTACTGTAATTTGAAATGCCTGCAAAAAGAAAATCACCGTGTGTCCATTGGGTATTGAAACCAATAATTGTTGCTCTTTTACCGTTCGCTAAAAACGAAACCGACCCTGCTTGACCCTCGTAAAACCGCTGAAAATAAAAATCACCCTGTTGAACGGGAGTATCGGAGATATGCTTTATGATTCCAACGCCACCTTGTCCATTTAGTGGTTTTCTTAACCACAAATTTCTATCTTCCTCCAAAAATGGGGGGGCAAAATACGTTTCGGGATAAGTAATTTTCAATACATCCAGCGCAGTAAAAAATACACGCTTGTTCTGCATATGTTCAAAAATAGCAGGTGAATTACCGGCAATCAAAAAATGACTTTGCAAAAAATACAAACTTTCAACATGCGTTTCAAAACCACTTCCATAAACCACACCAGCAATTTCATAATTCGTAAATTCGGTCAGTGCAATTTTTAAATGTTCAACAGAAAGTGCATTAACACGAACTGTTTTTTTAGCGTAACGTAATGTGTCAACATCGGCATAACAATCGATCACTAAAACATCAAATCCCTCACGTTGAGCGGCTTGTGCAAGCATTCGTCCCGATGTTGCGATAACTAACCAATAACTCATCGTTGTTGAACTTTACGATTCTCCATTGCTAATCGTTTGACTTTACGTCGTTCAAAAAATTGTACAAGATGAAAAGTAAGCCAACTGACTACTGCCATGCCAATACCAAAACAACCGTAAGCAATCTGCCACGGAATCCCTTGTGTCATCATTGAAAATTCAGACATCCCACCAATTCCAGCAATAACATTGAGCGGCATAAATACCAAACTTATCACGGTGAGACGTTTAATATCTTTATTTTGATTTACGTTAATAAAACCGACAGTTGCATCCAATTGGAAGTTAATTTTATTAAACAAAAATGAGGTGTGACCATCGAGTGATTCTATATCTCGCAAAATTTCGCGTACGTCTTCATGTTGGACAACCGATAAAAATTTGCCGCGCATCAAAAAAGATAATGCCCGTCGTGTATCGAGAACGTTACGACGAATTCGTCCATTCAAATCTTCTTCTTCTGCGATGGCAGCAAGAATTTTTGCCGCTTCTTCATCGGTCATATAGGATTTGAAAACTTGCCGTCCCACAGATTCCAATTCGGTATAAATATCTTCGAGCGCGTTCGCAGAATATTCAACATCGGCAGCATATAAATCGAGTAATAAATCTTTTGAGTCTGAAATATAATCAGATTCAGCTCTGGCGCGTAAGCGTTGTAATCGAAATGCGGGTAATTCTTCGCTGCGTACCGAAAATAATGTGTCTTTTTTTAACACAAATGCTACTGCAACGTTGCGAGATTCATCTTTGCGGTCAAGCAAAAAATCCGAATGTAAATGAACTTCACCATTATCTTCGATGTAAAACCGCGCACTGGTTTCCAAATCAGTTAATTCGTTCGGATTTGGCAAATCAACACCAAAAATGTCTTTCACCCAATTTAGGTGTTCATCTTCTGGCATCACTAAATCAATCCAAATGGGTTTTGCGTGCGTTAAATCGGCTTTAGTTTCGATTGGAATTTGCCGTAATAACCCCTCATGTAAATCGAAAATCCGAATAACCATATTACGATTACGTGGACGAAAATCTGCCGCGAGTTCAACTCGAATTTCATAAGA
>JAQTOX010000041.1 GCA_028713055.1 Methylococcales bacterium | reverse complement strand
TTTCTCATCACCATTACTAACCCATTCTTTATCGGCTGTACTTTGTTCACAATTCCGAGCAGACGAATTCGCTTCAGACTGACTGGTGTACGATAAAGACGATAATAAAATTAAGAATAAAGGTCGTTGCATAAGGGTGATTTAAGTCTAAATAGCTGT
This sequence comes from Methylococcales bacterium, assembly GCA_028713055.1. Classification (GTDB taxonomy): domain Bacteria; phylum Pseudomonadota; class Gammaproteobacteria; order Methylococcales; family Methylomonadaceae; genus UBA10906. Next base: position 19,749 of record JAQTOX010000041.1, on the reverse strand, counting down.
GTGATGATAGAATGCAGGAGTGCTTTTACGCTACATTTTAACCTACTTTGACCACTGCATTCTAACTAAACGACATGATTATGAATTATTGAATAGGTCTAGTCAGTTATGCGTTCATATATTTTGATGAAGAGAATATCAGAGTAATTTAAAAATACATTTAGAATCAATCCATTAAAATGCAATTTTTACCTTAAATTTGTCCCCTTTACCCCCGTGTTTTGACACTACTTTGTCACCCAAGTGGGTTATAACTTATTGATTCATGGTCGTGATTTACCACGTATTGTCACCTATTACATTGTTTTGTTACCTAATTTTTTGGTTTAAAACGGTTAAAAATAATCAAAAAAATTGTAAATAAAAAACATTTTTATGTAATAATTTTGCATCCGTAGTCACCAAATGAGGACAAAATATGCCTGTATCAAAACGGGATTTTGTTAGAGATATGAACAATTCAAAATTTGAAAAAATTGCCTTAACGCATTCAAATGGTAAAGCAATGGCATTGTTGGAATGGATGACGTTTGCAATGAAAAAAAATAACGCCTTGGTTGCGTCTGTTGAAACAATGGCATTGATTTTTAATGTTGATGTACGTTCTATCAAACGATACATAAAATTTTTAAGTGATAACAAACTTATAAAAATTGCAAAAACAGGTACATCGAATATTTATTTCATAAATTCAAATGTTTCACGGTGGGACACAACGAGTGCGCCAGTTGCTTTTTCATTTAATGCCGAAGTGGTTATTTCTAATGCCGAAACAGGTGAGTTAGCAGAATACATTCGCCGAACAGAAAAAGAACTAAATGACGAAATCAATCCATCATTAAAACCTAAAACAATAACCACCTAAAACGACATGATTTTAAATGATTTGAGAATAATAACGCTGCTGGATTGGCTCGAAAATGACTGCCTTTTGAATGTAGAGAATTGTGAATCCGCCTCAAATGACGCGAGTTTTCGGCGATATTTTCGCGTCACCATCGAAGGTAAAACGTTTATCGCAATGGACGCGCCACCTGATAAAGAAGATATTGCGCCGTTTATGCGAATTGCGAACTTGTTTAAACAAGCGAATGTGAATACACCTACGTTGTTGCAACATAACACGCTTGATGGTTTTCTTTTGTTGGAAGATTTTGGTTCGCAATGGTTGCTTGATGAATTGAATGACGAAAATGCAGCTGAACTTTATGGTGTAGCATTGCGAGGTTTATTGCCATTGCACACGCATGAAACTTTGTTGAATGCAGATTTACCCTGTTATGACGAAACGTTATTGCGTCGCGAAATGGCGTTGTTTGAAGAGTGGTTTGTTGAGCAGCTTTTGGATTCTGAATTACCGCCAGATTTGTGGGAAAACGTGCAGCAAGTTTTGATTCAATCCGCGTTAGAACAGCCCGTTGTGTGTGTGCATCGAGATTACCATTCGCGCAATTTGATGGTTTTACCGACTGGCGAATTGGGTGTTTTAGATTTTCAAGATGCGGTTTTAGGCGCGTTGACGTATGACATCGTTTCGTTATTGCGGGATTGTTATATCGATTGGTCGGATGAACAGATTGAAATGTGGTTGCGGAATTATTTTGAGCAATTAAAGACGGCGAAAGTGGTCGATTGTGATTTTGTGCAATTTAAACGTTGGTTTGATTTGATGGGAATGCAGCGACATTTGAAAGTATGTGGTATTTTTGCTCGTTTGCATTTGCGTGACGACAAATCAGAGTATTTAAAATCGATTCCACGCACGTTAAATTACATCATCAAAGTGTGTGGCGCGTATCCTGAATTGAGTGAATTTCAAACATTTTTAGCGCAACAGATTTTACTTGCATGGCAACGTAGTAAATTTCAGAATTGATGAGAAAACAAAATGAAGAAATCACTTTTAAGTATCAGCATTATTTTTACTTTAAGCGGCGTAACACAAGCTGTTTACGCCGCGCTAAAACCGCCGTCGTTACTTGAACCGTTGAAAAATGACAAATTTCAAATCAAAAAGCCTATTAAATTTAGTTGGCTAAAAATAAGCGGCGTAACGAAATATCGGTTTATTGTGTCCAATAACGCAAAATTTACGGATTACGACGTGACAGGAAAATGCGCTAAAAACACAGCTAAAACGTGTTTCGTCACGACAACACAGTCGCCGAGTTATAAACTGGCTGCGACTAATCCACTTTTACAAACTAAAGGTGATTTCTTTTGGCAAGTTCAAGCTATTGGCGCAAGTGGTGGAAGTACCGTGTTTCAAGGTAACAACGTCTTCAACAAAAACAGCGGCGAAGTTCGTCCATTTTCGGTCAGCGACACGCTCGCGATTCCTAAAATTGCCAACGATGGCATTTCTGTCGAACCTCAAATTGCTGCCGTTGGGAGTTCTCTCACGTTTAACGCCATGCTAACTACTGAATTAACCGATGGCTACACTATTAAAATTGATTTCGGTGACGGCGATTTCAAAACAATGAACGGCTCAGGCATTGATTTTTCTTACACCGCCACTTTTGACACCGTTGGTGAAGACCAAAATTTTACCGTTTCCATTTTTGATGCAAATGACGACTTAGTTGATTCGTCTGGTGATAGTTTTACGATTACTGCTGCTGAAACGGGTTCATCAGGAGGAATGCAACGAGTTCCCCTTCAACCTATCAATTCTACTCCCGTTAAACCTGTTCCAACGGTCACGATTCCTAGCGTCAGTAATCCACTCGCTACGCCAAATGCTACGACGCAAGGCAATCCGATTCTGTTTTCTGCGACGTTGAGCAACGTTTTACCCAGCAATTACAGCGTTAAAGTGAATTACGGCAACGGTTTGATTGCTATGAACGGTTCAGGGACAAATTACAGCGTGTCTCAAATACCTACGCAATTGGGTTTGCAAACGTTCACCGTCGGTATTTATGACAATCTCAACATTTCAAAAAGTAATTTGCCCACGGGTACGTTTGAAATCGTCAAATCTAACACCGCACCGACATTGACGTTTAACAGTGGCGCGACAACTTCAACAATTGGCGCAACGTATTCGGTGCAACTCTCCGCCAATGACATCGACAATAATTTAAACGTCGTCGTAATGGATTGGGGTGACGGCGCAAGTGAAAATAAAACCGCCACAAATGGCGCACCGCTGACGTTCACACACACTTACGCCACCGCAAATACTTTCGCTTGGAACGCCACCGCTTACGATTCGAGTAACGCAAACAGCGCGGCAGTTTCAAAAACAATCACCATTTCACAACCTGTTACTGTTGAAAATTTCGTCAGCGGTTCAAAAACGTTCAGTTATACAAAAATTGCTAACGATGGTTCTGTTTTACCCATCACAGCACAACTCGGCACAGGTGCAAAAGATTGGGCTTGCACGAAAGATAACAATACGGGCTTGACTTGGGAAGTTAAAACCGATGATGGTGGGTTGCGGGATAAAGATTGGTATTACTCGTGGTACGAACCCGATGCAAGTAAAAATGGCGGTTCATCGGGTTATACAGACATTGCTTCATTGTTTAGGAAGCCAATAAGTTGTTCGACAGAAGATAATTGCAACACTTACGCTTTCATCAATGCGGTAAATTCACAAACTTTGTGTGGCGCGAATGATTGGCGGATGCCAACTAATGTTGAATTACAAGGCTTGATTTATTGCTCTGATGGCCAATACAACAAACTAACCGAAGAATCACTCAACTCAAACAATGGCTATGGTCTTGTTTGTTCAAGTAATAGAGACGTTTTAAAGACAACTTTTCCAACCATTAACACTACTTATTTTCCCGACACAAAAGACAACTACTTGTTTTGGTCGGCTTCGTTCTCGGATGATAATCCGAGATTTTATGGCTCCTTCGTTTGGAATGTGGGCTTCGCTTCCGGTAGCAATGACTCCAGTGAAAAAGACTATCCCTACTCAGTCCGTCTTGTGCGTATGGGACAATGATAAAAAACCGCTCATTTTTGAGATGAGCGGCTTTCCTTTTCAATTGAGCGTTAAGCGGTTATTCGCCTGAATGAACGAAATGAATAATTCTGGCGAGGTATGGACTGAAAATGAAACTTGGGGCTTTTGCCTCTGGAGTGTTGTACTCCGCCTTTAAATGGCTACCATCTTTACGATTTAGGAGTTTTTCGTAACGCTCGTTAACGCTAAAAACGTGAGCATCATCCAGCACACAAGAATTATTCCCGCTGTTAATTATCGTGACAATCCCGTCATCGCTGATAATAACGTCAAATTTCGATTGTTCACGAAGAGTTGGAAAGGTAACGGCAGAAAAGGGTTTTAACTTTTCGATGATGGTATTTACTGTGATTTGCATTTTAAAAACTCCTGTTGAATTTTAAGATTGCTTGTCAGGCGATGCAGTTTACCATTGCGAGATTACGAATTGCGAAAGGATTCAATCCACAACATCAGTCGTTCGGTTGGTGCGTGGGTGACAGTGTTTTTTCCTTTTGTTTTAAGGGTGCGAAGTTTAATTTTTTGGGAGGTTTAAAAGATGCAACAGATATTAGCTCCATTTAGTGCGAGTATTTCAGAGTTAAAACGCAATCCGAAAGCGTTACTTGATAAAGCTGAAGGCGAAACGGTGGCTATTTTTAATCGCAATGCACCAGCCGCGTATTTAGTTTCGCCTGTTGAATATGAACGCATGGTAAATCAATTAGAAGATTACGAATTAGGCAAAATTGTAAAGGCGCGACAAGCTGAAAAATCGTTTGCCGTTGAAGTTTCGCTCGATGATTTATAAATTGAAATTTTTGCCCAGCGCACAAAAAGAATGGGACAAACTCGATAACAGCATTAAAGGGCAATTCAAAAAGAAATTGGCTAAATGTTTAGAAAATCCGCACATTCCAGCGAATAGACTGCATGATTTTGACTGCGCTTATAAAATCAAATTGCGTTCTTCAGGCTATCGATTAGTCTACGAAGTGGATGATGGCGAAATTATTGTGTTCGTCATTGCTGTAGGAAAACGAGAAAATAACACCGTTTATGAAGTGGCTACGCAGAGAAAAAGTTAAAGCTCAAAATTATTTTCATTCGCAAGGCAGAAAAATATGAGATGAAACAATATGAAAACAAATCCTGAATTATTAAATGACGACAACTCAGAATGGACAGCGGAAGATTCCAAGCGAGCGGTTCATTCGCATTCAATAGAACATTCAATTTCGTAGGACGATATTATGAACAACACGTTAATGCAACTCGCGCAGGTTTTAGAACAGCGCAAAGAACAATCTGGCGATAAATCTTACGTTGCCAGTTTGTACGAAAAAGGGCTAAATTCGATTTTGAAAAAAATTGGTGAAGAAGCCGCTGAAGTTATCATTGCTGCCAAAGATGGCGATGCAGAGCAGATTATTTATGAAACGGCAGATTTGTGGTTTCACTGCATGGTGTTATTGGCACAACAAGGTTTGAATCCAAACGATGTTTTAAACGAATTACACCGTCGTTTTGGTTTATCGGGTTTGGATGAAAAAGCCCAACGTGAACAATAGAGGAGTTAAAAATGCACTTTAGCGTGATGCAATTAGCCTTAATTTTAGGCATTATCATTTTACTGTTTGGTACCAAAAAATTACGTAATGTCGGCGAAGATGTCGGCGGTGCAATTCGCAATTTTCGTTCTGCGATGAAAGAAGGGCATGGCGAATCTGACGAATTACACGACAAAGACAAAATTATTGAAGGTGAAGCGACTAAACCCACCGCCGCGCCGTATAAATTCAAGAAAAAAGATGACGCTAAATGAGTGGTAAAAAACGCTTAATCATTGCGGTTACTGGTGCAACGGGTGCAATTTATGGTGTGCGAATGTTGCAAGTTTTACAAATGCAGCCAGAATGGGAAACGCATTTGGTGATTTCGTCGGCGGGGTTGGTAAATTTAAAACATGAACTCGATATGACCCGCGATGATTTAAGTGCATTAGCCGACGTAACGCACGGTATTCATGATATTGCGGCGACGATTGCCAGCGGTGGTTTTAAAACAGAAGGTATGATTATCGCACCCTGTTCCATGAAAACGATGGCGGCAATTGCACATGGTTTTGGAGATAATTTAATTTCACGGGGCGCAGATGTAGTGCTGAAAGAACGGCGACGTTTAGTGGTGATGCCACGTGAAACGCCGTTGCATTTAGTACACATTCGAAATATGGGCATCATTACGGAAATGGGTGGAATTGTTTTTCCACCGATGCCCGCATTTTATAACAAGACCGATTCGTTGATTGCAATGGTCAATGAAACCGTTGGACGAGTTTTAGATTTATTTGGTGTAGATGTGACGGGGCTTTATACACCGTGGGAAGGACTTTGATTTGTCGGGTATGACAACGCGCCGACATGTTGCAGAATGAGTTCGTTTTATTGCGTGTAAATTTGATTTTTTATCAGTCGGCTTTGGTATGATAAGCGCGACTCGACAATCGTTTCACGTCGATGTTTCTAATAATAATTTTGCAACTTAGGAGTTTTTAACATGAAAAAAATCACAACCCCGTTTGCTGTTGCTGTGGGTGCAGCGTTAATTTCAAGCATTTCTGCAACGGCTGTAAATGCCGAAACTAATCCGTTTGGTGCAACTGAATTATCATCCGGTTATATGCAACTCGCAGAAGCTGAAATGAAATGCGGTGCAAATATGAAAATGGAAGCTCCAAAAACAGCGGAAGGTTCGTGTGCAGGCAAAAAATCAGAAGCCGGTGTCAAAACCCCTGAAGGTAAATGTGGCGATATGATGGACGGCGACAAAATGAAAAAAGGCATGGAATCCTCATGTGGCGCGATGATGAAAGGCAAAGAAGGTGCGTGTGGTGAAATGCACGGCGAAATGATGAAAGAAGGTTCGTGTGGCGCAATGAAATCCTCCGAAAAACCGCTAGACAACTCGCCATTGTATGACGTACATCCGCCTAAAAAATAATTTTAAAAATCGAGGAATTAAACATGAAAAAAATCACCACTTCTTTTGTGATTACGATGGGAGCGGCTTTACTTTCAAGTATTTCTGCAACGACCGTAAATGCCGAAACTAATCCGTTTGGCGTAACTGAGTTATCGTCAGGTTATATGCAATTAGCAGAAGCTGAAATGGCATGCGGTGCAAACATGAAAATGGAAACACCTAAAACAGCCGAAGGTGCGTGTGCGGCTAAAAAATCAGAACCCGCAACAAAAGGCAATGACAGTAAAAATGATGCGACTAAAACTAAAGACGGCGCGGAAAAATCTCCCGAACCTAAAAAATAAATTTTAGCGATGTAGTTTAAAAGCCCTGCCAGTTTATTGAAATTTGGGGGGGCTTTTTTGTTTTTAAAAGTTTTGTTTGAAAAATCATAGATTACAGTTCACTGCTACTTACCCCTAACGCCTTGTGATACAATTCGTGCCAGTTCAAAACACCCTTTTCGTTTTAATCGTCAGAATCACGTCTATGAAATTAAAAAACCTCTCCCACATCATCTTACTTTGTTTAGCTATTTCTCCACTTGTTTACGCCGATGAAGAATTTATTGTTCGGGATATTAAGGTCAAAGGCTTGCAACGTATTTCAGAAGGTACGGTTTATAATTATTTACCCGTTACTGTTGGCGAGCGTTTTTCATTAGACAACACCGCACCTGCGATTAAGTCACTTTTTAAGACAGGATTTTTCAAAGATATTTCAGTCGAACGCGACGGTTCAACACTCATCGTCAACGTGGTAGAACGTCCGTCGATTGCAAAAATTATTTTTGAAGGTAATAAAGATTTAAGCAAAGACGATTTAGAAAAGGCTCTCAAAAAAATCGGTTTATCAGAAGGCAAAACATTTGACCGCCAATTACTCGATAAAGTTGAACAAGAACTTAATCGCCAATATCTCAGCCATGGCAAATATGGTTTAACCATCAAAACCGAAGTTACCGATTTGACCCGAAACCGCGTTGCTATTTTTATCAAAATTTCAGAAGGGCGCGTCGCTAAAATTAAAGAAATCAACATTGTCGGTAACAGCATTTTTGATGAAACTGAACTATTAAAAAAACTCGAATTAAACACGTCGAATTTATTGTCGTTTTACACCAAAGATGACCAATACTCTAAACAGAAATTGTCTGCCGACTTGGAAACATTACGTTCATATTATTTGGATCGTGGTTACATCAATTTCAACATCGAATCTACGCAAGTTGCGATTACACCGGACAAAAAAGACATTTATGTCACGATTAACGTCAAAGAAGGCGACGTTTATAAACTCGACAAAGTGAAACTTGCTGGTAATTTAATCGTTCCCGCTGACGAGTTGATCAAACTCATGAAAGTCGGACCTGGCGAAGTTTTTTCACGTAAAAGTGCAACTGAAACCTCAAAAGCAATTTCTGATCGTTTAGGCGATGATGGTTATGCGTTTGCCAACGTCAACATGATTCCAGAAATCAACGAAGCTACAAAAACCGTCAACATGACATTCTTCGTTGACCCCGCAAAACGGGTTTCAGTGCGTCGAATAAACATTAAAGGCAACACGAAAACTCGTGACGAAGTATTACGCCGTGAAATGCGCCAAATGGAATCAACGTGGGCATCAAGTTCTAAAATCGAACGTTCAAAAACGCGCTTAGAACGTTTAGGTTATTTTGAAGATGTGGCGGTTGAAACACCACCTGTTGCAGGAACGGCTGATGAAATTGACGTGAATTACACGGTGACTGAAAAACCATCAGGTAATTTAATGGCAGGTATTGGTTATTCGCAGGTTCAAGGGATTGTTTTGAACGCCAATATTTCACAAAATAACGTTTTCGGTTCAGGCAAGCTCGTCAATTTAGCGTTTAATAACAGTAACTATTTGACCAGTTATCAGTTTGGTTTTCACAATCCGTACTTCACCACTGATGGCGTAAGTCAGGGCTATAACTTGGGTTATACGAAACGAAATGCGGGACAAATTAACATTGCAAACTACACCACCAACGTCATGAACGCGGGAATTAACTTTGGTTTGCCGCTGAATGAATTCGATCAAATTCGTTTTGATTTCGATGGTAAATACACCACGTTGGGTAAAACCGATTACACGTCTGACAACATTGCAGCATTTATTAAAAGTAACGGTGACTCATTTTTCACATTTGCCCCCGCAGTTGGCTGGACACACGATACATTGAATCGTGCCATTTTCCCAAATAAGGGCGGACAACAACGTCTTTCGGCACTTGCGACTGTTCCAGGTAGTGATTTGGAATACTACAAAGCAAGTTATAAACATCAAATGTATTTTCCACTCGCAAAAGATTTTACCTTACGAGTTCAAGGCGAAGCGGCTTACGGTGACGGTTATGGCAATACGAATGGTTTGCCGTTCTTTGAAAATTATTTTGCCGGTGGTACAGGTTCAGTACGTGGGTTCAAAAATAACACGCTGGGTCCACGCGATGCTCATACCGATAGTTGCCACACGTACGCCGTTGCTAATCCGACGGCAGTGGGATGTCCTTATCAAAACTACGCTTTTGGGGGGTCGAGCAAAGTTATTGGTAACGTCGAATTATTTTTCCCTGTTCCATTTATGCCCGATACAAAATCGGTACGTTTAGGTACATTCTTCGACGCGGGTTCAATTAGTAATGGTTTGAATGTCAATAATATGAAGTATTCAGCGGGCTTATCGGGTGAATGGATGTCGCCATTCGGTGCATTATCGGTCAGTGCCGCAATGCCACTCAATGCAAATTCGAATAACGACTTATTGAGTAGCACTCGCGACCAAAAACAAATTTTCCAATTTAACTTCGGACAAAACTTCTAAAACAATTTTTAGTTTATTGTTCTTATCACTTATAATTTAAGCATATTTTTTTATTTCCAATCGAAACTCTCGGAGAATTCCATCTTTATGAAAACCAAAATCGCGTTATTTTTAGGCTTAATTTTTGCGGCAAATATCAGTTATGCCGATTTGAAAGTAGGCTTTGTGAACATTCCTGCTGTACTTGAAAAAGCACCACAAGCTGAAAAAGCCAAAAAACGTTTGGAACAAGAATTCTCGCCACGTGATAAACAACTTGTTTCGCAACAAAAAGACATTCAGAACATGGAAGAGCGTTTAAGCAAAGATGCGGCTGTTTTAGGCGAATCGGCACGTGGTAATTTAGAAAAAGATATTTTGAACAAAAAACGGGATTTCAAACGCACGCAACAAGAATTTAGCGAAGATTTCAACGTACGTCGCAACGAAGAATTAGGGAAATTACAACGTCGCATTGTTGAAGCCATTCGTGGGATTGCAAAAGATCAAGGCTTTGATTTGTTATTAACCGACGGCGTAATTTATGCCAGCGAACAAATAGACGTAACCGCACAAGTTCAACAAAAATTAACCTCAATGCCTGAGTGATTACAGGTTTCAAATCTGTCCGCCACCCCTTTTATAACCTAAAAAAGTGAAGTTAAAAACCATGTCTATAACGTTAGATATTCTGCAAATTCAAGCCTTTCTGCCACACCGTTATCCGTTTTTATTAGTGGATAAAGTGGTGGAATGCGAGCCTGGCGTTAGGTTATTAGGGGTGAAAAATGTCACTTATAACGAGCCGTTTTTTCAAGGGCATTTCCCACAAAAACCTGTGATGCCCGGCGTGTTGATTTTGGAAGCAATGGCACAAACGACTGGTTTGTTAGCTTCTGAAACTGCTGGTGAAGAATTGAAAGGCATGATTTATTACCTAACCAGTATCGATAAAGCGAAGTTTAAACGCCCTGTCGTTCCCGGTGATCAGTTGATGTTGGAAGCGCGTTTTGTCAAAAGTAAACGTAATGTTTGGGCATTTGAATGTCGTGCAGAAGTCGATGGTGAATTTGTGGCAAGTGCTGAAATTCGTTGTGCAGCAGTGGTTGAGTAAGTTTTGATTCATCCTACTGCTATTATAAACCCACGCGCCGAACTCGCAGAAAATGTGAGTATCGGCGCGTTTTCAATTGTGGGTGCGGACGTTAAAATTGATTCGGGTACAGTTATCGCGCCACATGTCATCATTAAAGGTCACACATCGCTGGGCAAAGATAATCACATTTATCAATTTTGTTCGATTGGCGAAGACCCACAAGATAAAAAATATGCACACGAAATTACACGCTTAGAAATTGGCGACCGCAATGTTATTCGTGAATACACGTCGATGCACCGTGGTACGCATCAAGATAATAGTTTGACGAAGATTGGCAGCGATAATTTATTTATGGCTTACACACACGTTGCGCATGATTGTGTGATTGGTGATCACGTGATTATGGCAAATGGCGCGTCACTCGCGGGTCATGTGCATTTGAACAGTCACGCAATTTTGGGCGGTTTTACGTTAGTGCATCAATTCACCCAAATCGGTCAATACAGTTTTTCGGCAATGGGTAGCGCGATTACGCAAGATATTCCGCCATTTGTGATGGTCGGGGGTCGCCCAACTCGTCCACACGGTATCAATTCTGTCGGCATGGAACGCAACGGCATTTCCGCCGAAGATATTCGCCTGATTCGCAAAGCCTACAAAATGATTTATAAAATGAATTTGCGTCTCGAAGATGCGATTGAACAAATGGAAGATTTAGCGGGCGATAGTAAAGAGTTATCGAACATGGTGAATTTTCTCCGTAACGTCACACGCGGCATTTTGCGTTAAATCTATGATTTTGATTGCAGGTGTAGACGAAGCGGGACGGGGGTGTTTGGCTGGCAATGTTTTCGCGGCTGCTGTGATTTTAAATCCAGATTTCCCCATTGTCGGTTTAGCCGATTCCAAAGTATTAAGCGCGAAAAAACGCGAATTGCTTTCTGAACAAATCAAAAAACAGGCTCTCAGTTGGTCAATTGCTCAAGCCAGCGTTGACGAAATCGACGACATCAACATTTTGCAAGCCACGTTATTAGCGATGCAACGCGCTGTCGAAGGTTTAAACGTTCAACCAAACGAAGTGTTAATCGATGGAAACCAACTTCCAAAACTCAACATTCCCGCTCGCGCCATTATTCAAGGCGACAAAACCGTTCAAGAAATCAGTGCCGCGTCAATTTTAGCCAAAGTGGCTCGTGATAATTCTATGTATGAATGTGCCAAAATTTATCCGCAATTCTCGTTTTCAAAACATAAAGGCTACGGCACAAAACAACATTGCCAAGAAATCGAACAGTTCGGTATTTTAGACATACACCGCAAATCATTTAATCCCGTCAGAACGTTATTACTTCAAAAATGACCCGCATTGTTTTAGGTATCGAATACGACGGCAGTCGTTTTTTTGGTTGGCAATGGCAAGTTGAGCATCGCAACATTCAACACGAACTTCAACACGCGTTGAGCAAAATTGCACAACATCCAATTACTGTGCAATGTGCGGGACGAACCGATACCGGTGTTCATGCGACAGAACAAGTCGTGCATTTCGACACAACGGCAGTGCGAAGTTTAGAAGCGTGGCATCGAGGTACAAATACCCATTTACCCCCTGATGTGCGGGTAATTTGGGCGCAAGAAGCGGTCGGTGATTTTCACGCACGTTATCGAGCCATTGCCCGTTTTTATCGGTATGTTATTTTGAATCGTGCTACGCCCTCAGCGTTATATCATCGGCAAACAACATGGTGTCCGTTACCATTAGACGCTGAAAAAATGCACGAAGCCGCTCAAAGTTTAATTGGACATCATGATTTCACGTCGTTTCGGGCGCAAGGTTGTCAGTCAAAAAGTCCGTTACGCACAATGTATTTTATCGACGTGCAACGGGTTGGCGAGCAGGTGATTATTGAACTGTCAGCAAATGCGTTTTTGCATCACATGGTTCGCAACATTGCCGGTGTTTTGATTGCAATTGGTTCAGAAAAACAGCCTATAACATGGACTCAAGAATTACTTGACGTGAAAAATCGAAAATTAGGTGGTGTGACTGCGCCACCAGACGGTTTACATTTAGCGGGTGTTTATTATCCAAAGCATTATGGCATCGCTAAAAATCCTATTTTTAATAAACTACCCGCTGACGCTCAGCGTTTCGATTGAGATTTTATGAATTATTTATCGTTTTACATTCACGGCAATGCTGATGGTCACAACGAGATTTTAGAAATGTTGACCAGTTTTCTAGCCTTATTTGAAAGCGCGACGGCTCACGATTCAGGCGGATTTCCAAGTTTATTAGTGGGAATTTCAAGCCTTGCCAACATTCATCCGTTATTAGTTCATTTCCCGATTGCGTTTTTAAGTTTGTTTGTCGCAGTGGATTTAATCGGCACGGTAATGAAAAAAGCGGAATGGCGCAGTTTTGCGAGTGGTTTGCTTTATTTGGGAACAGTGTTTGCGGGTTTAACGGTTTGGGCTGGATTTAATGCTGCTGAAACTGTGCCACATGGTCACAATGTCCACGCAATTATGGAACGCCACGAGCAATTAGGACTTTCGATTTTAGCGTTATCAATGGCACTCTTGGCGTGGCGATTACGTCGACCCGTTGACGGTTGGGGAATTTACAACCTCCTTTCCGTTGTACTTTTAGGTCTGATTATTTTTGGCGCAGATTTAGGCGGTTTGATGGTTTATAAATATGGTGTGGCGGTAGAAGCGGTAGCTGTTTCACCCGAAGACAGCCACCATCACGAATAAGAAATTAGCGTTATTTCTTAATTTTAAATTCTTTCTGTAATGATTTAAGCTCATCCCACTTGCCATTTGCAGCTAATTTAGCTTGTTTTGACCACGTTGCAGGGTTGTATATTTTAAATCTGTTCCCTGCGGCATCGAGGATGATTCTAAGTTTTTTGGCATCGCTATTCGCTAATGCTTCAAAAGTTGTAATACCTTCGGCAATCAATAATTCAGCAATTTTTTTACCGACACCTTCGATTTTAGTCAAATCATCTGTTTTTGCAGTTTTAGCAGGAACAATGACAACGCAATTTTCAATATGAATCTCTTGATTCACGCGATCATCATTTACCCATCGCCCATCATCCAGCAAATAACGATATTGGTAGCTTTTTTCTGCTTCCAAATCTAATGACGTTTTGAGCGAACCTTCTTTTTTCTTTTTTAACGGAATACCTTTCTTTTCATCCCAATTGTTAAATTCGCCTAATAAAAGACCACCAGTTGCATTAGCAACGATTGCCGCTGAAAGAATAAAATCTACTTTTGTTTTCATTTTTGGCTCCAAAGTTTTGTGTAGTGAGCGAAGGTTAACAGGTGAATGTGAAAAAAATGTTATTGAAAATAAATGGATACAAATTTTTCATTATGACCAACTTTCTACAATCAATGCCCACGCCTGTTCAGCAGTTTCTGCGTATTGAATGAGGTTTAAATCTTCGGCGGCAATCGCACCTTCTTCAACCAGCGCGTCAAAATTCACGATTCGATTCCAATAATGTTGTCCGAACAAAATGATTGGAATGCGGTGCATTTTTTTTGATTGAATTAGCGTCAACGCCTCAAACAATTCGTCTAACGTCCCAAATCCGCCAGGAAAAGCAACTAACGCTTTTGCTCGCATCATTAAGTGCATTTTGCGAATCGGGAAATAATGAAATTGAAAACACAATTCGGGCGTGATGTACGCATTTGGAATTTGTTCGAGCGGTAACACGATATTTAAACCAATACTTTTCCCTCCCGCTTCGGATGCACCACGATTTGCTGCTTCCATGATGCCACTGCCGCCACCAGTCATCACGACGAGTGGTTGATTTTGTCCTAAATTATGGGTGGTAATCAACGTGGCTAATTGACGGGCTTGTTCGTAATAATAACTTTTCTGTACCGCGTTTTCAGCGCGTTTCAACGCTTGTTGAGCTTCGCTATCTTGCGGATTGGCGGCAAAATTTTGTTGTGCTAAATCGAATTGAAGTTGTGCAGTTTTGGCATCAACCACCCGCGCACTGCCAAAAATTACAATCGTTGCTTTAATTCCATGTTCGGTAAACGCAAGTTCTGGTTTTAATAATTCTAATTGCAAACGCACGGGACGTAACTCGTCTCGAATCATAAAATCAAAATCGTGATATGCCAAACGGTACGCCGGCGATTGCATTTGTGGATTTTCTTTTAAACGAGCCGCATGATAATCGGCATCTTGTTTAGCGGTCGGGAAGGTCATCTTAATTACCTAAAGTGGAATGAAGTGAAGCTGGAACTAGCGTGTGCCATAAACAACAATCGTTTTACCATGTGATGCAATCACACCTTTTTGTTCTAATTCTTTAAGAACCCGCCCCGCCATTTCCCGTGAACAACCCACAATACGCCCAATTTCTTGCCGTGAAATATGCAGCTGCATTCCGTCTGGATGCGTAATGGCATCGGGTGATTTACACAAATCTAAAAGTGCATGGGCAATTCGTCCTTCGACATCAATAAACGCAAGTTCGCACAACTTGTTACTGGTCGCCAATAACCGGTCTGCCATTTGCTCGCCAATAATGTATAAAATGTCTGGAGCGCAATAGAGTAATTCTCTGCGTAAAACTTCTTTAAGTCGAACGTAACTAATTTCGGCTAACACACAGGGTTCACGAGTTCGCACATTCACTTTTCGAACCTCTTCACCTCTAAAGACACCAATTTCGCCGATAAATTCATGTTTGTTTAAGTACGCCAAAATCAATTCGTGACCCGTTTCACCATCATCATCTTCGGCACACACAGCTACCGAACCGCTGATAATAAAAAATAATCGATCGCAAATATCGCCGATGTTAATAATGTTTACTCTGCCGGGGTAAGTTTTCTGATGACAAAATTTTAGAAAAGAGTCGATGGCTTCTTGATGCGCTGATTGACTGTAAATGGATTTCATAATAATGGTTAACTCTAAGAGTGAAAATAATACAGTGCGTTGCTTTTTTTCGTGGTTCTAGCATAATGCCATTTTACCTATTTTCTTTGATATTTTATGAAAAAACATTCAGTTAACAAAATGTTCATTGCCGTTTTAAGCCTTGTTTTAATTGCCGGTTGTTCGGACGAGAAAACGCCTACAAGTAGTAGCGCAGCTCAAAAAACGCCGGTTAGTCACACGTTACTCGGTTCCGCAGTAACTTCGGGCGATAAGCAAAAGTTTGAAAAGACATTTGAAAATCAATGTGTAGATCGTGAGTTGAAAAATTCGGCGAATCCAGAGAACGATAAGGGGCGAGTGAGCAAAGCCTGTGAATGTATTGCCACGTTTATGATGAAAGATTTGACAGCGATTGAAGCAGAAAAATTTTTAATCGAACATGAAAATGCTCAATCATTGACCATTAAATACGAAAACGCGGCATATCATTGTTTACAACAAAAAGCTCCACCTCAAGCCGCGCATTTGTTTGGTAAGCCGTAATTCTGCTAGAATACGCTAGTTCAAATAATTTCCCTTTTTATCCTTTTTGAGATTTAGATTATGGCTTTTGTTGTTACTGAAAACTGCATTAAATGTAAATTTACCGATTGTGTAGATGTGTGTCCGGTTGATTGCTTTCATGTTGGACCTAACTTTTTAGTTATTGATCCTGACGAATGTATTGACTGCACATTATGCGAACCAGAATGCCCTGCAAATGCGATTCATGCTGAAGATGAGTTGCCTGAAGGTCAAGAAATATTCATTGAATTAAATGCTGAATTATCAAAAATTTGGCCTGTCATTACCGAAGTTCAAGACGCTATGCCTGATGCGGAAGAATGGAACGGTAAAGAAGGAAAATTGGCATTATTGGAAAGATAGATTTCGCACTTTTCAAAATAAAAAAGCTGCCGTTTTGTGAAAATTGGCGGCTTTTTTTATATTCTTAAAAACTAAAAAATTCGCCATTTTTCAGCACAAATTTAGGTTTAAAAAATGTCAGGAAACACAATAGGAAAATTATTTACCGTCACAACGTTTGGCGAAAGTCACGGCGTGGCATTGGGTTGTATTATCGACGGTTGCCCACCGAATATGGAACTTTGCGAAGCCGATATTCAAATCGATTTAGACCGTCGCAAACCCGGAACGTCTCGCCATACCACGCAACGCCGTGAAGCTGATGAAGTGAAAATTTTATCAGGCGTTTTTGAAGGTAAAACTACCGGCACGCCAATTGGCTTACTGATTGAAAACACCGACCAACGCTCGAAAGATTATTCCACAATTTCACAAGCATTTCGTCCTGGTCATGCCGATTACACTTATCAGCAAAAATACGGCATCCGCGATTATCGTGGCGGTGGACGTTCTTCGGCGCGTGAAACCGCGATGCGTGTTGCCGCTGGTGCAATTGCAAAAAAATATTTGAAAGAAATTGCAGGCATTGAAATTCGTGGTTATTTGTCACAACTCGGCACAATTAAAACTGAACAAGTCGATTGGGATGTCATCGAAACCAATCCGTTTTTTTGCCCCGATGTGAATAAAATTGCCGAAATGGAAAGTTACATGGACGCGCTTCGCAAAGAAGGCGAATCCATCGGCGCGCGCATTGAAGTCGTGGCAACGAATGTTCCCGCAGGATTAGGCGAACCTATTTTTGACCGCTTAGACGCTGAACTCGCTTACGCGCTGATGAGCATCAATGCCGTGAAAGGCGTAGAAATTGGCGACGGATTCAAATGCGTCGAAGCAAAAGGTACGCAATTTCGTGATGAAATCACGCCAGATGGTTTTTTAAGTAATCACGCTGGTGGAATTTTAGGTGGAATTTCAAGCGGTCAAACGATTACTGCGAGTATTGCTTTGAAACCTACGTCGAGCCTACGTTTAGCTGGCAAAAGTATTGACCTCGAAGGCAATGCAGTCGAAGTGATTACCGAAGGACGACACGACCCATGCGTTGGCATTCGCGCGACACCGATTGCAGAAGCAATGGTGGCGATTGTGTTGATGGATCACCTGTTGCGTCAGCGAGCGCAAAACGGTTATACAAAATAAAATTCAATTTTTACAACGAAGGGATAACATTCACCCCGTGGATGTTATCCCTCTTTTTTTAAACTTCATTTGAGCATAAGACTTATGACACAAAAAGACTTTCCCCTAGGTATTGCTAATTTTAATTACGCCGATTTGTACGATTCAGCGCGATTAACAGATTTACTCGTGGTTTTTGACGAATCCGTGAAATACCACGATGCTGATTTGTATGAAAATTACATTTCTTACCGCAACACACAAGGTGCAGATTTATCACCCGAACAACAATCGGAAATGCTCGTTCAAGTTGCACCTTACGTTGGAAAATTTGTCGCTAAATTGTTCAATGTTGAAAACGAACATCAAGCGCAAAAAAGCCATATTCAAGCCGAACTCGAAACCATTTTTACGTTTAAAAATGAAGTGGTCGAAAAATTAGGCGTGGTTTTTAAAGGTCAAACCACGGACGATTGGAAAATTCCTGACGTGTTAAATCGTTTTGATTTGTTAATCGAAGCCGGTTTCCCCGAAGCCAATTTAGATGATGACGAAGAACATCGTGTGGCGCGAGTTGGTGCGGTAATTGGTTCATTGGCAAACCATTACAAAACCTTGGCAAAAGGCAAAGAAAGTAATTATGAAAATGCCGATTTACAAGCCGAAGCCTTACGCGAAAAATTAAAATCTCACGAACTCGCGGCAACCGAATTCGCTGACATTATCAACGCGCCTGATTTTACTGAATTCACCGCTGGTTTAATGGATGTCGTGCAACGTTGGTGTTTTGTCGCGCAACAAGATAACGACGTGGTTGCAAAATGGCTCAGTTTCAAATTCCCTGAAAAACGGGATTTCGATAATTTAGTCGAACACGAACTAATTGATAGATCCGAATTTAACGTCTGGATGGGCGATCATCGTCGCCGTCGTGATGGTTTTAAATTAACCGACCCGCGTTATAACGAACGCCAAGTTTTATCGGAAGTAAATCATTGTATTTACTGCCATGAGCGTGACACGGATTCTTGTTCAAAAGGGATGCGTAACAAAAAAACTAACACGTTTAAAGAAGACCCAATGGGCGTAACAACAATTGGTTGTCCGCTTGATGAAAAAATTTCAGAAATGAATTTGGTCAAACGTGATGGCGATAACATTGGAGCGTTGGCAATTGTCACGGTTGATAATCCAATGTGTGCAGGCACGGGGCATCGGATTTGTAACGAATGTATGAAGGGTTGTATTTACCAAAAAACCGACCCTGTGAACATTCCGCAAATCGAAACTAACGTTTTGACCGACGTTTTGTTTATGCCTTACGGATTTGAAATTTACAGTTTGTTGACGCGTTGGAATCCGCTCAACGTCAAACGTCCCGTGATGTTGCCGTACAACGGTAAAAATGCGTTAGTCGTCGGTTTAGGGCCTGCGGGTTATACGATGAGCCATTATTTGCTTAACGAAGGTTTTGCAGTGGCAGGGATTGACGGGCTGAAACTTGAACCGTTGCCTGTTGAATTAACAGGCGACGCAAATAATTTGCCTGCGCCGATTGCTGATTTCAAAGACCTTTACGAAGATTTAGACAAACGTATTTTGGCGGGTTTTGGCGGCGTTGCGGAATACGGGATTACCGTTCGTTGGGACAAAAACTTCTTGAAAGTCATGTATTTAATGTTGCTTCGTCGTCAAACCTTTCGTGCTTACGGCGGGGTGCGTTTTGGCGGGACATTGACGATTGATGATGCGTGGGAAATGGGCTTTGACCATATTTGTATTGCGTCAGGTGCAGGTCAACCGACGATT